>JBJMLC010000156.1:0-18772 GCA_045805485.1 Solirubrobacteraceae bacterium | reverse complement strand
GGCTCCGGGTCACGGAGCTCTGACCCGGCCTGGGGTGGAACCGGGCCTGCGCGACCACCACGATCGAGCTGTGTTTGGCCAGCAGCGCCTTGGCCGCCCGGCTCAGGAGGACCTGGACCGTCCCGTGGCCGCCGGCTGGGATCGAGAACCCGGCCGAGCCGAGCTGGCGCTGCTTCGATCCGGACCGAAGAAATGTGAGCGTGCCCGCGCACGTGCGACCTGCCGGTCCGGAGCAGGCGAGCCTGATCGGGGCCTTCCCGTGGCTGACCGTGCTCTGGTGGGATCGGATGGCCACGGCGACGGCCGGGGGTGCGGTGACCTTGATCGTCGCCACGGCCGGCGTCGAGCGAAGTCTTCCGTCCGAGGCCCGGAACGTGAAGTGGTCAATGCCCGTGAACGTGGGCGATGACGTGTACGTGGTGCGGCGCCCGGTGATCGGCCCGAGCTTGCCGTGCAGGGGGCCCCGCACTATCGACAGCTTCAACGGATCGCCGTTGAGGTCGGTACAGGAGAGCTTCACGGAGACCTTGACACCGGACCTGGTGGTGGCCGACGACGCGGCGCAGGAGGGCCCAACCTCCCGGTCGAAGGTGTCCAGGGCTGCGCCGCCGGGAGATGCGGAGTAGACGGCGACATAGAGCTGCGCACCCGACGGCGGCAACGCCGCCCAGGCGGGATCGTTGAGCGCTCGGGCCGGCTTGCATCCGCCCTCGGGCCCCTCGTCAGCCTCGGCCCAACAGCTGTAGGGATCGCGAAGCGGGGTGGGTGCGCCGTTGGGGCTGCGAGCGTAGACCGCGACGTCCTGGGATCCCTGATCTGGATTCCCGCGGTCCGCGACCGTATAGAGGCGGGTGCCATCCTGACTGACCAGAACCTGGTAGACCTGCTGGAGTCGGTAGTCCTTTGTGCACACGCCGGTGGCCGGGTCAACATCGCCCGTGAAGCTTCGGCAGGAGACGAAGCTCAGCCTGTCGTCAGGCGCCCTCCTCCACGTTGCTACAGCCGACCTGTTGAAGGAGGACGTGTAGACGAACGGGACCGTGGTACCAACGGTGACGGTGTCGGGGTAGCCGGCGGGATTGGACGTCACACATCCGGTGGTGGGCGAGCTCCCGGTCAGGCACTGGAGGGGAGCGACCAGATGAGTGGCGGGGTTGTAGCGGACCACCTCTATCGCGTCTCCTGACCGTGCGGTCCCGTAGACCGCACGGTCGTCGGGCGCAAACGCCACGGCCTCGACGTCGCCATAGTCGCTGTTCCCGGCCGTGCAGTCGAGATCGCTGCTGCTGATGCAGCCCTCGTCCGAGAGCTTCCCCGTCTGGGGATTGCGGGCAAAGACCGTCACCGCGTTCTCGCCGCCCACCGCGACCGCGTTCCCATCGTGGCTGACCGCGACCGAGGCCGGGTGCTGGAGGCCCTTCGCCGCCAGACAGATGACGCCGCCGTTCTCCGTGTAGCAGCCGCTCAGCTTGAGCGCTCCCGTTGCGGAGTCCCGGTCGAAGATCAAGAGGACTCCCATTCCCAGCCCGTCCTCCACAGCGTAGACCTGCTTGCCATTGGGGCTGACCGCCAGCTCAATCACTCCCTTGACCAGCGGCTCCTTCTCGCACGGGGTGCTGGCTCCGGATGAGCCATCGTCGCTCAGACAGCGCGCGTACGTGAGGGCCCCGTGGGCATTCCGGTTGAAGGTGATGATGTTGTTGTGATCGACGATCAGCACCTGCCTGCCGTCAGGAGTCACGGTCACGCGGGTCGGGGCGAACAGGACGTCCTTCGTGGCGCAGGACGCGAGCGTGAACTCCGTGATGCACCCGGCCGCTCCGGCGCGCTGTGTCAGCCCGCCAAACGGCGGCGGGACGGCGCCCGCGGTTGCGGCGGACATGGCGCTGACGATGGTCACCACCATCATCAGGATCGCAATACGGCCAGGTCGATTCATGCTGCGCCCAACCCCCGTGTTAGGAAACGGTCCTACCGAACCTAAGCCGATCCGGAGCGCGATTGTCAAGCGGACGGGCCCACGACGTGAGTTATCGCAGTGCGGCGGGGGGGATTCGAACCCCCACGTCCTTTCGGACAGTGGATTTTGAGTCCACCGCGTCTGCCGTTCCGCCACCGCCGCGTGCGCTACGAGTGTACGGCCGGCCCGGCGGTTCGATCCAGCGGCTCAGGGGGTCAGTAATGCGCCTACCGTCACTCGGTCAAGCGTGCCACAGGATCCTGCGACGTTCGGCACTGTGCTCGGGCAGGTCTGCGGCTCGGGTCGGTCTGGGGCTTGGGCGGCGGAGCGTTCGAGCGGCGCATCGACCTGGCTCGCCCCTTTTGTTCCTTTCGATCATCCCCCACGGCAGCGCGCGCAGAAATGGGCGTATATCGCCCCTTTCTGCGCGTGGTCGCGCGGGCGCGGGTCGAGTGCGCAAAAAAGGGCACTCAGACGCTCCGCTCGTACGATCCTCTGCTCGTGCGATCCTCGGCACTCAGACGCTCTGCTCGTACGACGCTCTGCTCGTACCAGATCGCGTGCTGGGATCCGCCAACCGCATGCGCGGACCGCCCAGGCAGGGGCGGCCTGGCCCTACGGCCTCACGACGAGCTCAAATAGCTCCTCGATCACGCCCTCGGGCGCGGCCACGATCCCGGCGGCATCCTCATCCGCGGCGGGGAGCGTCCGCACCACCAGCCCGGCCCGGGCGGCGATCAGGGCCCCGGCGGCCACGTCCCAGGGCTGCACGCCCCGCTCGTAGTAGGCATCGAACCGGCCACACGCGACCCAGGCCAGATCGAGGGCCGCGGCGCCGACCCGCCGGATATCTCGCACCCGAGGCAGCAACCGGGCCACCACGGCGGCCTGGCGAGCCCGGACGCGGGCGTCGTAACCGAAGCCCGTGGCCACCAGGGTCCGGCCCAGGTCGGTGCGCTCAGAGCCCTGGATTGGCTCGCCGTTCAGCGTGGCGGCGGAGGAGCGCGTGGCCGAAAAGCACTCGTCTCTCACCGGGTCAAGAATCAGCCCCACCAGCTTCCCGGAGGCGTCCTCGCAGGCCAGGCTGACCGCGAAGGCGGGAATTCCGAACAGAAAATTGATCGTCCCGTCCAGGGGGTCGACGACCCAGCGCAGTCCGTCATCGCCTGCCGCTCCGCCGGTGGCGCCGCCCTCCTCGGCCAGGATCGAGTCCTCAGGCCGGCGGCGCCCGAGCACCTCACGGATGGCCCGCTCCGCTGCCACGTCGGCCTCGGAGACCAGATCGGTGGGGGTGCTCTTGGTCTGCACGCCGTCGGCGCGCCGACCAAAGCGCGCCCGCAACTCCGTCGCCCCAGCCCGCGCGGCCTCGTGGGCCACGGACAGGAGCGCCTGCTCGTCAGGCTCCGGCATGGTCCGGGTTTGTATCCGATGCCCGCCGACGGCGCGCGCGTGACGGAATGCCTGCCGGCGGCGCTCGCGTCACGGGGTGCGATCATCGGCCCGGCCCATGAGCGGACTCGAGATCATCACGAGGCTTCAGTCATTCACCGGCCGGGGAGCCGGGACCGATGCCGAGCGCCGGGCCGCAACATGGCTCGCCCGCGAGATGGCGGGACGGCGGCGCACAGTGACCGTGGAGCCATTCTGGTGTCGTCCCAACTGGGCGCTGGCTCAGGCCTGGCATGCGGCGCTGGCCCTGGCCGGGAGCCTGGTGGCCGTGGCCTCTCCCCGAGCGGGTGGCGCGATGTTGCTGGCGGCGCTGGTGTTCGTGATCGCCGACTCGCTGACCGGTGTCTCCCCCGGACGAAGGCTGACCCGGGAGCACGCCAGTCAGAACGTGGTCGGCCTGCTCCCGTCGAGCGGTGGTGACGCGGACCGCGACGGCCAAAGCACCGCGGACGGCCACCTGCATCTCGTCATCACGGCCAACTACGACGCGGGCCGGACCAGCCTCATCTACAGAGACACCCTGCGCAGCCTGACGAGTCGCGTGCGCCGGGCGACGCGGGCCCTCGTTCCCGGCTGGACGGGTTGGCTCTGCATCGCGATCCTGGTTGTCCTGGCCATCGCGATCCTGCGAGCCGAGGGCCATCGCTCGAGCGGCATCGGGGCCGCGCAGCTCGTGCCCACGATCGGGCTCCTGCTGGTGTTCGCCGTCCTGCTGGAGATGGGTACCTCAGCCTGGTCTCCCGGCGCCGGCGACAACGGAAGCGGAGTGGCCGTCGCCGTGGCCGTGGCTCGCGCCCTGGGCGTCTCGCCTCCGCGGAACCTGGACGTGGAGGTCGTGCTCACCGGCGCCGCCGATGGCGAGGGCGTTGGGCTCCACCATCACCTGCGCAATCGCCGCTCCAGCCACCGCCGGACGAACACGGTCGTGATGGGGATCGCCCCGTGTGGCGCCGGCACGGTGCGTTGGTGGCGCAGCGATGGCTCGCTGCTGCCGCTCCGCTACGGACGCCGGTTGGTGGCCCTGGCGAGGCAGGTCGCGCTCCAGCAGCCTCACCTGAACGCTCGGCCGCACAGCGGCCGGGGTACCGCCCCCGCCCTTCAGGCCCGCCGGTCCGGGATTCCGGCCATCGCCGTCGGGTGCCTTGACGAGCGCGACCTGGTGCCTCGAAGTCATCGCCCCACCGACCTGGCGTCAGCCGTTGCCGAGCGCCCGCACGATCAGGCGGTGCAGTTCGTCCTGATGCTCGTCGATGCCATCGACGAAGCGCTCCAGGACGCCCCACCCTCTCCCCCGCGCCGCAGACCTCTGGCAGCTAGACCGGCGTGACCGGATTGTGCTTCTCCGGCCATTCCCGGTGCTTGCCCTCGGCCAGGACGTAGCGCCGGATCAGCTCCTGCCGCAGGTCCTCAGGCTGGATCACGGCATCGATGACGATCTCCGAGGCCAGGTGCAGGATGTCGATGTCCTGAGCGTATTCCGCTCGCAGCTCCTCGGTTCGAGCCGCGCGCTCGGCGGGGTCTTCAATCGCCTGCAGCTGGTTGAAATAGACGGCGTTGATCGCCGCCTGGGGGCCCATGACCGCGATCGAGGCCGTGGGTAGGGCGATGCAGCAGTCGGGATCGAACGCCGGGCCGGCCATGGCATAGAGCCCGGCCCCGTAGGCCTTCCGGACGATGACCGACATCTTCGGCACGTTGGCCTCCGACACCGCGCTGATCATCTTGGCGCCGTGGCGGATGATTCCCTCGCGCTCGACCTGGGTGCCGATCATGAAACCGGGGACGTCAGCCAGGAACAGCAGCGGGATGTTGAACGCGTTGCACGTCCAGATGAACCGGGCGCACTTGTCCGCCGAATCCACGAACAGGACCCCGCCCTTCACCTTGGGCTGGTTGGCCACGATCCCGATCACGCGGCCATCCAGCCTGGCGTAGCCGACGATGACCTCGCGGGCCCACCGTCCGTGGATCTCCAGGAACGATCCGCCGTCCACCAGCCCATCCAGGAGCTCGAACATGTCAAAGGGCTTGTTCTCATCGGCCGGTATCAGCTCCCTGATCGGCTTCTCCCCCGCGGGCTCGGCCGGGGGGGCAGGCGGAGGCGAACCGGCGCCCGAGGTCGGGAAGTACTCCAGGTAGCGCCGCGCGAACTCGATTCCCTCCTCGTCGCTGGCGACGAGCACGTGGCCGCAGCCGCTCTTGGAGGTGTGCATCCGAGCTCCGCCCATCTCCTCCAGCGTGACCTTCTCCCCAATCACCATCTCGGCCATGCGCGGTGAGCCGAGATACATGGAGGCGTTCTCGTCTCGCATAACCACGATGTCGCAGAAGGCCGGTATGTAGGCGCCTCCGGCTGCGCTGGGGCCGAACAGGACGCAGACCTGGGGCACGACCCCGGACAGGCGAACCTGGTTGAAGAAGATCCGCCCGGCGTGGCGGCGGCCGGGAAACATCTGCACCTGCTCGTTGATCCGGGCGCCGGCGGAATCCACCAGATAGACCAGGGGGACGCGCAGCGACAGCGCACGCTCCTGGATCCGGAGGATCTTCTCCACCGTCTTGGGGCCCCACGAGCCGGCCTTCACCGTTGGGTCGTTGGCCATCACAGCCACCGGACGGCCACCTACGGTGCCCAGCCCCGTGACCACCCCGTCCGCCCCCAGCCCCTCCTGATCCCAGTTGGCCAGGAGCCCCTCTTCCGAGAAGGACCCCTCGTCCAGCAGCAGTGCGACCCGCTCCCGCGTGGGGAGCTTGCCCTGAGAGGCGGCCTTGTCCCGATGGCGTTCCGGACCGCCCTGCCGGGCCCGCTCTACGGCGTCCTGAAACGAGTCGCTGCGATCAGTGAGGCTCATGCGCGTTCCTCCCACTGGACGGGGCCAGCCGAGAGGACGTGACTGCCCAGCGGCCGACCGAGGACGCTCTGGGCGGCCCTGGAGGCCTCGATCAGGGCGGCCAGCTCGATCCCCGTCTGGATCCCCATCTCATGGAGCATCGACACCAGATCCTCGGTGGCGATGTTGCCCGTGGCCCCGGCCGGGACCGGACAGCCTCCCAGCTCGCCGAACGAGGACTCAAAGCTCTCCACGCCCGCCTCCAGGGCTGCCAGCACATTGGCCAGGCCCTGGCCCCGGGTGTTATGGAAATGCGCCGTGAGCTCCACGCCGGGCAGGGCCCGGAAGGCAGCCGTGAAGAACTCGCGGACCTGTACGGGGTTGGCCATTCCGGTGGTGTCACCGAAGGCCACCTCCTCACAGCCGGCGCCTGCGAGTGCCTGGGCGATGTCCAGGACTCGCTCCACCGGCACGTGTCCTTCGTACGGGCATCCGAATGAGGTCGAGATGACCCCCTCGCAGCGCAGCTCCTCCTGCCGCGCCAGGGCGAAGGTCCGCCGCAGCCCCTCCAGCGACTCGGCCACGGTCCGGCCCACGTTCTTCCCGTTGTGGGTCTCGGATGCCGACAGGAAGCCGTTGATCTCCCGGAAGCGCTCGCGCTGGCGCAGCGCCCTCTCCAGCCCCCGCTCGTTGGGGATCAGCACGCTGACCGCCACGTCCTCAGGCAGGCGGACCGCCTCCAGGACCTGCTCGGCATCGGCCAGTTGGGGGATCACGTCGGGGCGAACGAAGCTGGTGACCTCGATCCGCTTCAGTCCGGCGCCGCCGAGCAGCTCGATCAGGCGGACCTTCTCGTCCGTATCCACGATCTCCGGCTCGTTCTGGAATCCGTCACGCGGGCCGACCTCGCGCACCCGTACGCGCTCCGGAAGCGGGCTGCTCATGCCCTTACTTATAGATGAGCCGCAGCCCGAGCATCTGCGCCAGGGTCACGAAGTGATAGCCCTGGCCGCGCAGGGTGGCGATCTCACGCGGCAGCGCATCCAGGGTCTCCTGCCTCGGCCCGCCCCCGTTGTGCTGGAGGATGATGGCTCCGTTGTGGGCCCCGGACACCACGCGCTGGTAGATCGTGTCGGTGCCCGGGGTGCTCCAGTCCTGCGGGTCGACATCCCACTGGATGGTGATCAGACCCAGCGAGCGGGCCAGCGAGACGACCTCGCTGTTCTCCGCACCGTATGGCGGGCGCCACAGGCAGGTGTGGAAGCCGTGGGTGGCCTGGGTGATCGCGCTGGCCGTCTGCTCGAGCTGCGACCGCTGCTCGGATGATGAGAGCCCCGTCATGTCCGGATGCGACCAGGTGTGATCGCCGATCAGGTCCCCGTCGGCCAGCATCCGGCGCTCAAGTGTTCCACCGGGGTCATATGGGCTGATCTGCTCCCCGATCTCGAAGAACGTGGCCGGGACATGGTTGCGTTCCAGCACATCCAGGAACTGTGAGGTCGGCGGGTCGCCCCAGGGGCCGTCGTCGAACGTGAACGCCACCTCGTGGCGGCTGGAGGGCCCGTGGAAGACGAGCGACTGGCCACCGGGCTCACACCGGACCAGTTGCGGGACGTGCAGGCGCAGGCCCCGCGGGTGGTGGGGATAGAGCCTCACGCACCCTGGCTTGCGCGGGTTGTGACGCGTGCACCTCGGCTCATTCACCGTGTTGCGGACCTGCCAGTACAGCTTCCGATACCCCAGGCCCACGTCGGACGGCAGGAACACGGCGTCCAGCTCGTTGCGGTGCGGCCTGGTGACGTTGGCCGGGACGAATTGGCGTGCCTGCGCCTGGCCGTTCTGGATCTTGGAGTAGACGACCGTGGGACCGGTGTGGTGACCGGTTGGCGGTCTGGCGCACAGCTGCCCGGTGACGTGCCCGTGCGGCGGAGCCTCGATCAACAGGCACAGCGAGCGGCGCTCATGCTGCAGCTTGGACAGGGAGAGCGGCCTGGTGAGCCGAAGGCGCCAGTAGAGCTTCCGTCCCCCCTGGCTGAGGGAGGCCGTCTGGACCTTCAGCGGCTCCCGGGCTCGAGGCTTGGCAGCGCTGGCGGCGGCGGGTGCGGCCAGCGCAGCAGCCAGCGCCAGTCCTCCGGTCATCCGCCGGGCCGTCTTCGCGCCCCAATCCGTCCAACCCCCCATGCTGCCGGGAACCATACACTCCGCCGCCGATGACCGGCTCGCGTTTTCCGAGTATTTGCATCGTCGGCGGGACGGGCGCCCTGGGCTTTGGACTGGCCGTCCGCCTGGGCCGGGCGAGAGTCCCCGTGGTGATCGGGTCACGTGACGAGGGCAGAGCCCAGGAGGCCGCCGGGCGAGCCGCAGCGGCGGTGCCCGATGGCTCGTTCAAGGGCGATCAGAACGCCGCCGCCGTGGACGGGGTCCCGATCGTCATCCTGGCCGTGCCCTTCCGAAACCAGTCAGAGAACCTGACCAACCTGAAGAACGCCCTGAGCGAGGGGCAGCTCCTGGTGGACACCACGGTTCCTCTGGCTGCCGCCGTCAGCGGCAAGGCCACGCGGACGCTGGGCGTGTGGCAGGGATCGGCGGCCCAGCAGGCCCGCGAGATGGCGCCGCCCGGCGTGCGTGTGGTCAGCGCCTTTCACACCGTCAGCGCATCCCTTCTCACCGACCTGGACCACGTGCTGGACGAGGACGTCCTCATGTGTGGCGACCGGGCAGAGGACAAGGCTGAGCTGGCCGACCTGATCGGCCTGATCGATGGCCTGCGGCCCGTGGACTGCGGGCCGCTTGAGATGTCACGGATCGTCGAGCAGCTGACACCGCTGATCATCTCGATCAACGTCCGCCACAAGGTCCGCGCGGGCATAAAGATCACGGGGCTGTGAGCGGCCCGGTCGTCGTCCTGGCGGGCGGCACCGGCGGTGCAAAGCTGGCCCGGGGAATGCTCGACGTCGTGGGAGGCGAGGATCTGGTCGTGATCGCCAACACGGGTGACGACATCGAGATCTACGGCGGCTACGTGTCCCCTGACCCGGACCTGGTGACGTTCTGGCTGGCCGACCGGATCGGCGAGCGCGGTTGGGGCCTGGCCGGGGATACGTTTGCGGTGAGGGACGGCCTTGTTGAGATTGGGCGGGAGGTCTGGTTCAGCTTGGGCGACCGTGACCTGGCTGTGGCCGTGCAGCGCGCGGAATGGTTGACCCAGGGCCTCAGCCTGACCGAGACCCAGCGGCGGATCGCCGCGGCCCTTGAGGTACAGGCCCAGGTGCTGCCGATGAGCGACCAGGCCGTGCGCACTCGCGTCATGGCCGGCGGCCGCTGGTGGCCCTTCCAGGAGTTCATGATCAGGACGAGCGGCGAGCAGGACGTCCAGGATGTGGACTATCGAGGCGCTCGGGCGGCGGCACCGACACCGCAGGTCCTGGAGGCGCTGGGAGCGGCCAGGGCCATCGTCATCGGGCCCTCCAATCCGGTCATCTCGATCGGGCCGATCCTGGCCATCCCGGGGCTCCGCCGCGCCATGGCCGCCGCGGCGGCGCCGGTGGTGGCGGTCAGCCCGCTCGTCTCAGGGGCCGTGGTCAAGGGACCCACCGAGCCGTTCCTGCGCTGGGCGGGCCGACCACTGTCCAGTGCCGGCATCGCCTCGTTTTACGAGGACCTGGTCGATGGCCTGGTGGCCGATGAGCAGACCGACGCCGTTCCCGTTCTGCTGACCGACGTGCTGATGGACAGCCCCTCGGCCCGCAGGCGCGTGGCCGAAGAGACGCTGACCTTCGCGCAGACCCTCGGCCGATAGCGTTCGCGGCCCATGCGGACGTTCGCCATCCTGCCCGTGAAGAGCTTTCCGGCTGCCAAGCAGCGCCTGCGTGAGAGCCTTCCTCCGGCGCCGCGGGAGGACCTGGTGGAGGCGATGTTCAGAGACGTGATCTCATCTCTGCGGACCACGTCGGTCGACGGAATCCTGGTCGTCACGGCATCGCCGACTGCACGGGCGATCGCGGTCGCACATGGGGCAGAGGTGCTCCAGGACCGCGAGACCGGGCACAACGCCGCCGCCGCCCTGGGAGTCGAGGCGGCCCGATCCCGCGGAGCCGAGCGGGCCCTCCTCGTCCCGGGAGACTGTCCGGCACTCGACCCGTCCGAGCTCGACGAGTTGCTGCGGCGAGAGGTCAGCATCCCCTCGGTCCTGGTGGTTCCGGATCGGCACGGGACCGGAACCAATGCCCTGCTGCTGACCCCGCCCGACGCGCTGGCGTCATCGTTCGGCCCGGGTAGCTGCCAGCGCCATCTTGAGCTGGCAGCGGCCCACGATGTGAGCGCCGAGGTGGCCGAGGTGCCCTCGCTGGCCCTGGACATCGACACCCTCGATGACCTGGAGTCACTCGCCGGAGTGGGCGACCGCGCGCCTGAGACCCGTCGGCTGCTCGGCCAGCTGTCAGCGTGCTGAGGGCGACCGCGCTCGAGGGTCTCCCCGAGGTCGAGGCCGGAGACGACCTGGCGGCGCTGATCGCGCGGGCACTCCGGGACCACGGCGAGGAGCTTGAGTCCGGCGATGTCCTGGTAGTGGCCCACAAGATCGTTTCCAAGGCCGAGGGACGATGCCGGAGACTGCCGGAGGTCGAACCAGGAGACCGTGCAAGCCAGCTGGCTCAGGAGCTCGACAAGGACCCACGCATGGTGCAGGTCGTTCTGGACGAGTCACGAGAGGTGCTGCGGGCCAGCCGCGGGGTGCTGATCTGCCTCACCCACCACGGCTTCGTGTGTGCCAACGCCGGGGTTGACGCCTCGAACGTTCCCGGCCAGGACACGGTCCTGCTTCTCCCGGCGGACCCCGATGCCTCCGCGTGCTCCCTGCGGCGCCGCATCCAGGAGCTCGCCGGCGTCAGACCGGGAATCCTGATCACGGACTCGTTCGGGCGAGCCTGGCGTCACGGCCAGTGCGACGTGGCCGTGGGCTGTGCAGGACTGCAGCCGCTGGAGGATTGGCGTGGGCGCACGGATTCTCTCGGCCGCGAGTTGAAGGCGACCTGGATCGCCGTCGCCGACGAGCTGGCTGCTGCGGCCGACCTGGCCCGGACGAAGGACAGCCGCCAGCCGGTGGTGCTGGTCCGGGGGGCAGGACGGCACGTGACAGCCGAGGACGGGCCGGGAGCAGCTGTGCTCCTGCGCCCGGAGGCCGAGGACCTGTTTAGATAGCAGCAGGGGTTGACCCGCGACGCCCACGGTGTCAGGATCGCCCGTGTAAACCGGGGGCGGATTCCGGGGGCGATGGTTGGCAGGGGGCCTACTGGACCCGCCTTCTTCCAAAAGGAGGGTCCCAGGTGATCCGCAAGCTCTCAGCCCACGCCCGTGGCAACGCCGTGGCCTACGCGGCGCTGTTCGTCGCGCTGGGCGGCACGGCGTTCGCCGCCGCGTCCGCCTTGCCGGCTAACTCCGTCGGCACCCCCCAGCTCAAGAACGGTGCCGTCACAGGCCCGAAGGTCGCGGCAAACACCCTGACCGGGGCGAAGATCAAGGAGTCGACGCTCGGAGTGGTGCCCAACGCCGCCCATCTCGGCGGCCGGGGTCCCTCCGCCTACCAGCGGCGCATCGCCACCGGGTGCTCCAGCGGCGAGGCCATGCGGGCCGTGGACTCCACCGGAGCCCCCACCTGCCAGGCCTTCGGCCAGGGCACGATCACGCAGGTCTCGCCGGGATCGGGCCTGAGCGGCGGGGCGAGTTCGGGCAACGCGACTCTGAGCGCGAATCCCAGCGTCGTCCAGTTTCGGGTCGGCGGCTCCTGCGGCGGCGGCAAGGGCATCGGCTCAATCGACCCAATGGGCAGCGTCACCTGCAGCTCGCCTCTCTCGCCGATGATGGGCGGTAGCGCCGCCTCGGACGTCACCACTAGCGAGTATCTGGCGCCGGTGGGCGTCAGCGCACCGACTGCCAGCCTGGCCATCGCCCAGGTCGTAAGCCCCGCAGTCGCCATGACGGCGAGCAACCTCCAGGTCCGCCTGGGTACGGCACCGGGAATGGGAAGTGGATGGATCATCAAGATCTTCGTCAACGGCAGCGCCGTGGCGACTCCCAACTGCAAGGTTCTCGACCTCAACACCACCTGTACCGACACCCTCACCACGGGGATGATCCCCTCCGGCGCACTGCTCGCCGTGGGCATCCTGGTGGACAACGGCATGCCGAACCCGACCACCGTCTCCTTCGGCTGGACGGCCGGGACGTGAGGCGCCGGACCGAGCTCACAGATCGCCCGGGGCACCCACGGCGTGGAACCCGCCGTCGACGTGCACGATCTCCCCGGTGATGCCGCGGGCGTAATCGGAGAGCAGAAAGCAGACGGTGTCGGCCACCGGGCTGGGATCCTCGATGTCCCAGCCCAGCGGCGCCTGGCGCGACCACAGACCCGCCAGATCCTCGAATCCAGGGATTCCCCGCGCGGCCACGGTCCCCAGCGGCCCGGCCGCCACCAGGTTGACGCGGATGCCCGAGGGCCCCAGGTCCCGGGCCACATACCGGGACACCGACTCAAGGGCGGCCTTGGCCACCCCCATCCAGTCGTAGACCGGCCAGGCCACCGAGGCGTCGAAGTCCAGCCCCACGAAGCTGCCTCCGGCGTCCATCAGCGGGGCCAGCTCCGCGGCCAGCGCCTTGAGCGAGAACGCGCTCGTCCGGAACGCCTCGAGCGCGCTCTCCGCCGGAGCTGTCATGAACTGATCCCCGATCGCATCCTCGGGGGCAAAGGCGACGGCGTGAAGGACGCCATCCAGGCCGCCCCAGCGCTCGCCCAGCTCGGAGGCCACACCGGCCACGTCCTCAGGCTTGTTGACGTCCAGCTCCAGCACATCGACCGGCTCGGGCAGCCGCTGGGCCGCCCGCTCGGTCAACCGCCTGACCCGCCCGAAGCTCGTCAGCACCACGGAGGCGCCCTCACGCTGTGCGCGCTCGGCGGCGTGGTAGGCGATCGAATCCTTGGTGATGACGCCCGTTATCAGGACCCGCTTGCCGGCCAGGATCAAGCAGCCACTCCTCGAAGCGCCAGGGTCACGTTGTGCCCTCCGAAGGCGAACGAGTTCGAGATGGCCAGCGTCGGGCCGCCGTTGGCCGGGAGCAGCGGCCGGGCCTCGCCCGGGACGTAGTCCAGGTCGCAGGCGGGGTCTGGGACCTCGTATCCCAGCGTGGGCGGGATGACTCGCGTCCGCAATATCTGGAGCGTGGCCACGGCCTCCACGGCGCCCGCAGCGCCCAGCAGATGCCCGATGGCGGACTTGGTGGACGAGACGGGAATCCTCCTGGCCTGCTCCTCGCCCAGCGCCCGCTTGATCGCCGCCGTCTCGGCGGGATCGTTGAGCGGCGTGGAGGTGCCGTGGGCGTTGACGTAGGCCACGTCGGCGGGGTCGGCGCCGGCGTCGCGCAGCGCGAGCTCGATCGCCCGGGCCGCCGGACCGCCGTCCGGCTCAGGCGCAGTCAGGTGGTAGGCGTCCGAGGTGGACCCGAAGCCGGCCAGCTCACCCAGGATGGCGGCGCCCCGGGCGCGGGCCGCCTCGGCCTCCTCCAGCACCAGCATGGCCGCCCCCTCCCCCATCACGAACCCGTCCCGGCGGGCATCGAAGGGCCGCGAGATGCCCGTCGGGGAGAGGGCCTGCATGGCGTTGAACCCGCCGAAGGCGAACTCGGTCAGGGTGGCCTCCGAGCCGCCGGCCAGGACGGCATCGGCGTCGCCGCACTGGATCATCCGCATGGCCGTGCCGAGGGCATGGCCCCCGCCTGAGCAGGCCGATACCACGCCGAAGCTCTGCCCCTGGAGGTGGTGGCGCATCGAGACCGCGGCCACGGAGGCGTTGGGCATGTATGCCGGGATGCCGACAGGCGACATCAGCTTCGCGCCCTTCTCCCGCAGGACGTCATGCTGGGACTCCACGGTGTGCAACCCGCCTATCCCGGTTGACAGCACACACCCGGTCCGCAGGGGGTCGTACGGCAGCTCCTCGGACCATCCGGACTGGCGCATGGCCTCATCGGATGCCACCACGGCCAGCTGCGCGAAGCGGTCCAGCCGCCGGATCTCCTTGACGGTGAGGAAGTCCGCCGGGGTGAAGTCGCCACAGGCGCCGGCGCCGTCCACGATGCCGCACACTCCCGCGGCCCACCGCTCGTGCAGGCTCGGGGCGCCCACGCCCAGCGGCGTGACGGCTCCCACTCCGGTGACGACTACGGAGGGCTTCAAGGGACGGCTCTAACCCGCCTTGCTCACGATCAGGTCGATGGCATCGCCGACCGTCTTGAGCTCCTTCATGTCCTCCCCTTTGAGGACCACGCCGTATTCGTCCTCCACGATCTGGGCCAGCTCGACCAGGTCAAGCGAGTCGATGTCCAGCTCCTCGAACGTGGAGTCGCGGGTGATCTGTTCAGGATCAGGGCCGAAGCTGGCCAGAGCCTCGATAACGCGGGACTCGACCTGCTCGGTGGTCAGTGCTGGCATTTCAGCTCCTCTCGATGGTGTGCCTGTGGTGCGAGGGCATTCCGGTTCAGGCCGCCAGGCCGCCGTCCACGCTGAGGACGGCTCCGGTGACGTATCCGGCCGGGGCAGAGACCAGGAAGCGTACGCAGGCCGCCACCTCCTCGGGGGTTCCCGCCCGCCGCGCGGGCACGAGCGCGAGCAGATCCTTGGAGATGCCGGCCGTCATGTCTGTTTCGATCCAACCGGGGGCCACCGCGTTTACCGTCACGCCTCGCCGCGCCACCTCCACCGCCGCCGTGCGGGTGAACGCGATCAGTCCCGCCTTGGCCGCGGCGTAGTTTGACTGGCCGGGATTGGCCCGGAGCCCGGCCACGGAGGCGATGTTGACGATCCGTCCGGCCCGGGCGCGGAGCATGCCCCGCAGAGCCCGGCGGGTCAGGCGATAGGCCGCGGTGAGGTCCGTCTGGAGCACGTCTGACCACTCATCCTCCTGGAGCGATGCCGCCAGGTTGTCCCGGTTTATCCCGGCGTTGTTGACCAGCACGAGCACTGGGACCCCGAACTCGGCCTCCAGGGCGGACCACAGGGTGTCAGGGGCCGCGGGGTCGGTGACGTCGGCCTGAATCGCCCGGGCCCGTCCTCCCTGACCTTCGATCTCGGCCACCACTCGCTCGGCGCCCGCTCGGTCGGCGCGGTAGTTCACGCCCACCGGCCAGCCGTCGGCGGCCAGCCCCCGGGCGATTGCCGCGCCGATCCCGCGGGAGGCCCCGGTGACGAGCGCGCAGCCCTCGGCCCACGCGGCGGCTTCAGGCATGAACGAGCTCCACGCCTGACAGTGTGCGCTTCACGAGTCCCGTGAGGACACGTCCCGGGCCGATCTCGACGAATCGGTCCGCCCCTCGCTGCCGCGCGTGGAGCATCGTCTCGCGCCAGCGCACCGGCATCGTGATCGCATCGGCAAGGCGGCGGCGCACATCGTCGAACGGTTCGGCGGTTACCGCGGATAGCACGGGCACGCTGGGCGCCCTCACCTCGACCCCTTCCAGCGCCGCGGCGAACTCAGGCACGGCCGAGGCCATCATCGGCGAGTGGAACGCCCCCGCCACGGGGAGGTCCATCGTCCGCAGACCGAGCTCCTGGGCCGCGGAGGCAGCGGCCCGCAGCGCCTCAAGCGGCCCTGACAGGACGACCTGGGTGGGGCAGTTGTCGTTGGCCAGGGCCAGACCGTGTGCGGCCGCCAGCTCAGGGGCCTGCTCAGCTGCTCCCGAGCCCAGCAGGGCCACCATCCCGCCGGCCCCGGCCTGGGCCATCAGGCGCCCGCGCACGACCACGAGCTCCAGAGCCCCGTGCTCGCTCAGAGCTCCGGCCGCGGCCAGCGCCGAGAGCTCGCCGAGCGAGTGTCCCGCCATCATGTCCCCGAGCGGGCGGCCCTGTTCAACCCAGGCGGCCAGGCTGGCGCAGAAGATCGCCGGCTGGGCGAATTCGGTGCTCTCCTCCACCCGAAGGAACGGGTCCTGGCCCATGATCTGCGCCACAGCTGCCAGCAGGTCCGGCCGGACCCGTTCGACGGTCTGGCGCATGTCAGGTGTCTGGCTGCCCTGACCGGGGAAGAGAATGGCAGTGAGTCCCATCAGGATCATGTACGCCGACGCCTGCTCAGGGGTACAGCCCGGTTCGTCGTTGTACGCGGTCGGAAGGTAGCCTTACCGCGGCCGTGTCGCTTCCCGCTCCGTCCTCCTCGTCGGCCGCGTTGGTCACCGGTGCCTCTGCCGGGATCGGGGCCGAGATCGCCCGTGAGCTGGCCCGGCGGGGACATGGCGTCGTCCTGGTGGCCCGGCGCAAGCAGCGACTCAACGAGCTGGCTGATGAGCTCAGCTCCGACCACGGCATTCGGGCTGAGACGATCTCATGCGACCTCGGCCGCCCCGCTCCGCGGGGGCGACTTCCGGGACAGATCGCCGACCTGGGGCTCCAGATCGACATCCTGATCAACAACGCCGGTTTCGCCACCGGTGGCCCATTCCACGCCTCTGACCCGGAGCGTGAGCTTGAGCAGGTCCGGGTCCTGGTCGAAGCTCCCGTGGCTCTGACCTCCGCCTTCCTCCCCGGCATGGTGGAGCGCGGAAGCGGGGCGATCCTGAACGTGGCATCAACCGCGGCGATGCAGCCCCTTCCCCACGCCGCCGGCTACTCAGCGGCCAAGGCGTATGTGCTCACGTTCTCCGAGGCGATCCATCAGGAGGTGGGTGGCAACGGCGTCACCGTTACGGCGCTCTGTCCCGGGCCGGTGGAAACGGAGTTCTGGGAGGGCGCTGACTGGCAGGTGGCGGGTGGCCGCTCGTTCGAGAAGGCCCTCCCCCGTCCGGCGCTCGTGTCGGTGCAGGACGTGGCCAAGGCCGGTGTGGACGGGCTCGAGGCTGGACGCCGCGTGGTCGTGCCAGGCCTGCCCATGCGGGCCGCCATGCTGGCCTCCCGGTACATACCCCACGCCGTCAAGCTGCCCGCGATCGAGAAGGTGATGCGGCGCCGGTGAGCGGAGAGCTCCTCCCGCGCCCGGTTCGCCTGCTTCTCGGCGCCACCAGCCCGGGGGTCGGCGATGAGGCACTGCGCCGAGCGGTGGAGGGCAGGATTGTCCTAATCACCGGAGCCTCCTCCGGCGTGGGCGAGGCCAGCGCCAAGCGCCTGGCCTCCGCGGGCGCCACGGTGCTGCTCGTGGCCCGGCGAGAGGAACTGCTTGAGCGCATCAGCCGGGAGATCCAGGACGCCGGCGGAAAGGCGTTTGCTCACCGCTGTGACCTGGCGGACACAGATGAGGTGGGCGAACTCGTCCACTCCGTCCTGGCTCAGCATGGTCACGTGGACGTCATCGTGTCCAACGCGGGGCTCTCCATCCGGCGCTGGGTGTCCGAGTACTACGAGCGCTACCACGACGTGGAGAGGACCATCCGCGTCAACTACCTGGGGCCCGTGCGGCTGGTCCTGGGGCTGTTGCCGTCGATGCGGGACCAGGGCAGCGGCCACATCGTGAACGTGGCAACGATTGGCGTCGACTTTCCGCCCGTCCGCTGGAGCACCTACATCGCCTCCAAGACCGCTTTCGAGGCCTGGCTGGCCGGCGTGGCGCCGGAGATGCGGACCGACGGTGTGACCGCAACCTCCATCCACCTCCAGCTGGTTCGGTCGCCGATGCTGGGGCCCTTTCGGATGTGGAGCTACCTGCCCGGCATGAGCACCGAGGAGGCAGCCGGCATCGTGGCCCGGGCGATCACCCACCGCCCCAGGACGATCTCACCGGCCTGGGCCCGGGTCGGCGGGGCGTTCTACCGGCTGGCCCAGGGCCCGGTGGAGACTGCGGTGGCCGGATTCACGCGTGTCGCCGGGGCCGGCCTTCCCGACGTCGTGAGCGGGCTGGACACGATCGCCGCCTCCCGCGTGGTGCGGCCGATCCGGCCTGACCGTCCCGTCCGGATTGCCCTCGCCGCGCGGCGCTACGGGGCCACCCCGGCCCTGGCCGCCGCCGCCGCGGCCGAGCTCCATCCGGATCGCCCGGCGGTGATCGATGAGCGCGGCCAGGTCAGCTTCTCCGAGCTTGACGCCGCGGCGCGCTCGCTTGCCCACTCCTTCCATGCTCACCTCGATCTGACCGAGCACGACCGGGTCGGCATCCTGTGCCGAAACCACCGGGGCTTCGTTCAGGCCGCCGTCGCCACGACCAGGCTGGGGTGCGACCTGGTTCCCCTCAACACCGACTTCGCGGGGCCGCAGCTGGCGGAGGTGATCCGCCGGGAGAGGATCACGGCCGCCGTCTATGACGAGGAGTTCGACGAGCTGTTCGACGACGCCGACTTCGACGGGCCACGGATCGTGGCTTGGCATGACGGCGACCCCGGCCGGCACACCCTGGATGCGCTGACCCACGTGGGCGCGGGCGAGGCACCAGCACCCTCCAGCCCCGGCCGCGTGATCGTGCTGACCTCAGGGACGACCGGCACCCCAAAGGGCGCCACCCGAAGTCTTCGGCTGACGGGATTGGCTCCGTTCGGCGTGGCGGCGCTGCTTGACCTGGGCCGG
>JBJMLC010000155.1:0-11050 GCA_045805485.1 Solirubrobacteraceae bacterium | reverse complement strand
GCCGCCGAGCCGATCGGCTTTCGCTGGAACGCCGCCTGACGCCGGAGGTCAAGCCGCGCCCGGACGCTAGATTCAGGGCCATGGCATCAAACGAGCTGAGCGGGAGCGTCGCCCTGATCACCGGCGCCTCGAGCGGGATCGGTGAGGCCGCGGCGCTCGAGCTGGCCGGGCGCGGCGCCGCGGTGGCGATTGCCGCCCGGCGCGGAGATCGCCTGCAGGCGCTGGCCTCAAGGATCTCCGACAACGGCGGCCAGGCGCTCGTGGTCGAGGCCGACATCACCGCTTCAGAGCAAGCTCAGCGGCTGGTGAAGCGCACCGTCGACGAGCTCGGCCGGCTCGACACGCTTGTCAACAACGCCGGGGTGATGCTGCTGGGACCCGTCGAGGACGCACCGATCGACGAGTGGGAGCGGATGATCGAGATCAACGTTCGGGGTCTGCTGTATTGCGCCCACGCCGCACTCCCCCACCTGCTGAAGGCGGCCGAGGACGAGCCGCGCCGGGTCGCCGACATGGTCAACATCAGCTCGGTGGCCGGCCGGGTGCCTCGCCACGGCAGCGGTGTCTACAACCTGACCAAGCACGGGATCGGAGCGTTCAGCGAGTCGCTGCGCCAGGAGGTGACCGGGCGCCGCGTCCGAGTCTCGCTGGTCGAGCCCGGTGCCGTGACCACCGAGCTGCGCAGCCACAACAGGCCCGAGATCCAGCAGCAGATGGACGAGCGCTTCGCCGGCGTCGAGCTCCTGCAGGCCACCGACATCGCCCAGATGATCGCCTACATCGTCACTCGGCCGTGGCGGATGTCGATCAGCGAGGTCATGATTCGGCCCACCGAGCAAGAGACCTAGCCGGTCTAACAGACCACAAAACCTCTAAATGAACGGTCACGTACTGTTAGGGGGCGACCAGGGGCCCGGGACGGCCCTCTGGCGCTAACCGGACCCAGGAGATTCCTTGCACGAAACACTCGCCATCGCGGGCGCCGGCACGATCGCGTGCGGCCTCGCCGCCACTGCCGCCCAGCATGGAGAGGTTGTCCTGTGGGCACGATCGGATAAGTCGGCCGACCGCGCCAACGCGACGCTGGCCAAGCACTGCGCCAAGATCCCCGAGCTGGCCGGCTACGAGGACCGGGTATCGATCGTCACCGAATTCGATCAGCTGGGCCAGGCCACTTTCCTGGTTGAGGCCGTGGTCGAGCATCCCGAGCACAAGGCGAGTCTGCTCTCGGACTTGGCGCGGGTCGCCGCCCCCGACGCCGTCCTCGCCTCCACGACCTCATCGCTGTCGATCGCCAGCCTGGCTGCCGCCACCGGCCGCGCGGAGCGCTTCGTCGGTCTGCACGTGTTCAACCCAGTGCCGCGGATGGAGCTGATCGAGGTGGTCTTCCCGGCCGAGGCCGAGGAGGACGTGCGAGCACGGACCCGCGCCCTCTGCCAGGCCCTGGGCAAGACGCCCGTGGAGGTTCCCGACACGCCGGGGTTTGTCGTCAACCGGCTGCTGTTTCCGTATCTGTTCGACGCCGTCGAGCTGCTCTCCGAGACCGGGCTTGACCCGGCCGACCTCGATCGCTGCATGACCCTCGGCGCTGGTGTCCCGATGGGCCCGATCGCGCTGCTGGACTTCGTCGGGCTCGACGTGGCCAAGGCGATCGGCGAGACGATCGGCGCCCGGATACCGCAACAGCTCAACGAGCTGGTCCAGGAAGGTGCGCTGGGCCGCAAGTCCAAGCGGGGCTTCTACAGCTACGACTAACTATTTAAGGCTCATTCATCTGCGGCGAGCAACATTCTGCTCGCGACGTACCTCATAGCAGCACCTCCTCCCCAGAAGCACGAGACCGGCCCGTCCCCAGCGGGCCGGTTTCTTTTTTGTCCTCCGACGGCCGAGCGCCCCATCGCGCCGACGCCCGGGGCTCCTGCTGCGGCGCCCCACGAGGACCGGCGACGCGACGGTTTGAGCAGTGAAGCCGGCCCCTCTAAGGGCCGGCTTCATCTCTCCTCTCAACCGCCGGGCCGCTCATGCGAGCGAATCGCTGCAGTCCCGACGCTATGCCGCCCGAGAATGTAACGAATGACGCGAGGTTGCGCCACCCAGACGTCTCGTCGCCTACTCGGTCCGGCTGGCCTGGCCTGAGGATCCGGCCGGCCGGCGGTGCCGAATGCGCACCGCCTCGATGCGGTTCTGGCGCACCGACTCCACGCGGATCGAGTAGCCGTTGGCCGAGATCGTGTCGCCCCGCTTGGGCAGCCGGCCCAGCTGCGCGAACACGAATCCGCCCACGGAGTTGTAGGCATCGGTGTCCACGGGCAGCTCCAGGCCGTAGTCCTCCAGGTCCGAGACGGCCACGTGGCCCCGCACGAACCAGTCGCCATTGGCCAGCCGGCGGATGGCGCCGCCGGCTGGATCGGTTTCGTCGGAGATCTCGCCCACGACCTCCTCGATGATGTCCTCGATGGTCACGATCCCGGCCGTGCGCCCGTACTCGTCGATCACGATGGCCAGCTCAGTCCGCTCCCGCTGAAGATCGGCCAGCAGGTCGTCCAGGGGCTTGGTCTCCGGGACCAGGGGGGCCTCGCGGACCAGCCCCTCGAAGTGCGCCTCCGGGCCCTTGGACAGCATCAGCTTGATCAGCTGGTTGACGTGGACGATGCCCTGGACGCGGTCCTGGTTCTCGTCCTCGGTCACCACCAGCCGCGAGTGGCCCGTGGAGACGCAGCGCCGCACCGCCGCCTCAACCGTCTCCGCCACGTCGACCGTCACCACGGCTGGGATGGGGGTCATCACGTTGCGAGCCTCCTGCTCGTGCAGGTGAAAGACCCCGGTGAGCATGCTCGCCTCACCCACGTCAAGCTGGCCGCCGTGTGAGGACTGGGCGATCAGGCGCTTGATTTCGTCCGGGGTCCCGCCCTCCACATCGGCATCCGGGTCGGTGCCGAGCATCCGCAGCAGCGAGGTGGAGGCCTTGTTCAGCAGGAAGATGAACGGGCGAAACAGCCAGCGGAAGAACTCCAGCGGCCGGGCGATCCGCCGGGCCAGGCCCTCAGCATGCTGGATCGCGTACAGCTTGGGGACGATCTCGCCGATCACGCTCTGAAAGCTGATGATGAGCAGGTAGGCGATGACCACCGAGATGGCCACCGAGACGGCGTGGCTGACCGAGCCGAAGACGTTCTCCAGCAGGTGGGCGATCGCGGGCTCGCCGAGGGCACCGATCCCGATTGAGGCCATCGTGATCCCGACCTGGCAGGCCGCGAGGTAGTCGCCGATGTTCTGGCTCTGGCGGAGGGCCAACCGCGCTCCGCGCACCCCCTCCTCCACCAGCGCCTCCAGCCGGGCCTGGCGAGAGCGGACCAGCGCGTACTCGGCCACCACGAAGAACGAGTTGACCAGGATCAGCAGAATGGTCAGGAAGACGAAGACGACGTTCACACGCGTCGCCCGCTCCGGCCGGCGCCGGGGCCCTCTCTCCTGACGCCGCTACTTCGAGGTGGATCGTCGTCGTTCATTCAGCGACCTGCCGAACGGTAGCAGTCGGCTCAGCGACATTCTGGGGTGGGCCGGAAGTGGCCCGGGGACCGCCGGAGCGCTCGATCAGGCCAGGCCGTCGATCTTCTGGGCCATCGTGAAATCGGCCTCCGTGAGGCCGCCGGCGGAATGGTTGGTCAACGTGAGCTTCACCTTATTCCAGCCGTAGACGAGGATGTCCGGGTGGTGGTTTGCCTCCTCGGCGGCGTCGGCCACGCGGTTGACGAATACGATCGCCTGGGCGAAATCCTCAAACCGCCACTCCCGCACGATCTCGTCTCGTTCACGGCTCCACGCGCTGTCCTCTAGCCTCGAAGTTATGTCTTCTTCCCCCAGCAGTTGGGCCATGAGCTCTCCTCTTTGGCGATGGTCTTCTCACAGCTTCCCACACGCGGGCGAGCTGAAAACGAGATGCGGATCGTAAGCCTCGTCCCTTCGGCCACGGAGATGCTGTTCGCGCTCGGGCTGGGCGGCGAGGTCGTGGCCGTGACCCACGAGTGCGACTTCCCCGAGGCCGCGGTCGAGCTGCCCAAGGTGACGCGCAATGTCCTCCCTGATGGTCTGAGCTCACGAGAGATCGATGCCGCGGTCAAGGAGCGCACGCTCCAGGGCGAGTCGATCTATGAGCTGGACATCGACCTGCTGCGCTCGCTGCGGCCCGAGCTGATCGTAACCCAGGCGCTGTGCACGGTGTGCGCCGTCTCCTACGAGGACGTCCGCAGCATCGCCGAGGAGCTCGAGACCAGGCCCGAGGTCGTCTCGCTGGACCCCCATACCGTGGGCGAGGTGCTGGGAGATGCCCGGGTGCTGGCCCAGGCCACCGGGCAGAGGGACGCCGCCGTGGAGCTGGTGCGCCAGGCCTCGAATCGGATCGACCGAGTCCGCCTGGCCACCCGCCGGGCCAGGCGCCCCCGGGTGGCGGCGCTGGAGTGGCTGGATCCGCCGTTCGCCGCCGGTCACTGGACGCCCCAGCTGATCGAGTACGCGGGCGGCGAGGACGTGCTGGGGTTGCCCGGCGAGCACTCGGAGGAGCGGACGTGGGCCGAGGTACGGGCCGCCCAGCCGGACGTGGTGATCGTCATGCCATGCGGCTACGACGCCGAACTGGCCTATCGCGAGGCCGAGATGCACCAGCAGGAGCTGGCCGCCCTGGGCGCCGGCGAGGTGGTGGCCGTGGATGCGGCGGCGTACTTCTCCCGACCCGGCCCGCGGATCGTGGACGGCCTGGAGCTTTTGGCCCACATCCTGCACCCCGAACTGGTTCCGCGGGCTTCAGGTGAAGCCCTGACGATCGACCTGTAGGCGTTGCCGGACGCGGCCCACGTCCTGTTCGTCCACTCCTCAAGTGGACGCTACGGCGCCGATCGCCAGCTGCTGCTGATCGCCGCCGGCCTGGACCGCTCGCGGTTTCGGCCGCTGGTGGTCGTCCCGAGCTCCGGCCCCCTGGTCGACGACCTCCGCGACGCCGGCGTGGAGGTGCTGATCCGCCCGCTGGGGGTGATCCGGCGTGAGCTGGCCAGCCCGAGCGGCGCGGCTCGGATCGCCGGCGGCGCCCTGTCCGACGCGTTCGCGCTTCGCCGGGTGATCCAGGAGCGTCGTGTCGCTCTGGTTCATTCCAACACCACGGTCGTGCTGGGGGGTGCGGCGGCGGCTGGGCTGGCCCGTATCCCCCACGCCTGGCACGTGCGCGAGATCTACGACGCCCGCTTCGGGCGCCTGTGGCCGTCCTACCGCCGCCTGCTCTCCAGGGCCGCGGCGCTGCCCTGCATCTCTGACGCCACGGCGGCTCAATTCCGGGGGAGCGAGCGGGTACACGTAATCCCTGACGGCCTGGCGATGTCGGCCGATCCGCTCCCCCGGGCCGAGGCCCGCCGGCGTCTGGGGCTCGACCCGGAGGTCCCGGTGGTGGCGGTGCTGGGGCGGATCTCGGACTGGAAGGGTCAGGACGTGCTGGTTCGCGCGCTGGCCGATCCGGCGCTGGCCGTCCGCGGAACGCTGGGCCTGATCGCCGGCGAGGCCTGGCCGGGCGCCGAGGACCGCGGGCCGAACCTGAGCCAGCTGGCGGCTGAGCTCAGGGTGAGCGACAGGGTGCGCATGCTGGGTTTCCGGGACGATGTGGAGACGGTCTACGGCGCCGCCGACCTCGTCGCCGTGCCCTCCACCGCGCCCGAGCCGCTGGGTGACGTGGCCATCGAGGCGGCGGCCAGCGGGTGCGCCGTGGTGGCGAGCGACCACGGCGGGCTGCCCGAGATCATCCGGGACGGGGAGACCGGCCGCCTGGTGGTGGCGGGCGACGCCGGGGCGCTGGCCCGGGCCGCGGCCGAGCTGCTTGAGGACCCGGATCTGCGTCGGCGAATGGGTGCCGCCGCGGCCGCCGACGTCCGCTCCCGGTTCTCGGCCGCCCGTCTGCTGGAGCGCCTCCAGAATCTCTACGAGGGGCTGCTGGCCGGTTCTCGCCGGGGCTAGAGCTTGAAGCCGATGCCGTGCGGCGTGAGACCGGTGCCACCGGCCACGGCGATCGCGCCGACCACGCTGGCCGCCCCGACCGCCGCTATCCCCCACCGGGCCAGGTTGTTCATCCGGCGCCGCTCGCCCACCTCCACGATCAGAAACCCGCAGATCAGGCCGGCCACCAGGCCGCCGAGGTGAGCGCCGATCGAGATGCCCCTGATGCTTATGGAGAGGATCAGGTTGAACAGCAGGACCATTCCCAGGCCGCTCTGCCAAATCGGAATCCCCCGGGCGCGGGCCACGATGATCAGCGCTCCGAAGATGCCGAAGATGGCTCCCGAGGCGCCCACCGTCGGAACGCCAGGCTGGAACAGCAGGGCGCCGAAGGATCCGGCCAGCAGCGATGCGCCGTAGATCATGGCGAAGTTCAGCCGTCCCACCGCGGGCTCCAGCGCCATCCCCACGAAGTACAGGGAGAACATGTTGACCAGGATGTGGAAGATGCCGGCGTGAACGAAGCCCGCGGTGATGAGTCGCCAGTACTCGTGGCTCTGGGAGATGAACGGGCCGAACAGGACGGTGTGGGTCCACACCCACCCGCCTTCGCTGCTCCCCAGGCCCGCCCCGGCCGCGGTCTCGGCCAGGAAGAAGATCACGTTCAGGCCGATCAGCGTCTGGGTGACAACCGGGACGCCTGACACCGAGCGGACCGTCTTGACCTTCGTGCGCTCTCGCGAGCACTCGGGGCAGCGCATCCCCACCGATGTGGTGGTCATGCAGTCCGGACAGATGGGCCGGCCGCAGGAGGAGCAGGACACGCCCGTCTCACGGGAGGGGTGGCGGTAGCAGACGGGCATACGTCGATTTGGACGCTAGCAGCGGCTATATAAGCGTTCCGTCAGCGACGGGGCAGAAGCCGCCTGGCCTCCTCAGCGGCATCACGCATGGTCCGACCGGCGAGTTCGAACAGGCTGCCCGACTGCTGACTGCGGGCTTTGTGACGTGAGCGCACGCGCAGCACCACGAGCGCGGTCCCGGCCCCGGCGCCGACCACCGCGGCGGCGGCCGGACGGACCCAGTTGCGCGGGTCACGCATCGCCGCCAGCTCCCACGAGTCAAGCTCTTCCTGGGCGGCCTGGGTCAGGGTGAGCAGAGTGCTCTCCAGGCGCTCCGTCAGCGCCGCCGATGGCTCGACCGGGCTCAGGGCCTGACGCAGGAGCGATTCGAAGTCCGGGGCGCTGGCGCTCATGGCCTCTCTCCGATCTTGACCGGGCCCTCGGACACGATCGACTCCAGCTGGCGAATCGCCCGGTGCAGGAGAACCTTGGTGGCGCCGTCGGTCCGCCCCATCGCTCGGGCGATCTCCCGGTTGTCCATTCCCAGGGCAAAGCGCATGATCAGAGCCTCCCGGCGGTCGTCGGGGAGCTGCTGCACGCCTTCCAGGATCGCCGCAAGCTCCTCGCGCCCCTCCACCAGCGACTCGGTGGTGTGGGGGGCCGAGACCATGTCCGCGTCCTCGATCGCCGCCTCACGCTTGCGGGACTTGTCCCGGTAGAAGTTGGCCGCCAGGTTGTGGGCGATCCGGATGAGCCACGGGCGCAGGGGCCGCCCCTCAGATTCCCGCAGCGCCCGCTCAAAGTGCCGGTAAGCTTGGAGGAACGTCTGCTCGGTGAGGTCCTCGGCGTCGTGATGGTTGCCCACCCGGTAATAGCTGTAGGAGTAGACGTCGCGCAGATGCGCCCGGTAGACCTCGCTGAACCTGGCGTCCAGCTCCGCCTTGGTCTGAGGTAGTCGCTCCGGCACAGCATCAGAGCCTAGCCCTCCTACGCCGCTCGGACGGTCCCTCTCTGCGCCAGCCACCGGGGATCGGTGACCATGGCGGTCCAGCTGTCAGGCTCGATCCTGCCCTCCACGAACGCGGCCAGCCCCTCGATGGCCGGGGCGCGCAGCTGCTCGTTGCGGACCACGGCGGCCAGAAGCGGGATCGCGTCCACGGCCTCAGCGGTCTGACCCAGCGCGCGGACCACGTCCTCGGCCGGAACGCCCTGGGCGAGGAGCTCTCCGGCTCGCCGGTTGCGAGAGCTCTGCCCGGTCACGGTGGCCACCAGGTCCCCCACGCCGGCCAGGCCCGCGAAGGTCTCAGGACGAGCACCGCGCCGCCGGGCCAGGGCGTCGACCTCGGCAAACACCTTGCCGGCCGCCGCGCCCGCGATGTTGGGACCGGCGGAGGCCGCTGCCGCGGCGGCCAGAGCGGCCACGTTCTTGGCCGTGCCCGCGAGCTCCACACCGGTCACATCGCCGGTGATCTCCACGTCAAGCCCGGCCCGGCGCAACACGTCGGCCAGACGCTTCGCCAGAGCCCGGTCAGTGCAGCCGACCACGACCGAGGCTCCGCGCTCCACGACCTCGGCGGCGTGGGCCGGGCCGCCGAGGACGGCGACGCCGCGGGCGGCGCAGCGCTCGGAGGCAAAGGCGGAAGGCAGCGTTCCCAGCGGGGGCACGAGACCCTTGGAGAGCACGAGCAGGCCGGCGGAGCTGGGGATGTGCTCCCCATGCGCGGCCAGCACGCCGGGCAGGGCGCGGGCCGGTACGGCCAGGCAGACGAGATCGGCGGTCTCCAGATCCAGATCGACGGCCCGCTTGACCTGAACCGTCTCCGGGAGATCGACGCCGGGCAGGTACGTCTCGTTGACGCGCGCTGACTGCATCGCCTCCGCCTGCTCTCGCGAGCGAGCACCCAGCTCCACCTCCATGCCAGCCCGGGCGAGCGATACGGCCAGCCCGGTTCCCCACGTGCCCGCGCCGATGATGGCCGCGCGGCGGATGGGCGGCAGCCCGCCCAGCCACTCCCACTGGAGCATCACGCAGGGCCAGATCCGATCGGTCACGGCTCGCGCCAGCTCGGGCGAGGGCTCGGCGACCACGGGGAAGCGCAGCGGACGTCCGGCCCGGATCCTGATCTTCCGGGGACGGATCCGCCAGCCCCGGCGGACGTCCTCGGTTCCGATCACGGCCACCGGCACGACGGGTGCCCCGGTCTGCAGCGCCAGCCTGCCCACGCCACGGTGGGGTGTGCCCAGCCCGCCGGGTCGAATGCGGGTGCCCTCAGGAAACACGAGCACGATCCCGCCGCGGTCAAGGATCGCCTTGGCCGTCTTCATTGACTCCTCGTCGCTGGCGCCGCGGTCCACGGGGAAGGCTCCCAGGGCGCTCAGGAACCAGGCCTGCCAGCGCTTGGCGAAGAGCTCCTTCTTGGCCATGTAGTACATCGGGCGCCGGGCCATCGTCCCGATCACGAAGGGATCCAGGAAGCTGCGGTGGTTGGCGGCCACGATCACAGGGCCCGTCCGCGGCACGTACTCCAGGCCGATGCGGCGCATGCGGAAGTACAGGTGGAAGAACGGCTGGAGCACCGCGCGGGCGATGAGGTACACGAACAGGTTCACGCCACTCTGCCGGGCGCGCCGGTGGAAGGCATCGGGAGCGTCCTGGACCGCCGGGGCGCTCTGGCCCGCCGAGGCATGACCGTTCTGCTCGGCGGGGGAACGACCGTTCTGGTCGGCCGAGGCGTGGGAGGCCGCATGGCGATTCTGCTGGGCCTCACGGGGCAAGGTTTCGTGACCCATGTCTCAATTCGTACCCGTTCTGGGGATGGGCGTTACATCTCTGCATGCGGTTACACGGGGGGTTTGGCGTTGTGGTTGCTCGCACGCGCGCGCGTGCGGGTTCCTCTCCCCCGGGCCCCTCGCGCGCGTTACAGTTGCGACGGTGAACGCTGCCGTTCGCACTCGCACGTTGAGGGGAGCCGTCTGCGGCATGGTGGCGGCCGCAACGTGGGCGCTTGAGCAGCCGCTGGACAAGCTCCTGCTGGACAGCTCCTACGACGACGTCGAGCTTCTGGGCAAGGCCGTGACCCGGGGCAACGGCTGGTACCCGGCCGGGCTGGCCATCCACATCGGAAACGGCGCCCTGTTCGGGGCGGTATATGCGAACGTCGCCACGTACCTGCCCATTCCCGCGATGCTGCGCGGCCCGGCCGTGTCGATGACCGAGCATCTGACGCTGTGGCCGCTGGGCTACCTCTCCGACCGACTGCATCCGGCGCGCAAGGACCTCCCCACGCTGCACGGGAACAAGCGGGCGTTCGCGCAGGGCGTGGTCCGGCACCTCGTATTCGGTGTCGCGCTGGGCGAGCTGGAGCGCCGCCTCAACGCGACGCCAGAGACCGCCCCCCCACCCACCTCGCCCAACTTCTCCAGCAACGGCCACGGCTCGATCGAGCGAGCGATCTCGGGGGAGCGGAGCGCTTAGCGGTCGGGCGGGGGCGCGGCGGCGGCCGGGCGGTGGGCCGGGTCCCTGGCGTCACAACTAGCGCGACGAAGCGCCGGACCAGTGGGAACGCACACTCCGAACGGCGACCACGGTATTCGCGGAGCACGGGTGGGCTCGCGGTCATGCGCCCGCCCACCCGTGCGACACTCATCCGACACGCCCGCCTAGCTCAACTGGCAGAGCACTTCACTTGTAATGAAGAGGTTTTCGGTTCGAGTCCGAAGGCGGGCTCTAGGGATTTGAGCCATCGGAGGCTCCAAGGTCAACGAATAGGTCAACAGTCCGGCATGAGCGGCTTCCGAATCGAGAAGTCAGGGACGCGAAGTGGCAGTTCATTGGCGCCGACACAGACCCTCGGCCTGAAGGTTGGGCCATCCGTGTTGGCGATAAGGCTGTGTGCCGGGACGGCCAGCACATCGGCACGTCGATCAACTGGCAGGTCGCCTCACCCGAGGTTCCGGGATATGGACACATCGAGTACCTGCCGCTGGAGGATCACGGCGAACCGAAGGCCTGATCGATGAACTGGGTTTCCTCCAAACCGTCGCTGTGGATGTAGATGCGGAGGGCCAGCACCCCGCCATCGGCTTGGCCAAGCTGCGCAGCTATATCAGCCGGTGAATAACGCTTCGACGCCATCAGAGACGCTAGGCCGTGCCTGAGCTTGTGCGGCGTCGCCCAGGGCAGCCCGGCAGCCTCGGCAGCGGGCCTGAACACCAGCCTGCGCCAGTTGTTGGCG
>JBJMLC010000154.1:0-6397 GCA_045805485.1 Solirubrobacteraceae bacterium | reverse complement strand
TGTGCCGTTGGCGGCGGCCGAGTTCCCGGAAGGGGTCGAGGTCGCGCCGTACCGGCTGGGCGAGGACGACGAAGCCGTGCACCGCATGATCTACGTCGACGCCGCCTGGGCATCCGTGCCTGGGCACGTGGAGCGTGATCTCGACGCGTGGCGCCGGAAGGAGCGGCCCTGCCGATGGATGTCGCTCGCCCGCCGAGATGGACGGCCGATTGGCTGGGCGGCCGCCCGTGTGACGGACGCCGGGAGGGGCGAGGTGAGAACGCTCGCCGTGGCGACCGATGAGCGCGGGCGCGGACTCGGGCGAGCGCTGCTTCTGCGCGCGTTCGGTGACCTTCAGCGGGCTGGGGCGCGCGACATCACGCTCGGAGTCGAGGCCGACAACGAGAGCGCACTCGGGCTCTATCGGTCAGTCGGGTTGGAAATTGAGCGTGAATGGCGGGTGTACACCACGGCTTCGTGACCCCGCCGTGGGCCCCCTACGCCGACGCCATCGCCGGCTGGCGCTCCGACCACGGAAGCGCCTGCTCCAACGCCGCAGCCAGCCGGATCAACGTGGCCTCCTCGAACGGCCCACCCACCAGCTGGGCGCCGATCGGCACGCCGTCGTCGGTCTGATGGACGGGCAGTGAGATCGCCGGCTGACCGGTGACATTGGCGAACGCGGTGAACGCCACCGTGGCCACCACGAGCGGGGCGGGCTCGTCCGGGCTGGTGTGCGAGAGCTCCATGATCGCGCCCGCCGGGGGCGGCGGGACGCCCATCGTCGGGGTCACGAGCACGTCGAAGTCGCGGCCCCAGGAGGCCGTCAGGTCGCGTGAGAGCAGCTCGACCATCTTCGCCGCCTGGGTGTATTCCAGCGAGCTGCGGGCCGTGGCGCTGGCCACCTGGGCCTTGATGTGAGGTTCGGCCTGCTCGTAGTCGATGATTCCCAGGTGCTCGCCGAGCGACGCTTCGACCAGGGCGATGAACGGCCCGATCAGCTCCTCGGACACGGTGGCGACCTCGACCGGCTCCACCGAGTGACCCAGCTCGGCCAGCGCGTCGCCGACCTTCTGCGCGGCCTCCGAGCAGGCCGGATCGACCGGCATCCCGTTGGGCCCGCCGGTCATCAGTCCGATCCGTAGCCGCCCGGCATCGGCCCCGACCTCTTCCTGGAAGGCCCGCTCAGGCGCGGGGGCGTTGTACCAGGAGTAGCGATCCGGCCCACTGATCTGGTCAAGAATGGCCGCGGTGTCGGCCACCGTTCGCGTGACCGCGCCCTCCACCACGGCGCCCAGCCAGCTCTGGTTCAGCCGCGGCGTGCGCCCGCGACTGGGCTTCAGGCCCACCAGACCGCAGCATGACGCCGGGATCCGAATTGACCCACCGCCATCGTTGGCGTGCGCCACCGGGAACATCCCACCCGCGGCGGCCGAGGCGGCGCCGCCGCTTGACCCACCGGGAGTCCGGGAGGTATCCCAAGGGTTGCGACTGATGCCCCAGCGCAGATTCTCTGCGGCCGTGATGTGGCCGAGCTCGGGAGTGTTGGTCCGGCAGGCCAGGACGAACCCGGCCCGGCGCAGTGCGTCCACCACCATCTCGCTCGGTCCGTCCCAGGGATCCATCGGACGTCCGCGGGATCCGTAGGTGACCGGCTGCCCGTGCACCTCGGTGAGGTCTTTGATCGGCATCGGCACGCCCAGGAACGGCGCCTGTTCACCCGCAGCCAGACGCTCGTCGGCCGCCTGGGCCTCGGCTCTGGCGGCCTCGTCGTCGCGCCACACGACGGCGTTCAGCGAGTCGTTGAGGCGGTCGACCTCGGACAGGCAGGCTTCAAGGAGTTCGACGGAGGAGATCTCGCGGGCCCGTAGCGCGGCGGCGAGATCCAGAGCGGAGCGGCGAGGGAGATCGGTCATGGAGTGATCCTATTGCCGCACGCGGGTCCGCGCGACCTATTTGGACACTCGGGCTTCCGGGCGGCGGATTAGATCCGGACAAAAATAGTCCGCTACGGAACTAGTCGAGCTAAGATTGAGACAAATGGGTCTTAGCGCACAGGCAACACGAGAGGGTGCCGAGCAGGAGCAGTGCTTCGCCGGCAACCTCGCCTGGCTGCTGTACCGGGCCCACTGGGCGCTCGCCTCTGAGCTCGCGGCCGCGCTGGCGCCACTCGGCGTCTCGGCCCGCGGCTACCACGTGCTCCGAGCCGCCCTCAGTGACCAGCACACACAGACTGAGCTTGCCGAGATGGTGGGGCTTGACAAGACGACGATGGTCGTGGCCGTGGACGAGCTGGAGAAGGCCGGACTGGCCGAGCGACACCTCTCGCCTGATGACCGGCGCGCCCGGATCATCGCGGTCACCGCCGCGGGTAAGCGCACGGTGGCTCAGGCCGACAAGGTCAAGGAGCGCGTCCAGGCCAACGTCCTGGGCGAGCTCTCGAAGAGCGAAGCGCTCGCGCTGATGGACGGCCTGTCCAAGCTGGTCGAAGGCAGGTTGGCCGAGCAGGCCGACTGCACGCCGCCCCTGCGCCGTCGCACCCCTCGCGGCTGATCACCCCGGCAGCGAGCCACGCCACCGCTTAGTTCCGCCCGTCTCGGCGGTCTAACTCCTATCCCGACCACTCCGCCCGCATCCGGAGCCGGACGGGAACGTGACAACCGTCACAGACCGTCCCGATAGAGATGATCTGCAACAAGACGATTTGCTAATGTGTGTTCTACCCCGAGACGAATCGCTGAGGACGACATGACCAACACCGCCGAATCTCAGATCCCCCACATCGGAAACGCCTCTGCCGCCGCAGACCGCACGCGCTGGGTCGCGCTCGTCGTTCTGTGCGTGGGCATGCTGATGATCATCCTGGACATGACGATCGTCAACGTGGCGCTGCCGTCGATCCAGCGTGACCTTGGGTTCAGCCAGTCCGGCCTGGCGTGGGTCGTGAACGCCTACCTGATTACCTTCGGCGGCCTGCTGCTCCTGGCCGGGCGTCTCGGTGATCTGATGGGGCGCCGCAACCTGTTCCTGCTCGGCCTGGCCGTGTTCGTCGCCGCGTCGGCCCTGTGTGGCGCCTCCGAGAGCCAGGGCATGCTGATCGTGGCCAGGTTCATTCAGGGCGCGGGCGGCGCGATGGCCTCGGCCGTCATCCTGGGGATGATCGTGACGATGTTCCCCGAGCCGGCCGAGCAGGCCAAGGCGATCGGGGTGTTCAGCTTCGTGGCCGCTGCCGGCGCCTCGATCGGACTCCTCCTCGGCGGCGTCATCACTCAGGCCATCAACTGGCACTGGATCTTCTTCGTCAACCTGCCCATCGGTGCCGTGACCGCCGTGCTGGCGACGAGGCTCGTGGCCAAGGATTCCGGGGTCGGCCTGCGCGGCGGCGCCGACGTCCTGGGCGCCGTGCTGGTCACGTCCGCGCTGATGCTCGGCGTGTACACGATCGTCAAGGCGCAGGAGTTCGGCTGGGGCTCGCTCCACACGCTGGGCCTCGGGGCCGTGTCCGCCGGATTGCTGGCGGGGTTCGTGGCCTGGGAAGGCCGGTCCCGCAACCCGCTGATGCCGTTGCACATCTTCCGATCACGTCACGTCACCGGGGCGAACCTCGTCCAGATGCTGTTCGTGGCCGGGATGTTCGGGATGTTCTTCCTGGGCAGCCTGTACATGCAGCGGGTGCTCGGATACTCGGCCCTCCAGATCGGTTTGGCCTTCCTTCCCGTGGCGCTGATCATCGCCGCCTTCTCGCTGGGGGTGTCTGCCCGGCTGAACATCCGCTTCGGGCCGCAGGCAACGCTCATCCCGGGGCTCATCTTCGCCGCCGCCGGGCTGGCGCTGTTCACTCAGGTGCCCGTGGGCGGAAGCTACGCGGGCGACCTGCTGCCCTCGCTCCTCCTGGTCGGCATCGGCGCGGGGCTGTCTTTCCCCTCACTCATGACGCTCGCCATGTCCGGGGTTCACCCGAGCCAGGCCGGCCTGGCCTCCGGGCTGGTCAACACCACTCAGCAGATCGGAGGCGCGGTTGGTCTGGCGGTGCTGGCCACGCTCTCAAGCACCCGTACCGCGAGCCTGGTCCACGAGGGCAAGGCCAGCGCCTCGGCGCTGACGAGCGGTTATCACCTGGCCTGGACGATCGGCGCCATCCTGCTCGTGGCCGCGATCGCCGCGGCGTTCACGCTGTTGCGTCCGAGCACGAAGGAGGAGGCCGAGGCAGCTCAGCCGCTGCTGGAGGACGGCGAGGTCGTGTACTCCGAGGCCGCCTGAGGCTAGCCCGGGCGCCGTTTGCAGATCCGCCGGCCGGCGGTCTGCGTGGTGGCGTACGTGGCCTTTCGGGACTTCTTGACGTTGTTGCGGACAGGCCACGTGATGGTCAGCTCGCAGCGCGGCGTCAGGGCGATTCCCCACACGTCGGCGCTGCGGTCGCACTCGAACCCGTTCTGGACGCCTCCGGTCTGCTCGTTCTGACTGCACGCCCCCATCAGGAAGCTGGCTGTGCCCGTGTCCGAGGAGATATGAGTGATCTGCCTGGCGTGGATCGACGGGTGCCTCGACAGGGCGCCGAAGACCTGGGCGATCGTGGTGAACCAGTGGATCTTTTTGCCCTGCCTTCGACCAGTCCAGTACGCAAGGTCGAGATTGCCCCGGCTGCCCGCCACGATATGGGGGAGAACGTGGCCTGGTCCCCCGCGTCGGGCAACCGTCACCGGCTTACTCCACTTCCTGAGGCCTGCCCCGGCCCAGATGTACTTCACGGGGGCGCCGTCGTAATTGGGATACGGGTGGAGGGACTCGTCATACACGACGTAGACGTTCCCAGCGCTATCGACCGCGCCCGGGGCCAGCTGGTAGCTGACCAGCTTGCCGGACTTGTTGTCGTCCAGGGCCAGCTTGTCGTGCCAGGAGCCGGACTGAGAGGGCTGGTCTGAATAGGCCACCCACATGCGCGTCGCGCCCACCACATTGATCTCGAACGTACCCGTGGCCGAGGCACCGCACCCCCCGGTGGCGCCGGTGCCGATGCCCTCCAGCGTGTCCGAGCTGCGCGTGTTCCAGGCCACATACACGCGTCCGGCGTGCGCTGTCCCCGGCGGAGCCACGAAGATGTTGGATGGGCCGCCGGAATCTGCGCACTGGAGGTCTTCCCAGGCCTGGGAGGGAGGGAGGGTCACGGGAACGGGCTGGCCGAACGTGGCTCCGCCATCCGTGGAGGTGGAGACGAACATGTTGTGGCTGGCTGCGCCAGAGCCCAGATTGTGGAACAGCAGATAGACCTTGTTGCTCTTGGGGGCCGGGTCGGCGGCCAGCCAGGGCCGGTCCGTGTCGCCCACCGTGGTGCCCTGGGAGAGCGTCCAGGTCTTTCCGCCGTTGTCGGAGAAGGCGGTGCGGAAGTTGATGCCTCCGAAGTCAAGCTCCGTCTCGACGATCCGCCCGGAGGGCAGCGTGACTATGTCGACATCGGTGCTGGCGTCGGTCTGGCCTGGCGGCGCGGTGGGCGTCTGCTTCCACCTCAGCCCGTTGGTTGAGCCCCACACTGCGGCCGAGTTGTCGGCCGCGTTGCTCTCCAGCCAGAAGTGACCTTTGTTGTCGACCGCCACCCGTGGCTCGGAGAACCCGGAGGAGTTGTGAAGCTTGACCGTCTTGTACGTGGCGGCCGCCGCCGGGGCGCCGGCGATGAGTGAAAGTGCGACGAGCGCGCCAAGGTGGCGCAGCCACCGGGACCACGAGGCTGGCCGCCACGCGCCCGTCGCACGCTTGTTCCTGGATCGGGAGCCAAGCACGTCTGACTACTGAACGGGCCAGGACCCCAGAACTTCCGCCGGGGTTGGCCAAGATTGGGGTCTTGACCCGATTGAGCGCCGCCCCGCTGGTGACGAAATTGCGCATATGAGCGCGAACCGCGAAGCGAAACTCCAGCAGGTGCTCCAGTTATTCAGGGCGGGGAGCTATCACGTCGATCCCGACGCGGTGGCCGACGCCATCATGCAACGTTTTTCCAGTTCAGCCGGAAGCGGACGTGTGCCCTCCCGTGACACCGGCCGAGCGCGGCTCAGGAGTGTCCTCCTGGTCGGCGCCGGCTCCGCCCGGACCCGGGCCCTCTGAGTCTCCCCCTGCTCAGGGCCCGGGTCCCGATTTTGGTCCCCCAATGGTCGTGAGCGTCGCGCCTCCGTGGTGGCGCGACGCTCACGCCAACTGCACGGCTCGCCGGCGTGAGGCCAGAGCCACCACGGCAGCCGCCAGGGTGGCCAGGCACCCGAGGGCAAACGGCGCCCCGGTTCCGCCTGAGGAGATGACCGCCCCAGCGGCAGCCGATCCAGCCGCGATACCGCCCACCAGGGCCGAGGTGACCCAGGTGTACGCCTCGGTCTCACTGCACTCGCTGACCGTGCGCCCCTCGTGGGCGTATTGACACGAGAACAGTGGG
>JBJMLC010000153.1:0-8491 GCA_045805485.1 Solirubrobacteraceae bacterium | reverse complement strand
GAGCTCCCGCTGTCGTTGATCGCACCGCCCGAGCACATCACCGAGCTGCTTCACACCCCGGGCGTGGCGGACCGGGTGAGCCTGGTTGGGGAGGGGGAGGGGCCGCGCGTCGAGGTCGACTTTCTGGAGCGCCTGGAGCTGGACTTTCCCATGCGGGATGAGGCGCCACGCCTGGCCAGGTCCGCGGTCCGTGAGGCCTTGGGCAGCGTGGTCGACGACGAGGTGCTTCCGGCGGTCGTCCTCATGACCTCCGAGCTCATGACCAACGCAGTCCGCCATCCGTCGCGGCGAGATCCTCCCGTCGTCGGCCTCCGGCTGGTCGTGCTTCCTGACGCCGTCCGCGTCGAGGTCGACGACCCCGGCGAGGGTTTTGATCCCGCCGAGCAGATCATTCCCGAGGGGCTCATCCCCGACCCCGGCGCCGGGGGGCGCGGGCTGTTCGTGGTCGATCGCTGCGCTTCCCGGTGGGGCAGTCGCCGAGCCGACACCGATCGCGGACGGCGTTTTTCAGTTTGGTTCGAGGTCGAGACCGGTTGAGCGCCGGCGAGCGCTCGCCCGCTCTCCGCTTCCTGCGGATCGCCGATCCCCCCGCGGCCTGGGGGGGACTCGGTTTTACGGTCCAGGACAACGCGATCGCGCTGGGCGAGGTGCGGTTGGAGCTGGTGGGGAGCGGCCGCGGGATCCAGGCCTGGGGAATGACGGGGATCGACGCCCCTACGTCGATCGACGGCCTGGCCACCGAGCTCGCCGACACAAACCCGGCCCCACCGGCGCTCGAGCACCAGAACGGGGCTCTGGGGATCGACCACGTGGTCGTCAGCACACCTGACTTCGACCGCACGGCGGATGCCCTGGCCGAGGCGGGTCTGGGGCTCCGCCGTGTGCATCGGGCCCCGGGCTCCAGGCCGATGGGGTTTCGCCGTCTGGGGCCGGTCATCCTGGAGCTGGTCGAGTCCCCCGCCGGCGACGGCGCGGCTCCCGCCGGATTCTGGGGGCTGGTGGTGACCGTCCGGGACCTCGACGCGTTGGCGCAGCGGCTTGGTCAGCACCTCGGCCCCGTGCATCCCGCCGTACAGCCGGGCCGAAGAATCGCCAGCCTGAGAGGGTCGGCCGGGGTCAGCCCGGCGGTCGCCTTCATGAGCCCGGAGTAGCCCCGGGAACGCGTCTGGCAGCGCGCTACGCTCGCTGGAAGGTGTCTCTGGAACGCTTCAGCCCGCGGACTGCAGAGTGGTTCACGCAGGCCTTCGAGGCCCCCACGGCAGCCCAGGAGCAGGGCTGGCCCGCCATCTCCTCCGGCGAGCACGTCCTGATCAGCGCGCCCACCGGCTCGGGTAAGACACTGGCCGCGTTTCTGTGGGGCATCGACCGGTTGATTGCCGAGCCGCCGACCGACCGTGGCATATCCCTGGTCTACATCTCGCCGCTGAAGGCTCTCTCCTACGACATCGATCGCAACCTGCGCGTGCCGCTGCGGGGCCTGGGGGCCGACCTGCGGGTGGCCGTCCGCACCGGGGACACCCCGCAGCGGGAGCGCCGGACGATGCTCCGTGAGCCCCCGGACATCCTCATCACCACGCCGGAGTCGTTGTACCTGATGCTGACCTCCCAGGCCCAGGAACTGTTCGCGGGTGCTCGCTGGTGCATCGTGGACGAAATCCACGCCGTGGCGCCCACCAAGCGCGGCGCTCACCTGGCCCTGACGCTGGAGCGGCTGGTCGGGGCCGCCGGTGACGAGGTCCAGCGCATCGGCCTCTCGGCCACGCAGCGGCCGCTGGAGGAGATCGGGCGGTTTCTGGTGGGTCCGCATCGCAGCTGCCGGATCGTGGACGCCACCGCGGGCGCGGCGAAGAAGCTGGACCTCCAGATCCAGGTTCCCGTGGAGTCGATGGTCGAGCCCGATGCCACCGACACGCCAGACCTGGATCCCCTCGCCGGCTCGGAGGCCACCCGCCGATCCATCTGGCCGGCCATCTATCCCGAGCTGCTGACACTGATCGAGCAGCACCGCTCCACGATCGTGTTCGTGAACAACCGCCGCGGCGCCGAGCGGCTCGCGTTGCGGCTGAACGAACTGGCTCGCGGGGATGACGACGCGGAAGGTGAGGAGCCCCCGCGGGAGATCGCCCGGGCCCACCACGGCTCGCTGGCTCGGGAGGAACGCCTGGTGGTTGAGGAGATGCTCAAGGCGGGTCAGCTTCCCTGCCTGGTGGCCACCTCGTCACTGGAGCTGGGAATCGACATGGGTGCCGTGGACCTGGTGATCCAGGTCGAGTCGCCCAAGTCGGTGGCCCGGGGGCTCCAGCGCATAGGGCGAGCCGGCCACACCGTGCACGCCGTCTCACGCGGGCGCATCTTCCCCAAGTTCAGGGCCGACCTGCTGGAGTGCACGGTGGTGGCCCGGCGGATGCGGGAGGGGGAGATCGAGTCCACGGTCGTGCCGCGCAACGCGCTTGACGTGCTGGCGCAGCAGATCGTGGCCATCGCCGCGGCGGCGGGCGAAGACCATCCGGTGAGGATCGACGAGCTGGCCGACCTCGTCGGCCGCACCTACTCGTACTCCGAGCTCTCCCGGGCCGCGCTGGAGAACGTCCTGGACATGCTGGCCGGTCGCTATCCCAGCTCGTCGTTCTCCGACCTGCGGCCCCGGATCGTGTGGGATCGCCTGAAGGGGACGATCCGCCCCCGCCCGGGCGCCCGCCAGCTGGCCATCACCAACGCGGGCACGATCCCAGACCGGGGGCTGTATTCGGTCACGCTGCCCGACGGGCGCCGGGTGGGTGAGCTGGATGAGGAGATGGTCTACGAGGCCCGGCCGGGGCAGACGTTCCTGCTCGGCGCGAGCACGTGGAGGATCGAGGAGATCACCCGTGACCGGGTGATCGTCACCCCCGCGCCCGGCCTCCCCGGAGCGGTCCCCTTCTGGAAGGGAGATGGCGTGGGGCGGCCCAAGGAGCTGGGCGAGGCCATCGGGGCCTTTGCCCGTTGGGCGGTTGACCAGGAGTCAAGTGTCCTGGAGCGCGACTACGACCTGGATCGGCGGGCGGCCGCCAACCTGGTGGCCTTCCTGCGTGAGCAGCAGGACGCCACCCGCGTCGTGCCCTCCGACCGGACGATCGTGGTGGAGCGCTTCCGAGACGAGATCGGCGACTGGCGGGTATGCGTTCTCTCGCCGTTCGGCGGTCGCGTGCACGCCGCCTGGGGGCTCGCACTCGGCGCCCGCCTCCGCGAGGAACTGGACCTCGAGTCAGACGTCATCTGGTCAGACGACGGCATCATCCTGCACCTCCCTGACGCCGAGGAGCCGCCGGGCGCCGATCTGATTCTCATCGACCCTGAGGAGCTTGAGGACCGGGTGGTATCCGAGCTGGCCTCCTCTGCACTGTTCGGTGCCCGGTTCCGGGAGAACGCGGCCCGGGCCCTGCTCATCCCCCGGGCCCGCCCCGGAAAGCGCACGCCTCTGTGGCAGCAGCGGCTCAAGGCCCAGACCCTCCTGGAGGTGGCGCGCCCGCACGAGGACTTTCCGATCGTGCTCGAGACCTACCGTGAGTGTCTGCGCGACGTGCTCGACCTCCCGGGACTGACCGAGCTGCTGCATCGCCTGCACCGCCGGGAGATCTCACTGGTGGAGGTGGAGACCCCCACCGCCTCGCCGATGGCCTCCTCGCTGCTGTTCGACTACGTGGCCACGTACATGTATGAGGGCGACACGCCCAACGCCGAGCGGCGGGCCGCGGCGCTATCCCTGGATCGAGACCTGCTGCGTGAGCTGCTGGGTCAGGAGGAGCTGCGGGACCTGCTCGATCCCGCCGCCCTGGCCCAGGTGGAGGACGAGCTCCAGTTCCTTTCGCCGATTCGCCAGGCCACGGGACGGGATGCCCTGCACGACATCCTTCGTGTGCTGGGCGATCTGACGCCTCATGAGGTGGCCGTGCGGGTGCTCGAGGGGCTCGATGCCCAGGGAATGCTCGACGAGCTCCAGGCCGAGCGCCGCGCCGTCCCCATCCGGCTGCGGGGCGAGACGCGCTGGATCGACGCCGCCGATTCCGGTCTGTATCGCGACGCCATCGGAGCGGCTCCACCGTCCGGTCTACCGTCGGCGTTTCTGGAGGAGGTCCCGGATGCGCTGTCGCGGCTGGTCCGCCGGTACGCGTCCACCCACGGGCCGTTCACGGACTCCGACCTGCGCGAGCGCTATGGCGTGGACTGCTCAGCCGTGCTCGCCGAGCTCGAACACTCCGGGGTCCTGGTGCGGGGGGAGCTTCGCCCGCTGGGCGGCCCCGCCCCCGGTGCGCGGGGTCAGCGCGAGTGGTGTGATCCTGAGGTGCTCCGGCGCATCCGCCGGGCCTCGCTGGCCGTGCTGCGCAAGGAGGTCGAGCCCGTCGACCAGCGGGCGCTGGCCAGATTCCTCCCCGCCTGGCAGAACGTGGACCGTCATCCGCCGGGCGGAGCCGGGGTGGATCGTCTGCGTGAGGCCCTGGTCGCACTCCAGGGGATGGCCCTGCCGGTGGAGGTCTGGGAGCGCGACGTCCTGCCTCGGCGCGTCGGTGCGTATTCGCCCACCTGGATGGACCAGCTGTGCGCCGGAGGCGAGGTCGTGTGGATCGGGGCCGGCGCCCTGGGTCGTCATTCCGGGCGGGTGGCGCTGTACTTCCGGGAGGACCTCCCGATCCTCGGCGCGCCGCCGGTTAAGGGCACCGATCCTGACGAGGAGGCCCACCAGCTGATCCGGGGCCGCCTGACCGCGGGGGCGTGCTTCTTCTCCGACCTGCTGGCCGAGGTCGACCTGCCCCCTGACATCCTCCAGGATGCCCTGTGGGACCTCGCCTGGGCCGGCCAGGCCACCAACGACGCCTTCGCGCCGCTGCGCGCGCCCCGACTCACCCTGGCGCGCGCCCAGCGGGAGCAGCGAGGCCGGCGAAGCGGGCGTTTCTCGGCCCGGCGACGGCTGGGAGCCGCCGCCCAGGTGCAGGGACGCTGGTCCCTTACCGAGCCGTTGCTGCGGGCCGGGGTCGATCCCACGGTGCGGCGGAGAGCCCTGGCCGAGCTTCTGCTGGAGCGCTACGGCGTCCTGACGCGGGAGCAGGTGCTGGCCGAGGGTCTTCCGGGAGGGTTCTCAGCCATCTATCCCGAGCTGACTCAGCTGGAGACGCTGGGGGTCTGTCGTCGCGGCTACTTCGTGGAGGGGCTGGGCGGGGCGCAATTCGCCCTTCCCGGTGCGGTCGAGCGCCTGCGTGCCCCATCCACGAGTGACGGACCGCCCCTTGTCCTGGCCGCGGTGGATCCCGCCCAGCCCTACGGCTCGGTACTCCCTTGGCCGGAGAGAGACGCATCGGCAAAGACCCCGCGGACGGCCGGAGCGTATGTCGTGTTGAGCCAGGGCGAGCCCGTGGTCTACCTGGAGCGCGGGGGCCGGGCGCTGCGCACGCTCACGGCGCCTGACGATGCTCGGTTGTGGCCGGCGCTGAGCGCGTTGGTGGAGCAGGTCCGAACCGGGCGCATCAAGCGCCTGGCCCTGGAGCGGATCGACGGCCGGCCGGCCCTCACCTCATCGCTGGCTCCCAGGCTGGTCGAACTCGGCTTCAACGACGGACCGCGGCGGCTCACACTGAGCGCGTAGCCCGGGGGTAAAGGGGCCGAGATGCCGGAAGGGGACACGATCGCTTGGGCGGCCAATCGGATCCGCCCGGTTCTGGAAGGGCGAGTGCCTGACGAAATCCTGACCCCACACCCCAGGCACGCCATGGACCGCTGGCCGGAGCGTCTGGCGGGCAGGCGGGTGGAGGGCGTGGACAGCCACGGTAAGCACCTGTTCATCCGGTTCGACGGCAACCTCACGCTGCACTCCCATCTGGGGATGAGCGGCAAATGGCTGGTGAGCGGGTCCCCGCGCCCGTGGAGGCGGGCGTGGATCGTCCTGAGGGCGGGCGATCGGTGGGTGGTCGAGCTGGACGGGCCGCTGCTGGAGCTCATGACGGACTCGCGGAGCCGCTTTGACCAGAGACTGGCCGCGCTGGGCCCCGACGTGCTGGCGGAGCGGTTTGACCGTGATCGCTTCCTGAGCCGGCTGCACTCCGACGATCCCACCCGCAGCCTGGGGGACGCTCTGCTGGATCAGCGCAACGTGGCGGGAATCGGAAACATCTGGAAGGCCGAGGGCTGCTGGGAGGCTGAGGTCGATCCCTGGCGCCAGCTTTCGGGCGTGAGCGACGAGGATGCCTTGGCGGTGATCGAGGCGGTCAGGCCGCGCATGCTCCTCTCGGCGACGCATGGCCCGCGGGCGATCGACCCGCGGGTGTACAACCGGGCCGGCCGGCCGTGCCCCAGGTGCGGAACGACCGTGCAAGGGCGTGCGGGGGGCTACGCCCCGCACGCCGTCCGGGCTCGCCGGATCGGGGCGGCCCCCCGTCCTCCGGCTGGTGAGGCCAACCGCACGACATACTGGTGTCCGCGATGTCAACGGTGAACCGCGTGCGCCGGGTGGGGCATAAGGGCGCGGACCTGATCGCCCCGGGCAACACCTACGCCAGCTTCGACGCCGCTCTGGACGCGGGAGTCGACATGATCGAGTTCGACGTCCTCCGGGAGCGGGGATCGAACCGGCTCGTGTTAGCCCATGACTACGAGGATGCCGCCCGGCGGCAGGCCCACACGCTCCAGGAGGGCCTGGCTCACCTGGCCTCGGCGCCGTTTGCCGGGATCGAGCTCGACGTTGACCTGAAGCTTCCCGGATACGAGCTCGAGGTGCTGGAGGCACTGCGGGCATGCGGAGTGCTCGAGCGTTCGTTGATCTCCAGCCAGTACCGCTCCAGCCTGAAGCTGATCCGTGCCGCCGAGCCGCAGGTCCGGCTGGGCTGGTCGGTGCCCAACGTGCGGCGCGATCCGTTCCGCTCCCGCGCCACCGCTGCTCCAGCCCTGGTGGCGCTGATGGCGATGCGCGCCGCACTGCCCAGGCAGGCAGCGGCCGAAATTGCTGCGGGCACGTGCGACGCCCTGATGGCGCACTGGCGGCTGGTCACTCCGCGGCTCGTCAGGTCTGTCCGCCGGGCGGGCGGCGAGCTCTACGTTTGGACCGTCGATGACCCGGCCCGGCTGCGGACGCTCGAGCGCTCGGGCGTCACGGGCGTGATCACCAACGATCCCAGGCTGTTCTCGAGTTCGGTGTGATGGATCCGCCGGAGCCTCGTAGTACGGGTGTGATCGAGTCACCAACCGGCCTCGCTTCCACCGGGCAGGGCGCCTGGGAGCGATTCGAGGCGCTGTATCGATCCAGTCGCGATGACCTGTACGCCTATGTCAAAACCCTTCTGCGCGATCCGGCGGCCGCCGAGGATGTCACCGCGCTGGCCTTTGAGCGCGCCTACCGCAAGCGCCGGAGCTTCGACCGCCACCGCGGCGAGGAGCGGGCCTGGCTGTTCGGCATTGCCCGCAACGCGGCCCTGGACGAGCTGCGCCGACGCCAGCGCCTGGCCGGGATGGCCAGCGATCCTGAGGACCCGGTTGCTCAGGAGCAGTTCCGCGATGACTCAGATGTCGCCCTGCGCCGCACGGCGGTCCGCGCAGCCCTGGCCCAGCTGCCGGCCCGGGAGCGCGAGATCATCGCGCTCAAGTTCCACGCCGGGATGTCCAACGCCGAGGTCGCTCAGGTGCTGGGCGTGAGCGAGTCCAACGCCGGAACCCTTCTCCACCGGACGATGCAGAAGCTGAGAAAGGCATGCGATGAGCAAGCTTGAGGACTACGACCCCGACGTACTGGCCACGCTGGACGCGATCGACGCCACGCTGGCGGGCGAGGCCGTCGACCCGCAGTACGCGGAGATGGCGGAGCTGGCATTGCTGCTGGCTGACGAGCGGCCGGTGATGGATGCTGCGTTCGCCACCCTGCTGGACGAGGGCGTAGAGCGGCGGTTCACCGCCGCTCCACGGCGTGAGAAGCGCATGCGGGCGCGCTGGTGGGCCTGGGCACCCGCCGGGGCGCTGGTCGCTTCGTTGGCTATTGCCGTGGTGATCGTCGTGGGCGAGGGGGGGAACTCGGGGACCGTTCAGCTGGACAACGGCGTCAGAGCCGGTGCTGCCGTGGGAACGCCGTCGGCGCCGGTCCGCAAGACCGCCGTCGTGGTACCCCACCACAAGGAGACCCTCACGCCCCTCCAGACGGCCACCACGTCCGGCCAGGTGATGCACCGACCCGCGGCGCGCGCCCTAAACACGTACTCCGCCGCCGCTCAGTCCGCGCCGGCTCCCGTCAACGGCACCTCCCAGACCCTCCAGCTCCCCTCCACCGGCCGCAAGGTCGTTCAGGGCGCCCAACTCAGCCTGTCCACCTCACCTCGCCGTGTGGACCAGGTGGCTCAGGAAGTGTTCGATGTCGTGGGCCAGCAGAAGGGCTTCGTCAACAACTCCCGGGTCACGGCGAGCGGCGGGCCGGGCGGGAATGCCCAGTTCCAGCTCAGCGTTCCCAGCTCCAACCTCGCCCAGACGATGGCCGCGCTGT
>JBJMLC010000152.1:0-16284 GCA_045805485.1 Solirubrobacteraceae bacterium | reverse complement strand
TCTTAGAACCCGTGCCGGAGAGCGCGACGGCCGCGGGCGCGGTTGGAGCATTCGTCAACAGGGTCAGCGTTGCTGGGCGTGCGCCCGCGGCTTGGGGGTCAAAACGCACCTCGATCGTGCACCCCTGACCCGGCGCCACCGGCTGCTGGCAGCCGTCCTCGACGAGATAGTCCGCAGGGTCCTTGCCACCCAGGATCACAGCCGAGACCACGAGCGGCGCCGACCCGTTGTTGGTCAAAATCAACGGCCGCTCGGCGCTCGCCGTGCCCCGGGGGGTCCTGGCGAACGTGAGCGAGTTGCGGTCGGCAGAGGCCACCGGGATCGCGTAGGTGATCGACACCTCAGCCGGAGACGGGCTTGCGGCCGGGCCGATCACGTTGCTGGCGGAGAAGGCAATGAAGCTCGAACCTCCGCCGCCCCCTGCAGACCCGCCGGAGGAGGCGCCTCCTCCGCCACCGCCGAAGTAGCCGCCTCCGCCGCCGCCGCCGCTTCCGGGGTTGGCGTTCGCCGCACCCGCTCCGCCGAGCCCGTACTGGCCAGCCGCCCCGTTGACGCTTCCGGTGCCCCCTGCTCCGCCGGCCGCCTCCGCCCCTGGCTGACCACCGACAGCGCCGTTCTCGCCAGCACCGCCGGCCGACCCCGCGTTGCCGCCGGCACCGCCTAAGTTGCCGCTGCCGCTGCCACCACCGCCAGCCGCCACCAGCAGCGGCGGATATGCCGGGCCGAGCAGGTCCGCGCCCACCGCGCTGGCGCCCCCACCGCCACCGCTGCCGTTGAAGCCACCGCCGAGGTCACCACCACCGGCGCCACCCCCACCAGATCCGCCAGCGCCGCCGCCGGATCCGCAGGTCGCATCGGTCGAAGATGCCCCGTTGCCGGCCACGCCGATCTCGAGCTGCTTGCCGGGCGTGACTGCGAGCGTGGCGCTCACGCGGGCGCCCTCCCCTCCCGCGGGACTGAAGGCACACCCGTGCCCGCCAGCGCCCCCGATCGCCGTCACGTCGATGCTGGTAATGCCCGCGGGCACGGTGAACGTGTACTGGCCAGGCATCGTGTAGGTGCGGATCGTCGTCGTCGTCGCCGGCACCGCGCGCGCCGCGGGCGCGACCAGCGTGGTGACAGCTGCGATCGCGATCGCAGCCACCAGGAACCTCGGCTTCATCTCAGCCCCCTCTCGCAATGTTCTCGCGCGCCAGTCCTCACGCGCCAGCGTGAGTCTACTTCAGCTCGGTAGAGGTTTTGCCCAGCCCAGGCATTGTTGTGGGACCGGGGACATCTAGACACCCTCGGGCTGCTGCCCAAGTGGGCCGAACAGCAGCACGTACAGCTCGGGGTAGAGGTCCAGGGGTGCGTCCTGGGGGTCCACGAAGTGTTGGATTGCCAGTCCGATGTCGAGCGCGATCAGTGCCGTTGCGATTGCTTTGGCGCGGTCCTTGTGGTGGGGCAGCGTGATCTCGAGGAGCTTTGCAATCCGTTCGCGGTTGCCTCGCCAGAACGTCGCGGCCAGCTCGCGCAACTCGTCATCGCGTCCGGCTTGGGCCAGGCACTCAAACCACAGTCGCCATATCCAGCGCCCCTCAGGATCGGCTTGGATCGCGGCCAGCTGCTCGCCGGTCTCACGGAGCGTCGGCGGACGTCCTCGCAAGCCCTCCTGGGTCATCTCGGTGTAGCGCGTGTAGACACGGTCGTGGAGCAACTCGACGAACAGCTCGTTCTTGGAGCGGAAGTTTGAGTAGAACGCACCGCGTGTATATCCGGCCTCGGCGCTGATCTCCTCCACGGAGGAGCCGGCGAACCCGCGTTTGACGAACACCCTCGCCGCGGCGTCCAGAAGCTCTCGGCGCGTTTGCGCCTGGCGCTCGACGCGGGTGAGTCGCTGCCTCTGCACTTAGCCGAAGCACGCCGCCGACGGGCAGTCGGCAAGAAAGAAGTACCAAACCTCGAACCCGAGACCCACGATCAGGATGGCCGTGAGCACGATCTCCTCGAAGGTGGTTGTGTACCTCGCTCTCTCACGGATCTCGTTGCGGCTGCGCGTCCACGCCATCCGCTGGGGTTCTGCATCGGGTCGCTTGCTGAACCGGAAGCGACCCACGAGTATCACCAACACGACGTAGCTGGCCAGCGGCCCGAAGATCACCACCGCCGCGGCCAGCATGCCCACCGATCCATATTCCTCGTTCTGTAGATGGGAGGCCACCCAGAGCCAGAACGTGGGTACACCCACGCCGAATATCACGGCGCAAGCGGCCGCCGCCGCAACAACCCAGATCACCTTCAACACGCGGTTCACATCTAGAAGTGTATCCAGATACAGTGCTGGATGTGTCGGTGGCGTCCGGGTTGCACCGGCGGTCGGAAGGCCGTTGGCATCCGCGGGAGGTGCCGCTACCTGAGGAGCGCGAGCTTCGCCGCCCGCGGCAGGCGTTTGATCCGGGCCTCCTCGCGTCGCGCGGCGGTTCGGCTGTCCATCGGGATCGCCAGCTCGAGGCCGATCGGCAGCCGACTCGCCGTGTAGCGGCTCGCGGTGCCGGCACGGTGGCTGGCAAGCCGTCGCTCCAGATCGACGGTCCATCCCGTGTACAGAGATCCATCGCGGCAGCGCAGCAGATAGACCCAGGCCTCCGGCATTCAACCTGACCTTTCGTCGCCAGCACGGCCGAGCCCTTCAGGGCGAAGCCGGTACGGTTCCTCTGTGGCCAGTGCCCCAGGACCACCCACGGCAGAGCGCCCTGACCCGCCTGATGGAAGCGGCGAGGGCCGCTCACTTGAGCATTTGGTCGACGAGGCTGCAGAGCAGATCAGCCGGTTGTCTGCTCTGGAGGCGTTTTCAGCCTGTGCCACCGACGGGGTCATCATCGACATCCGCCCCGAGAGCGCCCGCGAGCGTCATGGCGTCATTCCCGGGAGCCTCCACATCCCGCGGACGGTGCTCGAGTGGCGGATCGCCATGGACAGCCCGTGGCGTAACCCGCACCTGGGCGGACTCGACCAGAGGCTGATCGTCATTTGCAATCAGGGCTACGCGTCGATCCTCGCCGCGAGCAGCCTCGTCCAGCTTGGTTTCTCCCGAGCCGGTGACGTCATCGGCGGGTTCGAATCCTGGAAGGACAATGGCCTTCCGATCGCAACGTGCGGTCCCCGGCGGTCCGCGGTCGACGCTCTGTCCGGGACGGGTCCTCCCGAGTAAGAGCCCTCCCCTCGGCCGGTCACGGCCGCTCGGTGACCGTCGAAGGCTGCGCCTGAGGGGGGTTGAACAGGCGGTTCGCGGCGCCGACGTGCTCCAGCCCGAGTTTGATCGCATTCAGGGCGTGTTCGAACTGGTACTCGTCGTCTGACTTTTCCATCCGCCGCTTGGCCTCCTCGTAGCAATCAAGCGCCTTCGCATATTCGTCCTTTCCGGCGGGGCTGGCGCTGGGCAGCTGACTGTCGATGTCGAGCGCCTCGATCTGGTCGGCGAGCTTGCTGAGGTCGGCCTGGGCCTGCTCGTGGGCATCCGCGGCTTCCTCCCGGCGCCAATGCGATGCGCGCAGCGAGCGCCGCAGCATCCTGCCGCCGGTCACGGCGAACGGCAGGAGCACGGCGACCGCGATGATCACCGTGACGATCAGTCCGATGTCGCCAGTTCCGCCCGGCGTTGTCGCCCCGGGCGGAGAGCTGTTGCTCCCTGAGCTCAAGGGAGGGTGACCGGCGGCGGCATCACCGCGGGCAAAGCTCTGGATCGCGAGCCGCAGGTCGTCGAACAACGAGCCCTGACCCTTGTGGTAGCTGTTGATTACGTTGTTGAGCTGGGTTTCCGCCGCGTTTGTGGGCTCCCAGCTTGAGCCGACCCAGAAGTGCGTCGTGTTCGGATCCTGCGGGTCTCCGGCGACCGCGATCAGCGTCCCGGCGGGCGAGTCGCCGAACACCGGATCGGCGAGGTCGCCGAGGGCTGCCTGACTCCGCGGTGAGACAACGAGGATCCAGATCCGCCCGGGATCGAGCCTGCCGATCTCAGCCCGCAGGGACTTGATCTGGCTCCTCGAAAGCGCGGTGAACAACGACCGTGGCACGCCGATGCTCTGGACAGTCTGGGATTGCAGAGCGGACACCAGCTGTTGGGTATCGGCTGCCTCTGCACTCGTGGCCGCAGGCCCCGCAGACGCCGAGAGGACGAGGAGCGCCGTGATCCACATCAAGCGTCTCGTCATCACCGTCCCTTCCCCGCGGTCTCGCCCACGAGGGCGATTCTCCCACAGCCACCAAGGCGATAACTAACATCCGGGCTAGCGAGCGCCAATGCGATCTCGACGGCATATCTACTACCTGGCTACCACCCTGGCTGCCGTCGCCGCCGGCGTGGCGGCCGGCTCGACAGCGGCCAGGACGCCTGGCGCAAGTGCTGCCAGTTGTGCCGCGCAGACTCGCGCCCAGGAGTTCAGGGCCGCCCGGGTGGTTTTCGTCGGCGTGATGCTGTCCGGCCCAAGCACCCCGAAGGATGGTCGTGGCGAGCTGCTTTCACCCGCCAGGGTGCGGGTCACGCGCTACCTCAAGAGCCACGGTCCGTCGACCGTGCGCGTCCAGACCGGAATCAGCCGGACTGACGACGGCAGCTACGTGGGCAACTCGGAGGGGATCTACCCCAGAGCGGGGCAGCACTGGAAGATCTACTCCAGGTCGACACACCGACCCTACGCAACCTCGGTCTGTGATGGCAGCAGACAGGTCGCGGCGCACCACGGTCGATCGCACGATGCTCGCGTCGTCGGCAAGGTGCTCTTCTGTGGCGGTCCACCCCCCGGTCGCTGCTTCGTCCCCCATCAGAAGGGCACAGTCACCGCCTACGACTCGCACCATCATCGAGTCGCACAGGTCGACGGGTCTCGGGGCCGGTTCAGCTTCCGCCTACTACCGGGGCACTACGCCATCACCGCGCGCTATCCGAACGCGACCCGGGGATCCCGCCACGTCTACGCCGCGGCCGGCAAGACCCTGCGGATTCGCATCCGCTGCCCGATCAAGTAGCCGCGTCGCAAGCACCGCCAGTGAGCGAGCGCGCCGACATCACGCCGTTCCGCGTCGAGATCGCCGAGGAGGCGCTCGTCGACCTACGCGACCGGTTGGGGCGCACGCGCTGGCCGGAGGCCGAGACGGTGGACGACTGGTCGCAGGGCCTGCCGCTCGCCTACGCGCAGGAGCTGTGCGAGTACTGGCGCACGGCCTATGACCAGCGGCGCGTGGAGACACGGCTCAACGCGGTGGACCAGTTCCGCACCGAGATCGACGGGCTCGGCATCCACTTTCTGCACATCCGCTCGCCCCACGAGGGCGCGCTGCCGTTGCTGCTCACCCACGGCTGGCCGGGCTCGGTGGTGGAGTTCCTGGACGTGATCGGGCCGCTCGTGGACCCGTCGGCCCACGGCGGCGCGGCGGCCGACGCCTTCCACGTCGTCTGTCCCTCGCTTCCGGGCTACGGCTTCAGCGACAAGCCCTCACGACCCGGATGGGGTACGCGGCGCATCGCCGACGCCTGGGCGGAACTGATGGCGCGGCTTGGCTACGAGCGCTACGGCGCCCACGGCGGGGACTGGGGCTCGATCATCACCATGGTGCTCGGCCTCGGGGACCCCGAGCACGTGGCCGGCATCCACCTGACCATGCCGGTCGCGTCGGCGCAGGATTTCCAGGGGCTCGGCGAGCTGACCGCCGCCGAGCAGGCCGCGCTGGCCGACTTCGCGGAGCACCGCCGCAGCGGCACGGGCTACTCCAAGCAGCAGTCGACGCGCCCGCAGACCCTGGGCTACGGCCTGGTCGACTCGCCGGCCGGCGAGTGTGCGTGGATCGTCGAGAAGTTCTGGGCCTGGACCGACTGCGATGGCCATCCCGAGAACGTCGTGGCGCGTGATGTGCTGCTTGACAACGTGATGCTCTACTGGCTGCCCGCCACCGGCGCGTCGTCGGCGCGGCTGTACTGGGAGAGCTTCGCCGACACGGACCTGCCGGTGATAGACGTACCCGCGGGCTGCTCGATCTTTCCGCGGGAGATCTTCCGGCTTCCACGCCGCGTCGCCCGGCGCCGTTTCAGCGACCTGCGTCACTGGCGCGAACTCGATCGCGGGGGGCATTTCGCCGCCCTGGAGAAGCCCGCGGTCCTCGTCGAGGAGCTTCGAACGTTCTTCGCGCAGGTGCGCTGACCAGGCTCCGGGCTACGTGCTCAGGGCGATTGCGCAGATGGCGAAGAACCCGGCGAACATCGGCATCGCCGTCACAAACCCGCGCAGGAATGCGTTGGCCCCCGCCGGCCCGTGCTGCGCCAGCGTGAACGCGGCCAGCACGCTGGTGGCGATCGGAAAGGGCGTCAGCACGCCGCTCACCGCCGGACCGGTGGCGGCGGCGGTCGACGTGACGGTCACGACCAGCACCAGCGTCACCGCCATGCGAAGCGGCAGATCCCAGCTCGGCACCTCGCCTGTGCCGGCGGCGCCACCCGGCGGCTGCCGGTCCAGTCCCACGCGTGTCGCGATGATCGCCGCCAGAACGAGCACTGCCGCGGGCCCCACGGCCAGATCGACCTGGCTGGCAGCCGCCGCCAGTCCGCCGTAGACCACCCAGCCGCCGAGCAACGCGATCGGCCAGGAGCCGCTGGGGCTCAGCAGGGCGAAAACGATCGTGAAACCGCACAGCGCGATCACCGCCAACAGCGCATGCCGAGCGGTAATCGCGGCAAAGTGCGAGCCGTGCTGGAGGGCGATCACGAGCAGGATCGGGCCGGCCACCACGGGCAGAGCGACCACCAGGCCACCAACCCTGGCGCCCCAGCGCCGCCCAACGAGCGTCGCGGCGGCCACCAGCAGCGGGGCGAGCAGGATCTTCAGCGTGATGACGAGCACGTCGGGCCGCCGCGGCCCGACTGTACATGTCCGAGCCGGGCAGAGACGGTCTTACGGCGCGATAGTCTCCCACGGGTTCTGGCATCCGGGAAGATGCCTGTGGCGGGCGACGAGGAGGGCGCGATGCGAGGTACATGGATCGGGCAAGCGGTGACGGGGCTGGCGGTCACGCGGTAAGCCCGCGCGACGCAGCCTCGGGGCAATCACATGAAGCGCGTCGTGCCAGCCGCGATCGCGGTCTCCGCGGCGCTGCTGGCCGCGTGCGGGACGACGACGATGACCGCCGGGATTGGCGCAACGCTCGGCACCGGGAGCCTGCGGGTGACCGTCGACCGCTTTGATCCGCATCCGCCGATGCCCCCCAGCGACGTCACCGGCCTGAGCCGACCGGCTCCCGGGAACCGCCTGGTGGCCGGCCACGTCCATCTCTGCACCAACATCGGTCCCGCGATCGGCACCTGGGACTTCTCTGTCGCTCTGAGCGGAGGTGGTCGTGGCACGCCGAACAACGTGGCCACCAATTACCCGCAGCGCTTTGACTCGCTGAGGACCGGCTGTTCGGTGGGCTGGATCGTGTTCCAGGTCCCGCAGGAGAGTCGGCCAACCTCGATCGACTTCGCGTTTGACGACACGGGCGACTCCGCGGGCGCCCACCCCACGCGCGGCGAGACGCACGTCCGTTTCAGCTGGACGATCGCCGCGCGCTAACTCCGGCTTGGATCGCTCGGAGCGGTCAACGGTGTGTTGGACCGCCTCCCATCGTCCGACGGCTCCCGCCCGCATTGCGCAGAAAGCGCAGCAGCAGCAGGAACAGCATCGAGAACACGACCGCCAGGACGATGCCCACCCCCGCGCTGTGCTTATCCAGCAGGTACCAGGAGAACAGGCCTCCGGTGAAGCTGCCGAATACCCCGACGGTGGCGGTGAAGGCAATTCCCATCGGGTCCTCTCCGGGAAGCAGCAGCCGGGCCAGCGCGCCAATGAACAGCCCGCCGAAGAACACGATCACCAGGAAGGGAAGCTCGCTCATGTGGTCATCATGCTCCACGCGCCGCGCCGGCGCGTCACCTCATCGGGGTGATCCGCCGGGGCGTCGACGGCCCGCGGGCGGTCACGCTCAACCCCGTGCCAGCACGTCGCGCAGCGCGGGTTCCAGCTCCGGATGGCGGAAGGCGAACCCGAGTTCCAGCAGACGCGCGGGACGCGCACGCTGGCCGGTGATCACGATCTGTGCCATCTCGCCGTACAGCGCGCGGAGGGCCAGGCCCGGAACCGGGAGGAGCGCCGGGCGGTGCAGAGCCCGGCCCAGCGCTCGCGACAGCTCGGCGTTGGTCACCGGCTCGGGGGCGGTGACGTTGACTGGACCACTGAGGTCGTGGCGATCAAGAAAGAAGAGCACCGCTCCGACCACGTCGTCCAGGTGGACCCACGGCACGTACTGCCTGCCCCCAGCCACCGGCCCTCCGACCCCCGCTCGGAAGAACGGAAGCATTTGGGCCAGGGCTCCGCCGGAGGATGAGAGCACCACCCCGGTCCGGATGACGGTGACGCGCAGCACGTCCTCGGCGGCGTGGGCCTCGGCCTCCCAGTCCGTGACCACGCTCGCCAGGAAGTCGTTGCCAGGAGGCGAGGCCTCGGTGAGCTCGCTGTCGTCGGAGGGCCCGTAGTACCCGATGGCCGAGCCGGAGACAAGCGTGTCCGGCCGACGCTCCGGCGGCAGGCCGCGAAGCGCCTGCACGAGCATCCTCGTCCCCAGAACGCGGGAGTCGCGGATCCGGTCCTTGGCCTCGTCGCTCCAGCGCTGCGCAACCGGCTCGCCCAGCAGGTGGATCACCGCATCGGCGCCGGAGAGGGCGGCTTCCGGCGGAGGGCCGGCGGAAGGCTCGGCCCACTCGGACACCTCCACCCCGGAGCCGAGCATCTCTCGGGCGCGAGCCGGAGCCCGAACCAGCGCCACCACCTCGTCCCCCCGGGCCACCAGCGCCTGACAGACGGCGGCGCCGATCGTGCCCGTGGCCCCTGTGATCACGACTCTCCTCATGCCTCTGGACTGGAGGATGCCCTACATCCAGCTGCCGCGAACCCGGGACCTCCGCGCGATGGGCGATCATGCACACGATGCAGGCCGCTGAGTCTGGCGCCGGCACCGGCACCTCGTGGGCGTCTCGGGCCGCCCGGATCGTGGCCTGGCTGGCTGGAGTGGCGCTCGTCCTTGTCATCCTCGATCTGCTCGGCGTGCCGGTGGCGGATTGGATCCGGCAGATGTTCAAGGACCTGCGCAACGTTCCGCCCGAGGCCATTGTGGGCGGAGTTATGCTCGAGACCGCCCAGACGACATTTGCCGCCCTGGCGTGGCTGACGATCCTGCGCGCGGCCTTCCCGGAAATGCGGGTCCCCTTCCGCCCGGTGCTGGCCGCCTACGCCGCCGGGGTCGCCCTGAACGGCTTCCTGCCCGCGAACATCGGCTCGATCGTGATGATGTTGATGTTCGTGGCGGTCATCCCGGCGGCGACCTTCCCGGGCATTCTGTCCGGCTTCGTGGTCCAGAAGATCCCGTTCACGGTGTACATCGGTGCGGTCTACGTGTACCTGTTCGCGACGGTGTCCGGGTCGCTCTCGCTGGAGCTGGGGTTCGTCTCCAAGCACCCAACGGCGACCGTCATCATCGTGCTGGGGGGACTCGTTCTGCTCGTCCTGGTGGCCCGCGTTTTCTGGCGCAGGGCGGCGAAGCTCCGCAAGCAGATCACCGACGGCGGGGCGATTCTCCGTCAGCCTCGCCGGTTCATGGTGGGGGTGGCGCTGCCAGAGGCCCTGAGCTTCCTGGCCCGCCTGGGAATCGTGGCCGTGTTCCTGGCCGCCTTCTCGATTCCCGCGAGCTTCCACAACGTGATGGCCGTCACGGGCGCGAACTCCGTCTCCAGCAGCCTGTCCGTGACGCCGGGTGGCGCGGGCGTCACGCAGGCGCTCAACGTGGTCGTGCTGGAGCCCGTGACGAGCGCGAGCAACGCCACCGCCTACTCGGTGGCCCAGCAGCTGATCGTCTCAGCCTGGGACGCTCTGTTCGCGGTCGTGCTCGTGGCCTGGGTGTTCGGCTGGTCAGGCGGCCGCCAGCTGCTCCGGGATTCCTACGCCCAGGCCGAGATCAAGCGCCGCGAACTGGAGGAGAAGAGGCATCAGCGGCTGGCCCGCCGCTCGGAGTAGGAGACTGCCAGGCCATGAGGCTTCCCAGACCGGGCGCGCTGGTGTACGGGACGATCACCGTGGGCGCCCTTCTCGCCGCCGAGAGCGCCGATCGCGAGACGTACGCGGAGACAATCCTGGCGGTGGCGGTCGCGCTCGTCGTGTACTGGCTTGCCCACGCGTACTCCGACCTGACCGAGCATCGGCTGGCCCATAACCAGCCGCTCACGCTCCGCGGCCTGGGGCAGACGCTGGCCCGCGAGTCGATGATCGTGGCGGGAGCGGCGGTTCCGATGCTCGTGCTCGTCATCTACGGGATCACGGGCGCTCACCTGACGGACGCGGTGAACGCGGCGATCTGGACGTCGGCGGGCATGATCGTGGCGATCGAGGTGCTGTCGGGCCTGAGAGCGCATCTCTCAGGGCCTCAGCTGCTGGTCCAGGCGGCGATGGGGACGCTGTGCGGGCTGCTGGTAATCACGCTCAAGCTGATCCTCCACTAGCGTCCCGGCGCTCGAACATCAGGTAGCGACCAAGGTCGTGGTAGCCCAGCCGGGTGTACACGGGGTGGCCCATAACGCTGGACTGGAGCGTCGAGGTATCACAACCCTGGGCCCGCGCCCGTGTCAGCGCACCATGCAAGGCGGCGCTGGCCGCACCTCGGCCGCGGAGCTCGGGCGCCGTGGCCACCATGAACACCCCGGCATCGTCTCCGCAGCGCACGATCAGCAGCCCGGCCACGGGCACCCCGTCCAGACGTGCCAGCCAGCCTTCGGCGTGATCGAGGAGGGCCGGCAGCCCGTGCACGAGCAGCGCAGGAGGAAACCCGTAGCCGGCGCTGAGCGGCGCCGCGAGCAACTCCAGGTCGCTCGTGCGCTCGACGATGACACCCTCGACCTCGGGAGGCGCGGGGAGATCCGCCAGCGCCAGGGCCATGGCGGCCGGGTCAGAGTCGAGCACGAGCCCCGCGTCCTCCACGGCCGTCTGGCCGGCGCGCTCGTCCTCGTGCATCCACAGGCCCCATTTGACGATCCCGGCGGAGTCGTAGCCGCCAGCCAGCTCTGCCAGTTCGGCGGCTCGCGGGGCCACGCCGATCGGCCCGGCCACCGTGTTGACGATGGAGCGCGAGGCGGCCGCCGGCACGACCGAGCCAACGAACTCGCCCACCTGGAGTACGGCCCCTCCCGCCGCCGCCATGCCCAGGGCGCGCTGCCAGGCCTGGAGCGACGCGGCCATCCGCGCCAGAACCCGGTCCGGAGAGCTCATGCCGAGATCGTGGCAGACCCAGCGGGTGGGATGATGGGACGCAGTGCACGGCGAGCCGATTCCGGTCGGAGGTCTGTTCGAGGCCCATCTCACGGTCTTGGACCTGCCGCGAGCGATCGCCTTCTATCGGGACGTGATGGGGCTCTCACTGGCGCTGGAGGTGACCGACCGGGGGGCCGCGTTCTTCTGGATCGGCCAGCCCGGACAGGCGATGCTGGGGTTATGGACGACGGGTTCCATGCCCATGGGCCTCTCGCTCCACGTGGCGTTCAGCGCATCGCTTCAGGAGGTGCTGGGAGCCTGCCAGCGGCTGCGGGATCTGGGAGTGACACCGCTGTCGTTCTTCGAGCAGGAAGCCGACGAGCCCAGCGTCATCGGCTGGATGCCCGCCGCGGCCGTCTACCTCCGGGACCCTGACGGTCATCTGCTGGAGTACCTGGCCATGCTGGACGAGCCGGCCCGCCCCGAGGTTGGGATCGTCCCGTGGTCTGAGTGGAACCCCGCTGCCGCCGCGTCCTGAGCGGGCCGCCGCTCAGCGGTCCACCCGGTACTCCACGCACAGCCGGGACAGGATCTCCATCGAGGCCTCCGGGCGCTGGGGCATGATCCGCAACGCGGCGGCCGCCGTCTGGATCGCCTCCAGTGTCGCGTCCCGGGCCTCCAGCGCGAACCGTCCCAGCCAGCGCACCGCCGCCCGCTCAAACCGCCCGTCGCGGTGATCGCGCATCAGCAGGCAGACCTCCAGGGCGTCGGGAAGGCCGATCCGGGGCAGCTCGGCCGCCGTTGCCCTGATCAGGTTGAGGTTCCCGATGTCCAGGGCCCGCTTGAAGCGGACATACGCTGACCCGTCGCTCGTCACGAACATATGTTCGCGTAGCTGTCAACCCCGGCCCTGGGCCTAGTAGACGGCTATTCCGCGGCGGCGGCCACCCTGGGCTCTGGCTCGGGGTAACGGCGAGGGCGCCGCCAGGGCGCCGTCGGGAACAGCCACAACGTCGAGATCTGGACTTTTCGTGCGCCGAAACCCGACGTTGTTGTCGGATATCAACCACAACGTCGAGCTCCTCAGCCCGGAATCCGAAGAACGTGACGTTGTGGTCGTTCTGCCCGAGGACCGCTCGGCGCGACGGAGCCGCCCGGGCCCTCAGGGACCCCCCGGCCCTTGGCACCCCCAGGCCCTTGGCACCCTCAGGCCCTTGGCACCCCCGGCGCAACCCCGCCAACCGTGGGATCAACCCCGGCGCCTGGAGCACCCGCCCCGTAGGCCACTAGCCCAGCGTGGCCACGAGCACGGCTTTGATGGCGTGCATCCGGTTCTCGGCCTGCTCGCGCACCAGAGAGGCGGGGGACTCCAGCACCTCCTCGGAGACCTCCTGGGCGTCGCGCCCGTACCTGTCCCGAATTTCCCGGTCCCGCTCATGGTCGCTGCTGGGGAGAGCTGGGCGGGCATGCATGAACCTGACCGCGGGGTTGCCCGTGAGCGCCATGAGGCGCCGATTGACCTGGTAGGAGGAGAGAAGGTCGATCCGCTCCTGCCAGGCGTCGGCCGGCGTCCCGGGGGGAATCCAGAGGTCGGTCAGGAGCACGTCGCAGCCGCGCACGCCAGCCGCGACATCCTCGGTGATGGTCATATGGCCGCCGCTCCGTCGCGCCGTGCGGTGGGCCGGCTCGGCGAACGCCTGACCGGGCCAGAAAGGACGCGGGCCGGCCACGCGGACATCCATCCCAAGCTTGCCGCCTCCCACCAGGTACTCATCGGCCGGGCTGAGGCGCGCGTCGCCCAGATAGCAGAAGACCACGTCATCCAGCGGCTTGGCCAGACGCTCGTCGAAGGTCAGGAAGTCGCCCAGGATCTGGCTGAGGTGACACTCACCGGTCAAGCCCTGATAGACCGGCACCTCCGCCGATTCCCCCAGCTGGCGCGCCACCGAATCGTCGAAGCCGCGGTACTCAATCGCGTCGTACCTTCGACCCAGTAGCTGCGCGGCGTCCTTGAGGGTCTCGGCGCGATGCACCAACGAGGCGTCGACCGGGGTGACGGTGGCCCCCTGGTCGTGAGCAGCCATCTCGAAGGCGTCGCGCGCCCCGGTCGGCTCCCCTTCGAAGATCAGGGCGATGTTCCGGCCGCTCAGGCTCGGCTGCTCTCGGCCCTCGAGCTTGGCCGCTTTCAGCTCCGCCGCCAGGTCAAGGAGCTGAACGATCTCCTCCCGCGAGAGGTCGCCGGCGGTAAGCGCCTGGCGCCCTTGCAGATCAATCGTCATCGTCATGGCCCTCTCTCTCAGCGGACGCGGCGGCCGTCGTGGCCGCCGGTCAGGCGTCTGGTGAGTGTGCGGTGCGCCCGACGTGGCGCATCGCCCGAATTGGGTTAATCAGGTCCTCACCTGATCGGGGTGATGCGCGGAGCCGGGCAGCAAGGCACCGTGCGCCTGGGCCTTAACGCGGTCGACCGATCGGAAAGTGGAATGGAGGAGAAGCGCCGAAAGCGACTGGAGGAGTTCATCGCGCCGTTCCGGGTCAGGCCCGGCTCCAACGTCACGCTGTCTGAGGATTTCGATCCGGCCTTCAAGGCTGGCGTCAAGAAGAAGAAGGAGGGCGTCGCGCTGGTTGAAGAGGGCGTGCGGCTGATGAGCGAGTACCAGGCTCGACTGGCCGCCCAGGACACCTGGGGGGTGCTTGTTGTCCTCCAGGCGCTGGACGCGGCCGGCAAGGACGGGGCGATACGGCATGTCATGAGCGGCGTCAACCCTCAGGGCGTGTCCGTGCACAGCTTCAAGGTGCCCGCGCCTGAGGAGCTTGACCATGACTACATGTGGCGGTACGCCCGCCGCCTGCCGGCACGCGGTGAGATCGGGATCTTCAACCGATCCCACTACGAAGAGGTGCTGGTGGTGCGCGTGCACCCTGAGATCCTGGATCGTCAGAAGCTCCCACCGGCCGTGACCGGGCACGGCATATGGCACCGGCGCTACCGGGAGATCAACGACTGGGAGCGCCACCTGAGCGACAACGGGTTTCGCATCGTAAAGCTGTTCCTCAACCTCTCAAAGGAGGAACAGAGGCGCCGGTTCCTGCGCAGGATCGACCTTCCTGACCACAACTGGAAGTTCTCCGCGGCCGACGTGGAGGAACGCAAGCGGTGGGACGACTATCAGCACGCCTTCTCCGAGATGCTCTCCCACACGAGCACGGAGTGGTCTCCGTGGTTCGTGATCCCCGCGGACCGCAAGTGGTTTGCCCGGATCGGCGTGGCGGCGGTGCTCCTCCAGACCCTGATGGAGATCGACCCGCAGTTTCCCGCCGTCACCGCCGCACAACGTCAGCAGCTTGGCGAGGTCAGGGAGGCCCTGGAGGCCGAGGCATCGCAGGAAGTCGAGGCTGACTCAGTCGACGCCGAACCACGACAGCCCGCCGATGACAGCGGGGTGGCAAGTTGAGCGCCGAGGGGGCAGTCGCGGCGCCGGGCGCGGCGCCCGCCGCCAGGCGCGCGGCCACCAGCTCGGGAATCGTGCTGCTGACGCTGGCCGCCGCTCAGTTCCTGATGATCCTGGACAGCTCGGTAATGAACGTGTCGATCGCCACCGTGGCCAAGGATGTCGGGACCACGGTCACCGGGGTTCAGACGGCGATCACGTTCTACACCCTGGTGATGGCCTCGCTGACGATCACGGGCGGCAAGCTCGGTCAGATCCTGGGCCGCAAGCGGGCGTTCTCCATCGGGTGCGTTATCTATGGCTGCGGGTCATTCACCACCGCGCTCGCCGGAAGCCTCCCTGTCCTCATGTTCGGCTGGTCGTTCCTGGAGGGCGTCGGCGCGGCGCTGATTCTGCCGGCCATCGTGGCCCTGGTGGCCTCGAACTTCGAGACTGCCGGCCGGCCGCGCGCCTATGGGCTGGTCGCCTCCGCGGGGGCGATCGCCGTGGCCGCCGGCCCGCTCATCGGCGGGCTGTTCACGACCTACGCCTCGTGGCGCTGGGTGTTCGCGGGCGAGGTGCTGATCGTGCTGGCCATCCTGGCCCTGACGCGCCGGATCGCGGACGTGCCCCCGGAGTCCCGGCCGCGGCTGGACATCACGGGCACCGTCCTGTCGGCCATCGGGCTGAGCCTGGTGGTTTTCGGGATTCTCAAGGCGGGATCGTGGGGCTTCGTCCAACCCAAGTCCGGCGCGCCGACCTGGCTGGGGCTATCGCCCACGATCTGGCTGATGCTGGCCGGCGGCATCGTGGTCTGGCTCTTCTTCAGGTGGGAGAACCGGCTGCTGGGACGGGGCGGCTCGCCACTCGTCAACCCCTCGATGCTCCGGAACCGGACTCTTCGAGGCGGGCTGACGGCGTTCTTCTTCCAGTACCTCCTGCAGGCGGGGCTGTTCTTTGCCGTACCGCTGTTCCTGTCGGTCGCCCTGGGGCTGTCGGCGATAGCCACGGGAGTTCGACTGCTTCCCCTCTCGATCACGCTTCTGCTGGCGGCCGTGGGCATCCCGAAGCTGTTCCCCAACGCCTCACCGCGCCGCGTGGTGCGGGTTGGCTTCCTGTCCCTGTTCGCCGGGATCGCGGTCCTGGTGGGAGCCCTGGACGCCGGAGCGGGGGCCGACATCATCACCTGGCCGATGCTGCTGGCGGGCTTCGGGATCGGTGCCCTGGCGTCGCAGCTCGGCAGCGTGACCGTGTCGTCGGTCCCGGACGAGGAGACCGGCGAGGTGGGCGGCCTGCAGAACACGCTGACCAATCTCGGCGCATCGATCGGCACCGCGCTGAGCGGCGCCGTGCTGATAGCAGCGCTCACCGCTTCGCTGGCCACCGGCATCCAGAACAACCCAGAGGTCCCGGACATGGTCAAGTCCGAGGCCCAGACACAGCTGGTCAGCGGCGTCGCCTTCATCTCCGACAAGGATCTCCAGTCCGCCCTGGATGAGGCCGGCGTACCTCCGAAGACCGCCGACGCCATCGTGGAGGAGAACGCAGACGCTCGCCTT
>JBJMLC010000151.1:0-20088 GCA_045805485.1 Solirubrobacteraceae bacterium | reverse complement strand
TGGTCAATCGGGGCGGAGCGTCGGCGGAGGAGCTCGTGGCCCTGGCTCGGGAGCTCAGGGACGGTGTCAGGGAGGCGTTCGGCGTGACCCTGACGCCGGAGCCGACGCTCGTGGGGGTGGCGCTGTAGCCCCCGATTTCCGGGGCACCACGAACTATCCTGACGCTTGGAACCTCGACATGAGCCCGTCTCAACCGCGACCCACTGTTCACGAGGCGGCCCACGAGCTCCCTGAGGACAGGGGCGATCAGCTGGATTCCGATCAGAGCACCGGGACTGGGGTGAGGCGGACCCTGAACGAGGCCGCGCACAAGCTCGGTAATTGGCCCGTACGTCCCGAGCCCGTCGAGGAGGAGACCCCGCCCTCGGCGGAGCTGGCCGCGGCGATGAACGACCAGCGGGACGTGGTGGCCCACGCCGGACGGCTCGTCCTGGCCCTGGGCGCACTGGGCATCGTGTACGGCGACATCGGGACGAGTCCGCTTTACACCGAGCAGACGATCTTCCAGCAGCATCCGCAGGCCGCCACCACCACACCCGCGGGCGTGTATGGCGCGGCGTCGCTGATCTTCTGGTCCCTGCTGATCGTGGTGACGGTCAAGTACGCCGGGTTCATCATGCGTGCCCACAACCGTGGGGACGGCGGGATCATGGCTCTCACGGCTCTGATCCAGCGCCGCAAGATCGCCAAGGCCGCGGTGCTGATCGTGTTGGGCATCTTTGGCGCCGGTCTGTTCTTCGGCGACGGGATGATCACGCCGGCCATCTCGGTGATCTCGGCGGTGGAGGGGCTGAACGTCGTCGATTCCAGCCTGTCCAACCTCGTCGTGCCCATAGCGCTGGGCATCATGGTGGTGCTGTTCACCGCGCAGCGCTTCGGCACGGGCACCGTGGGCTGGTTGTTCGGGCCGGTGATCCTGCTCTGGTTCCTGGTAATCGGCCTGCTCGGCGCCAAGGAGGTCGTGGCCCATCCCGGCGTTCTCCAGGGGCTCTCCCCCTCCTGGGGTGCCCGGTTTCTGGTCAACAACGGAGCGGCTGGGTTCCTGACCCTGGGCTCAGTCGTCCTGTGCGTGACCGGAGCCGAGGCGCTGTACGCCGATCGGGGCCATTTCGGCGCCTCCCCGATCAGGTTCACCTGGCTGTTCATCGTGTTCCCGGCCGTGATGCTCTCGTACCTGGGCCAGGGCGCGCTGATCCTGCACAACCCCCACACGGTGAGCAACCCGTTCTACCTCCTGGTGCCCCACTCGCTTCTCATTCCCATGGTGGTCCTGGCCACCGCGGCCACGATCATCGCCTCTCAGGCCGCCATCACGGGCTCCTTCTCGGTGGCCAGGCAGGCCGTACAGCTGGGCTTCCTGCCCCGTCTACACATCAAGCACACCTCCACCACCGAGGGCCAGATCTACGTGCCCCTGATCAACTGGTTGCTGGCCGCCGGGGTTGTGGCGCTGATCGTGGGCTTCCAGCACTCGGCCAAGCTGACCGAGATATATGGCGTGGCGGTGACGGGCACGTTCGTCCTGAACACGATCCTGTTCCTGGCCGTGGCTCGGGCTCTGTGGCACACGCCGCGCTGGCGGCTGGCCCTTCTGGGTGCGCTGTTCCTGACCGTGGAGGTCTCGTTCTTCGCCGCCAACCTGGCCAAGATCGAGCACGGGGCATACCTCTCGCTGATCGTGGGCGGGGTGTTCGCCTTCCTGATGATCACCTGGAGGCGGGGACGGGAGGTCGTCACGCGAAACCGCGTCTCCAAGGAGGGGCCGCTGGACGAGTTCCTGGAGGGCCTGTGCAACGCCGATCCGCCCATCCATCGCGTAGCCGGGACCGCGGTCTTCCTCAATCCTGGCAAGCAGACCACCCCGCTGGCGTTGCGGGCTGAGGTGGAGCGCATACATGCCCTGCACGCAAAGGTGGTCATCGTCTCGCTTGACCCTGTGAGCATCCCGCACGTGGACCCGGTCGAGCGCTTCATGGTGGAGCACCTGGGGCGGGGTCTGTTCAAGGTGGCCTACGTCACCATCCGGGTCGGATACCGGGACTCCAATAACGTGCCCGAGGCGCTCGCCCTGGCCCGTAAGCGTGGACTGCTGGAGCGCAACCTGGACCTGGAGCATGCGTCCTACCTGCTCTCACGCATCACGATCACGCCCACCAAGGACTCCGGCATGGGCCGGTGGCGCAAGCACGTGTTCCTGGCCATGGCCCGCAATGCCGCCAGCCCCATCGAGCTGTTCGGGCTGCCCGCCGAGCGCACGGTTGCGATGGGCTCACAGGTGGCGGTCTGAGCCCTTAGAAGGCCGGCAGACGATCGGTCGCGGCAGTGCAATTCGGCTTGCCGGGGCGCCGCAAGCGCGAAACTTCGCCTAGGCTCAGCTGTTTGAGTGGTTGCCGAGTTCCCGAATTTGAGCCCGGGAAGCGGGGAGCCCGATCAGGATGGGGCGAATCCGGCGGTAATCCGCCGGTAGCGCTGTAATTGAGCGCGAGCCCGTCAGCTAACTCCGTAGGCCAAGACGAAGAGTCAGTCAGGAAGGATTCGATTCGCGGACCCAGACCTCACGCCCGTAAGGCCGTAGCGTCATTCGCTGGGCGGGTGCTCGCCTGCCTGGGGTTGCTGGCCTGCCTGGGGCCGTCCTGGGCTGGGGCCGCTCCCGCGCCGGGGGCCGCCACGGGGCCTGGCCTCAGAGTCGTGGCCTACCACGGCTACCAGGTCCTGGTCCCCAGGACCTGGCCGGTGTACGACCTGGCGAAAGACCCGCAGACCTGCGTGCGCTTCAACCGACACGCCGTGTACCTGGGTCAGCCAGGCGCCGATGAGCGCTGCCCGGCTCAGGCCATCGGGAGGACAGAGGCCGTCCTGCTCCAGCCGGCACCGGCCAGCGCAGCCCAGGCCTCGGCGCTCCCTGCCGTGGTGGGCGCCGGGGGCGGCTCGTCAGGCTGGAAGGTCGATCGATCCCGGGGCGTCCTGATCGCCGCCACATGGGGCCGGCATCCGGGCCTCGTCACCCGCGCCCTCCGGCTTCACTCGCTCCACCCGCTGCTCAAGCCTGACGGCGTGCTTCCCGGGGGGGCGGCAGTGGCGCGGCCGAGCCCGCTCACGGTGACGGCGGCCCGCCAGAGCACCGCGGCGCGGCCGGGTGCCGTTTACACCGGGCGGGGCTTTGATGCCTGCGCCACGCCGAGCTCCTCGCAGATGTCGGCCTGGCGCCGGGCCTCCCCGTACCGAGCGGTGGGTATCTACATCGGCGGGACCAACCTGTCCTCGTGCGCCCGGGGACTCAGCGCCTCGTGGGTCAGCCGCGAGTCGGCCGCCGGATGGCACCTGATGCCCATCTACGTGGGCCGGCAGGCTCCGTCCAACAACTGCTGCTCGCCGATCCATCCTCGGAGCGCCGTACCCGAGGGGCGCTACGCGGCCCGGGACGCGGTCAACCGAGCCCGGGCCTTCGGGATCGGGCCAGGCAACCCGCTGTACGTCGACATGGAGGGGTACGACCGCGGCCCCACCAACAGCCAGGCGGTGCTGACCTTCCTACGAGCCTGGACCACCCAGCTGCACGACGAGGGCTATCTGTCCGGGGTATACAGCAGCGCTGACTCGGGAATCGTGGATCTCGTATCCCGGGTTGGGAGCGCCTACCGAGAGCCTGACGAGCTGTGGATCGCGCGCTGGAACGACGTCCAGAACACGAGCGATCCCAATGTCCCGCCGGCCTACTGGCCGACCCACGAGCGGCTGCACCAGAACGCCGGCGAGGTGTCTCCGCGATACGGCGGCGTGCAGCTCAGCATCGACGGTGACTACGTGGACGCAGCCACGGCGGCGGCCGGCACGGCACCCGGAGCGCTGGCGAGCCCACGGGAGATCGCACCTCCCACCATCTCTGGCTCGCCGACGCAGGGGCACGCGCTCACGCTGTGGCACGGCAGCTGGTCCGGCGTGCCCAGGTTTCACGCAGACCAGTGGGAGGACTGCGACCAGTCCGGCAGCAACTGCACCCCGATCGCCGGGGCCACCAAGCAGCGGTATGTCCTGCGGGGAACCGACGTCGGGCACAGGATCAGGGTCGCGGAGACGGCGACCAACCGACACGGCACGAGCGCCCCGGTCACCTCCGCCGCCACCCCCCAGGTCCTCAACCACACGCCGCTCTATTGGCTTTTCACCGCCTACGGGAACGTGTATCCGAGCGCCGGCACGGCCTGGTACGGGTCGCCGCGCTCACACGGCTTCCGGGGCGCGTCCGCCACCGGTATGAGCGCCACCCGGGACCACCGCGGCTACTGGGTGGTGAGCTCGTCGGGCAAGGTGTTCCCATTCGGCGACGCCGCCCGGCTCTCGGTGCTGCACCACTCCAACCGCATCAGGGGCATTGTGGCCGCAGCGGGCCGCGGCTACTGGTTGTACACCGCCACCGGGAGCGTCTATCCCAGCCGAGGCGCCGCCTGGTACGGCTCACCGTTCCGCCGCGGCTTCCGGGGCTCATCGATCACCGGCATGGCGGCCACGAATGACGGGAAGGGCTACTGGGTGGTGGACTCAGCCGGGACGGTGTTCGCCTTCGGTGATGCCCGCAAGCTCGCGCCGGCCCACCGCTCCCGTTCGATCCGGGGGATCGTGACCGCGCCACGCGGCGGCTTCTGGCTGTACAGCTCACACGGCAACGTGTATCCCGCTCGGGGCACCGGGTGGTTTGGATCCCCGCACCGGGCGGGATACCACACATCTTCACTCGCCGGAATGACTCCGACCCCTGACGGCCGTGGCTACTGGGTGGTGGACGCTGGCGGCAGGGTCCTGCCCTTTGGCGACGCGGCGTCGCTGCCGGCGGTGCGCCACGCCCATCCGATCACCGGGATCGCGCGCTGAAGGAGGCGCCCGGCTCCGGCCCGCTACCGCTGCTTGGGGTCGACGTCGCTCACGGTCAGGTGGACGTTCCTGGCCAGCGCGATCTCAAGCGCCGATAGGCCGAGATAGACCCACGTGGCCAGCAGCGAGCTGAGCAGCCAGGCCGCCCATCCTCCCAGCGTCGAGCCCAGCAGCGCCGCCAGTCCCACCGCGGCACTCGCAGACACCAGGGAAAACGATGTGGCCAGGGCTACGACCACCGGCGGCTCCTCTTCCACCCGGCGTCGAAAGCCCCGCGTCACGACCGCGTTCACGACCGCGAAGGCCAGGCCGGCCCCGACGATGAACAGGAAGATCCTGCCCACCCGGGCCGGCCCAGCGGTCACGGCCATCACCCCGAACGACCCCGTGGCAGTGATCGAGTAGCCGAAGGCCAGGGCGTTGTTCCGTGCCGACATTCCAAGGCCGCGCACGTAGTGCTCGCGAAATCGCTCCACCGGGCCAGGCGATACCCGGCAGGGGAAACCGCAAACGACCGCCCCCGGCCCGCCCGCTCGTGAAAGACTGCGCCCAACCCCAACCAGGAGGAGGACCAGATGGCCGAGAGTGTTTACCGCGTCACCGAGGTGATCGGCGTCAGCAGCGAGTCGTGGGAGGCGGCAGCCCGCAACGCGATCGAGACCGCGGCCAAGACCGTGCGAGACCTGCGCGTGGCCGAGGTCCTGCGTCAGGATGTGACGATCGAGAACGGCAAGCTCACCGGATACCGGGTGCGCCTGGCGATCTCTTTCAAGTACGAGAGCGGCGACTGAGCCGGCCTGACATCCGTGGCGCTACGAGGTGCCCGCCCGCGCGGGCGCCTCGAGCAGCGTGCCCAGTGCGCAGACGAGAAAGCAGGCTGCGCCCAGGCAGGTGTTCCAGTTGGCGGCCGAGAGGTCGAGAATCGACCCCGTTGAGGGCACGACGCGCCCCGCCACGGCAGAGATGCCAAAAAAGATGCAGCCGAGCATATTCACGGCCGGTTGCCACCAGCCGCCACCCGCGCGGACCGGGCGCCACCCGTGCCGGGGTGAGGCCGCATAGGCGATTGCTCCGGAGACCAGGAAGCAGACCGACCCCAGTGCGTCCGGGCGCCACACCAGCCTGTTGTACTGCGGATCCGAGACGGCGGTGTGCAGGGCACGGAATGTGGTGACGTTGAAGAACAGAGTGCCCGCCGACTGGATCAGAGAGCTCCACCAGGCCGCTGCTCCGCCATCGTGTGAGTGCCGCTGGGGCCAGGCCAGCCGGGACTGCAGCGCTCCGCCGAGGGTGAACAGCACCGAACCGACAAAGAACGTCGCCCCGTCCGCCGTTTCGCCCACGAGGTTCAGGTAGCCCGGGCAGGGCCCGATCAGGAAGCACGTCGAACCGAGGGCGAAGCAGAGCGCCATCCAGCGCATACGGGTCACTTGGGTGTCTCCACGTGGGTCGGTCAGGTCGGGCGCGGAGACCGTAGATTCCGGCGCCAGTGGCGTCGTCCCCCGATCCGGGTGATGTGCCGGATCGGCCGGGTGGGGACGATCGGGTGCGTAATCCACCTGAGGAGTTGTGATGGCCAGGACGAAGAATCGGGCCGACGATCTCGACGAGCGGTTCGGCAACAAGTATCTGCTCCAGGACGCGCCCGACCACCGGCTGCCCGAGGCCGGCATGAGCGCCGAGGACGCCTACCGCCTGATCGAGGATGAGCTCGTGCTGGACGGCATCCCGGCTCGCAACCTGGCGACCTTCGTGACCACCTGGATGGAGCCCGAGGCTTCTCGGCTGATCGCCGAGAACCTCCATCGCAACTTCATCGACCACGCCGAGTACCCCCAGACGGCCGAGATCGAGCGGCGGTGCATCCGCATGCTCGCCAATCTGTTTCACGCCCCCGGCGAGGATACGACCGGCGCGCGCACCCAGGGCTCATCGGAGGCCATCATGCTCGGAGCCCTCTCGCTCAAGTGGAAGTGGCGGGCGCGGCGGGAGGCCGCCGGGAGGTCGACCGAGCGGCCAAACCTCGTGTTCGGCGGCGACGTCCACGTGGTGTGGGAGAAGTTCTGCCGCTACTTCGACGTCGAGCCGAGGATCGTTCCCCTGGCCCCGGACAAGTACACCATCGGTCCCGAGGACGTGGAACCCCACATCGATGAGAACACGATCGGGGTGGCGGCCGTCCTGGGCACCACGTTCACCGGCCATGCCGACGACATCACCGGGATCAACTCGCTGCTGGTCTCCCTGAAGAACGACCGCGGCCTCGATGTCCCGTTGCATATCGACGCGGCCAGCGGGGGTTTCGTCTGGCCGTTCGTGTATCCCGACTCGGAGTGGGACTTCCGTCTGGAGCAGGTGCGCTCGATCAACGTCTCCGGTCACAAGTTCGGGCTCGTGTACCCGGGAATCGGCTGGCTGGTGTTTCGCGAGCGCAGCGACCTGCCCGAGGATCTTGTGTTCTACGAGAACTACCTGGGCAAGACCGACGCCACGTTCACGCTCAACTTCTCCACGGGCGCCTCGATGGTCCTCGCCCAGTACTACAACTTCATCCGTTTCGGGCATGACGGATACACGTACATCATGGAGACCATGGCCCAGAACACCCGGGCGCTGGCTCAGGAGATCGCCGACTGCGGCGACTTCTCGCTCATCGGAGCCGACGAGGAGTCGCTCCCACTCGTGGCCTTCCAGCTGACCGAGGGCCATTCCTATGACGAGTTCGATGTGGCCTCACAGCTGGCCGCCGAGCGGGGCTGGATGGTGCCCGCCTACACGCTGCCCCCGAATGCCGATCACGTCAAGATCATGCGCGTCCTGGTCAAGGAGACGCTCGGCCACGCCCTGGCGAACACGCTGGCCAGCGACATCGCCCAGGCCTGCGAAACCCTGGAGAAGAAGGGCGCCCTGCACGAGCGCGATCGCCGGCGCGTGAAGACGGGCGTGGGTTACTGAGGTCGGCGCTCAGCCCAGCAGTCCGATCAGGCCCTTGACGATCAGAAGCGCTCCGACGGCGCTAAAGCCTCGGATGGCGAATCTGTGGGCGTGCTGGCTCACCCACACCTTGGCGCCCTGGATGGCCTTGGGCGTCCGCTCGGGAGCGATGAGGAAGCTGACCAGCGGAACCTCCAGCAGCCACATCATGACCAGGTTGAAGCCGATCACCGCGAGAACAGTCACGGCCGTGGAGTAGTGCAGCTTGTGGAGGGCATCGAGTCCAGCCAGGTATGAGGCCCCGGGCAATGTGAGGAGGGCTCCCACGACAAACGTGACCCGGGGCGACCCCCTGCTCAGCTCCCGCTGCCAGCGCGGCGGTTTCACCGGTCCCTTGGCCGCCTTGCGCGCCGCTCTGCGCTCTCGCATCCGCTGCGCCCGACCCGTGTAAAGCACAAACGCGATGGCCAGCGCGATCGTCCCCAAACCGATGTCCACTGCGGGGCTGAGCGTGTTCTCGGTGGTCTTCGCGGTGCTGGAGCTTGACAGGGAGAACACGATCACCAGCCCGAGCGTGATGCTGGTCATGTATGCGCCCAGGAGATAGCCGGCCATCAGCTTCGCCGGCTTGTCGAGCAGGAGCATCACGGTGGTCACGGCGATCAGGGTCGGGTTCAACGACGCGGTGAGCGAGAGGAGGACTACCTCGCCCATGGCTCAGGCCGGCGCGGTAGCCCGCTGCTGGGTGCCGTCCGCAGTTTGTGGCGTGCGCGGCGGCGGGACCGTCTTCGCTGATCTGGAGGAGAGCAGCAGCGTCACGAGGAAGGCCACGGCCACCCCCACGATGATCAGCGGTTCGTCCCCCGCGCCCGCGGAGGGAGCGGTGAGCAATGTGGCGAGGACGATCGAGGAGAGCGGGAGCCTCAGAATGGCCACCGTCGCCGCGCCCATACACACGGCCACGGCCGGCGTGAGCGGGAATCCGGGGAGGTGCGAAGCCAGGATCCCCGCGGCAGCGCCGAGGAAAACGGCGGGGAAGGTGGGGCCGCCCCGGAAGCTGCCGAGCGACAGTCCGTAGGCGATCCCCTTGAACACGAGCAGCAGCACGAGCGCCGAAATGGACCACGTCCCGGCCTGAGCGACCAGCCCGCCGAGCCCGCTCTCGCCTGAGAAGAGCACCTCGTTGACGCTCCGCCCCGTTGCCTGTGAGAACGCGATGGCCAGCCCGGCCACGACCAACCCGACGGCAGGTAGAACGAGCAATGGCCGGGGGGCCGAAATGCGATGAGTGAGCAGGCCTCCCCGGATGATGAGATGGGCGATGACGGCGATGAGGATCGCCAGGGCGATCGTCCATCCGAACTCACCGACGGTGGGGTTGCCAAACGCGGGGAGGTGCTGGAGGGGCCCGAGCGCGATGTCGCTCCGGTTCAGCCCCGTCCACGATCCCAGCCCAATGGCCAGAAGCGAGCCAATTCCCGCCGCGATCAGGCCCGGGATCAGCACCACCGGCAGCCTGGACCCGCCGATGGCGGTGACCTCGATCACGAGGATGGCCGCCACCAGTGGGGACACGAACAGGAACGACACCGCCGCGAAGGCGCCGGCCGCGGCCACGAGCTGCAACGCCTGCGGAGGCGTGTCTTTACGAAGGAGCGAGGTCGTGATGACCGCCAGAGCCGGCCCCAGGGCGAGCAGCGGCGCCTCCGGGCCGAGCACGATCCCGAAGCTGATCCCCACGATGCCCGCCACCAGGATCCCCGGTAGCTCGGGGACGGAGGGTGGTTGCCCGCCGGCCAGACCCATGGCGGGCACGTGCCCCCCCTTGCCCGGCAGGCGGGTGATGGCCAGGGCCACGATCACCCCGGCGATAGCCAGGATCGGAAGCGGCCACCACACCGGTGGCCCGTTGGCGTACCCGACGGCATGCGGGAGGTGCACGTACAGCTCCTGAGTGATCTGGTGGATGAGCTCCAGGAAGGCCCAGGTGGCGAACGACACGATCACGCCGATGACCGCGGCCAGGACGAGCAGCACGATGTAGGGCCGGCTGGTCATCATCGCCGCGGCCTGCTCAGGCGTCGGCTCTGGGGCGGCTTCAGGCGGTGTCCCGTCCGGTGTCACCGTCCGATCCTCTCAGCGTCTCACTGCCGACCATCACCCGTTCCGGGTGACGGATGGCCGCCCGCCCACCCGCGCCGCCGGTCGTCTCAGGCCCCGCCGAGCCGGCGGAGGCCATCGTCGACGGCGCCCAGCGTGATGACGTACGCGGCATGGGACGCCAGGCAGGTGGCCATCACATCCGGTGGCCACCGCCACGGCGGCGGGGTCCGACCCAGCAGCGGGAACAGTGAGAACGTGGCGCTCATCAGCGTCCCGCCGAACAGGGCGCAGGCCCAGGGCTCGGCGAACCGCCGCCGGAGCAGGCCGTGCCACACACCGAACGCCGAGCCGTAGCTCCAGCGCAGGGCCAGCCCGAGCTCGTTCTCCTCACGACCGGTGACATGGCCGAGATGCATGATCGAGGCCACGATCCGACCCGGCACCAGCGAGTCGTCGTAATCCAAAGGCCCGCGATGATGGCGACGGAGCCGTCGCTCGGTCTCGTATACCAGCGTCATGGCGGCGGTCCCGGCCGCGCCCGCCAGGATGCTGCGGAGCGGGAATCTGGAGGTGAGCGCTGTCACGGCACGTCCCCATCGTGCGTCGTCGGCCCGGCCAGCGTGTGGATCCGATCCACCAGATCCAGCCCCTCGCGACGATGGGTGATGAGCAGAACCGTCTGATCCTGGGCGGCTGAGAACACGTCACGCATGAGCTCGGTGGCGGTGGCGGGATCCAGGTGGGCGGTCGGTTCATCAAGCACCAGCACGGGCGAGCCCGCGAGCAGCGCCCGGGCCAGGAGGATCCGCTGTCGCTGTCCACCTGAGAGCTCTCGTCCCTCCTCGCCAACCTGGGTGGCCAGGCCATCTGGAAGCGCTTGCACCCATTCCCAGATGCGAGCCCGCCGGAGCGCGTCGGCCACCTCGGTGTCGGTGGCCTCCGGGCGGCCCAGGCGAACGTTCTGGGCGATGCTGACCGAGAACAGGTGGGATTCCTGCCCTGCCACCGCGATGGTCCGGCGGACATCCGTCAAGCTGTACTCGCGCAGGTCCCTCCCGCCCAGGGTGACCCGCCCCGTCTCAGGATCCAGGAACCGCAGGAGCAGGTTGACGATCGTCGTCTTACCCGCCCCGCTCGGTCCCACGAGGGCCACCTTCTCGCCGGCCGCCAGGGAGAAGCTGACTCCGTTGAGGGCGGGCCGCGGCTGATGCGGATAGGCCGCCCGAACGCTCTGAAGCTCGATCGCAAACGGCCAGCGCGGGGCGGGCACCGGGTGCTCAGGGTCGCTCACCGCGGCGTCCTGGTCAGTGAGCTCCGCCACCCGGCGTCCGGCGGCGAGCGTGGCGGCCAGATCCCGGGCGGCGCCCGCCAACGGCGTCACCGCCTCGAACGAGGCCAGCGCCAGTAGGGCCAACACCGCGATCAGCACATGGTCCAGCCGGCCGTGAGCCGAGGCATCGATCGTCACGGCCAGAACGCCAGCCACCGTTCCGCCGGCTACCAGCAGCGTGAGCCCGTCACCCAGTCCGGCCACGACCGCGTCCCGCCGTCCCAGCCTGACCAGCACGTCGTCCGAGGCCCGGACCCGGGCCAGCTCGGCGGGCTCGCGACCGAAGGCCACGAGCTCCCCCGCCCCGCGGATCAGCTCGACGATGTCGGCGGACAGGGCTCCGCGCGCCTCGGCCTGCCGGCCCCCGGGACGCCCCAGAACGCCCGAGCACACGGGCACGGCCACTCCGGCCACCAGCAGCCCGCCGGCCAGGACCAGCCCGGCCGCGGGCAGGAACGCCGCCGCCACACCGGCCGAGACAGCGCCGGCGACCACGGCCACGAGCACCGGCCCCAGCCCGCGCAGATACACGTTCTGCAGGGCGTCGACGTCAGAGACCATCCGAGAGAGGAGATCCCCCTGGCGGTAGGAGTCGAGCTCAGCTGGGGCCAGGGGCTCGATGCGCTCATAGAACCGGGCCCGTACCCGGCCCAGGACTCGCAGTGCCAGGTCGTGTGAGAACAGCCGCTCGCCGTAACGGATCACCGGACGGCCCAGCCCGAAGAACCTGACAGCCGTGATGGCGATCATCAGCGACAGCACGGGGGGATGTTCGGCGGCTCTGGCGATCAGGTAGCCGGCCAGCGCCATCAGCCCCACTCCGAACAGGATCGTCAGGGCGCCGAGCACGGCGGCCAGCGCCACCCGGGCGCGCGGGGCGGGGGCCAGGCGGAGGACCGCGGCCAGGGTCTGGCTCACGCCGCCCTCCTGCCCTCATCCGCCACCCCCGCGGACCCGTCCACCAGGTGGACCACCCGGTCCGCGTGTTGGACGAGCTCCGGCCGGTGCGCGATCAGGAGCACGGTTCGCCCCTTCTGGAGACGCCGCACGGCAGCCGACACCACGGCCACGCTCCACGGGTCCAGGTCGGCCACCGGCTCGTCCAGGATCACCAGCGGTGCGTCCCGGAGGAACACCCGGGCCAGCCCGATGCGTCGCCGCTCTCCCGTCGAGAGGGCGCGTTCGCCATCTCCCACCGCGGTGCCGTAACCGTCCGGCAGGGCGGTGATGAAGTCGCTCGCCCCGGCCAGCAGTGCGGCTTCCCTGACGCGCCGATCGGAGGCGTCCGGGTCGCCCAGGCGGATGTTGTCGGCGATGCTGGCTCGGAACAGCGTTGGATTCTGGGGCCCCCAGCCGATCAGAGCCCGCCACGCCTCCGGCTGACAGCCGCCGAGGTCGATGCCACCGACCGAGATGCGCCCGGCGGTGGGCTGGAGCAGCCCCAGCAGCAGAGCGGCCACCGTGCTCTTCCCGGCTCCGCTCTGGCCAACCAGGGCCACCGTCTCGCCCGGGTGAAGCTCCAGGTCGAGGCTCTGGAGCACGGGTGCGGGGCGGGACGGATAGGCGAACGAGACAGCCTCGAGCCGCACGGGTGCAACGGCCGGGCTCGGGGCGTGCCGCGCGCCGCCGCGGGGCACCGCGGCCGGTTCGTCAAGCAGGGAGAACATGCGCTCGGCCACCGCCAGGCCGTCGGCGCTGGCGTGATACTCGGCGCCCAGTCGCCGGAACGGGAGATACAGCTCGGGGGCCAGGATCAGCACGGTCAGGCCCGCCTGGAGCCCCAGGCTGCCGCTCACCAGGCGCAATCCCGTGGCCACGGCCACCAGCGCCACGCCCAGGGTCGCGGCCAGCTCCAGCACCGACCCCGAGAGAAAACTGATTCGGAGGGTGCCCATCGTGGTGCTGCGGTAGCGCTCCGACACCTCGGCCAGCTTGACCGCCTCCTCAGAGGCTCGTCCGAGAGCCCGCAGCGTCGGCAGGCCACGCACCACGTCCAGGAAATGCGTGGCCAGGTGGCGCAGGGCATCCCAGCGCTCCCGGGTGCGCTGCTCGGTGTAGCGGCCGATCAGCCACATGAACAGGGGCACCAGAGGCAGCGTGAACAGCATGATCAGGGCCGCCTCAAGGTCGACGACTGCCACGTAGGCGATGACCAGGAGCGGCACGACCGAGGCGAGCACGACCTGGGGCAGGTAGCGGGCGAAGTAGCCCTCCAGCGCGTCAACTCCCTGGACGGACACGGCGGTGATCTCGGCCCCCACGCCGCCGTGGATTCCCAGCGGGTCGGAGCGCAGGCGCTTCTCCACCAGTGCCCGCCGGAGTTGCGAGAGCACGTTCCAGGCGGCGCGGCGCCCGGTGATCTCCATACCTGACGAGCATGCCCCCCGGACGGCGAAGGCCACAAGCAGGAGTACGAACTCGCCCCCGAGTGTGGTAACGGGGGCGCCTGAGAAGCCCCGCGCCACGATTCGCGCCAGCAGGGCGGCCTGGGCCACGACGGCCACCGCCGCGGCGATTCCGAGGGCGGTCTCGGCCGCGAGCATGGGACGGGCGGACCTGGTTCGCCGCAGCAGCCGTGGATCCAGGGCACGCATCGCGGCTAGCTCGGCGTGGGGCCGACCTGGCCGGTCGGACGCGCGGGGGCCGGGCTCTCCGGCGCGGAGGGCGCCACGACCCGCCGGCGGAAGACTCGGAACGACCAGCCCTGGTAGAGGAGCACGATGGGAAAGATCAGAAGGGCCACGATCGTCATCACGACCAGCGCGTAGTGCCCGGACGCGGTATTGCTGACGGTCAGGTTGTAGGCCGGGTTGGTGCTGGACACCATCACGTTGGGATACAGCGAGATGAAGATCTGGCCGATGGCCGCGGCGATGGCCACGGCCGAGGCCACGAACGCCCACCCGTCGTTATCCGTGCGGATCAGCGCTGTGGCGAAGATGATCGCGACCACGCCGAAGATCTGCGTGGTCTGAGGCACCGTGCCCCGGCCGATGACGACGAGCGTCCATACCACCCAGGCGACGTTCGCCAGAATCGCCACCGGCCCGATCAGGCGTCCGGCCGCGCGGGCACGCTCGCGGATCTCGTCGGTGGTGCGCAGGGCCAGAAACGTGGCCCCGTGCATGAGGCACAGCATGAGCAGGGTCACCCCGGTCATGAGTCCGTAGCCGGTGAGCAGATCGGCGAAGTTGCCCGTGAACTCGTGCTGCTGGTTGATGGGCAGTCCGACCAGGAGGTCGCCCAGGCCGACCCCGATCAGCAGCGGGATCAGCGCGCTGCCGATGGTCATCGCCCAGGACCATCCGGCGCGCCAGCGGGCCCCGTCGCGCTTGCCGCGAAATTCGAACGAGACACCGCGAGCCATCAGAGCCACCAGCACCAGCACCAGGGCCAGATAGAGGGCCGAGAACATCGTGGCGTACCACCCGGGGAAGGCCGCGAACAGCGAGGCCCCGGCCACGATCAGCCAGACCTCGTTCCCGTCCCACCACGGCCCGATCGTGTTGATGGCCACCCGCTGCCCGCCGTCCGAGCGACCGACGAAGCGGTGCAGCATGCCCACCCCGAAGTCGAAGCCCTCCAGCACGAAGAACCCGAGCCAGAAGATGACGATGATGATGAACCAGATCGTGTGAAGCTGCATCGGATCAGTAGGTGAGGGCGGGCGTGGGGGTGGGGGATCCGGGACGGCCTGACTGCCCCCCGTCCTCGTCGTCGTCGGCGAGGCCGCGGCGGGAGTAGCGGAGCATGAGCATGGCGTCGACGACGCCCAGGACGATGTAGGCCAATACCAGGACGCTCAGACTGATCCAGATGTCGGTGGCGCTCACCGAGGGCGAGTTGGCCACCGCGGTCTTCTGGAGGCCCTGAACGATCCAGGGCTGCCGGCCGCTCTCGGTCAACAGCCAGCCCGCTGTGTTCATCAGGAACGGCGTGATGACCGCCCAAACGCTCAGCCACAGGAACACCCGGGAGGTGGCCAGCCTGCCGCGGACGAGCAGGTAGCCGCCCCACAGCGCCAGCAGCAGCACCAGCGTTCCCAGGTAGGCCATCGTGCGCATCGACCAGTACTGGATGGGCACGTTGGGGATGTAGTTGCCGGGCCCGTACCTCTTCTGGTACTCGGCCTGAAGCTGGTTGAGTCCGCTCACCTGGCCGCTCCAGGTCCCGGTGGCCAGCACGGACAGGAGGTGGGGGACCTGGATGACCTTGGTGGTTTCCTCATTGCTCTGGCTGTAGCCCCCTATCTGAGCCACCGAGAAGGAGCACGGCTTACAGGTGTTCCACTGGGCCTCCGCGGCGGCGATCTTCATCGGCTGGTAGTGGCCCTCGATCTCTCCCAGCTGGTTGCCCACCGAGAGCTGGATGACCATCGCCGGGATCAGCACGATCAGGGCCACCCTGGCCGTGAAGTGGAACGAGTCGGCATGCTCGCGCCTGCGCAGGTACCACGCCGAGACGGCCAGCATGACCAGGCTGCCGGTGATCAGCGAGGCCAGGACCACGTGCGCGTAGCCCCACAGGAACGTCGGGTTGACGAGCAGCGCCCAGATGTTGGTCAGCACGGGCTTCCCGGCCTGGTTCAGCTTGTAGCCGACCGGATGCTGCATCCATGAGTTGGCGATGAGGATGAACATCGCCGAGAGCATCGTGCCAAGTGAGACCGCCCATATCGTGGCCAGGTGGACTCGCCGAGGCAGACGGTTCCAGCCGAACAGCCACAGACCCAGGAACGTGGATTCCAGGAAGAAGGCGGCCAGCCCCTCCATGGCCAGGGGTGCGCCGAATACTCCGCCCACGAACCGTGAGTACGTGGACCAGTTCATCCCGAACTCGAACTCCTGAACCAGGCCCGTGACCACGCCAACAGCCACGTTGATCAGGAGGAGCGTCCCGAAGAACCGCGTCATTCGCCTGTAATCAGGGTTGTCGGTGCGGTACCAGGCCGTGTGCAAGATGGCGACCAGAAAGGCCAGGCCGATCGTCACCGGCACGAACAGGAAGTGATAGACGCTGGTGGTGGCGAATTGCCAGCGGGCTAGGTCGTTGGCCATTCGAGCCTCTATTGGGCGGTCGTAGTCGGCTCCTCGGCGGGAGCGCTCGTAGGCGCTGGGCGCTCCACCCGTTCCAGAGCCCCCTCCATGACGCGGCTCTCCCTGGACCCGAACAGCGAGCCGAGCGCCGTGATACCGACCGTGATCCGCCGCCCGCCGACGCCGCCAAGGTAGAACAGATGCACGACCACGTACATGAGGAACGCAGGCAGTCCTGAGATCCGCATGCCCCTGACCTCGCACACCCCCTTGCCCCGGCCGATGACGGCCAGCGCTCCCTTGTCGAAATACCGGAACGGCTCGGTGGCGCCCGGCTGTCCGCGGCGGATCGCCTTGGCCACGTGGCGAGCCTGCTGGATCGCCACCGTGGCCAGGCCCGGAAGCGGCCTGCCCTCGGGGCCGGCGAGCGTCGCCGCGTCGCCGATCACGTAGATCTCGGGATGGCCCGGCAGGGTGAGGTCAGGGTTGACCGCAACGCGCCCCGCCCGGTCGACGCTCGCGCCGGCGGCCCTGGCGATCAGCCCGGCGACGCTGACCGCCTGAACACCGGCTGCCCAGATGACGGTCCGGGCGTCGATCCGCTCCGTCTCATCGCCGATCTTGGCGGTCACGCCGCGGGCATCGATGTCGATGACCCTGGCGTGCTCGCGGACGGTGACGCCGAGTTGGCGCAGGCCCTTCGCGGCCTTGGCCGAGGTGGCCTCGGTGAAGCCGGCCACCAGCCGATCGCCGGCGTCCAGCAGGATCACGCGCGCCGCCCGCGGGTCGATCCGCATGAAGTCCCGTTTCATCGTGTGGCGGGACAGAATGGCCAGCTGGCCTGAGATCTCCACACCCGTCGGGCCGCCTCCGACGACGACAAACGTGAGCCACTCGTCTCGCGCCGCGGCATCGTCGGTGCGCTCGGCTTCCTCGAAGGCACCGAAGATACGGTCGCGGAGGTCGAGCGCGTCGTCCAGGGTCTTCAGGCCGCAGCTGACCTCCTGCCACTCGTCGTGCCCGAAATACGAGGTCTCGCCCCCGCAGGCCACGATCAGGCTGTCGTAGTCCAGGCGCTCACCCCGGTCCAGCACCACCTGCCTCCCGTCCACGTCGATGTCGGTCACCGCCGCCATCAGCACGGTGGCGTTCGGCTGACGCTTGAGCATGTGCCGCAGCGGGGCGGCCACCTGTCCGGGGAACAGAGCGCCGGCGGCCACCTGGTAGATCAGCGGCTGGAAGAGGAGGTGGTTGTGATGGTCAACCAGCGTGATGTCGACGTCGGCCCTCTTCAGGTGCCGGGTGGCCTCCATCCCGCCGAACCCGCCCCCGATGATCACGACGCGCCGGCGGTCCTTGCCAGAGCTCATCCGGTGAGCTCCGCCAGGCGCTCGGCCAGGATGATCCGTGCGGCAGCCTCGACCAGCGCCAGGTGCGAGAAGGCCTGCGGGAAGTTCCCCAGGTGCCGACCGGTCTCCACGTCGAACTCCTCGGCGTACAGCCCCAGCGGGGAGGCCACCTTGACCAGGCGAGCCATGAGATCCCGGGCCCGCTGCATTTCGCCGATGATTGCCAGCGCGGAGACGAGCCAGAACGAGCAGATCACGAACGTGCCCTCCTTGCCGGACAGGCCGTCGTCGGTCTCGTCGGTCCGGTAGCGCAGTACGAACCCACTCTCGGTCAACTCATCGGCGATGGCCAACACGCTGGCTCGCAGGACCTCATCGTCCCCCGGGAGGAAGCCGAAGATGGCTGCCAGCAGCGTCGAGGCATCCAGGGCCTCGGTTTCGTAGTGCTGGCACAGGACCCCGCGCTTGTCGACCCCGTGCTCCAGGATGTCGGCCTTGATCTCCGCGGCGGTATCCGACCAGGTGGCAGACAGCTCGCGCTCGCCCTGGATCGCCGCCAGCTTGGCCGCCCGGTCCAGCGCGACCCAGCACATGAGCTTTGAGGACACGTAGTGCTGAGGCTTGCCGCGGGCCTCCCAGATGCCCTGGTCAGGGTTAGGCCACACGGCCGTGGCGCATTCGGCCTGCGACTGCACGAGCGGCCACAGCCGCCGCGGGAGGCGCTGGCTGCGGCGGGTGTGGAGCAGGATGGAGTCCAGCGCGGCTCCGAACACGTCGTTCTGACGCTGATCGAACGCGCCGTTGCCGATCCGCACGGGCCGGGCGCCGGCATATCCCGAGAGCTCCTCCAGCAGGACCTCGGTCAGGTCCCGGCGGCCGTCGATCCCGTACATGATCTGGAGCGCCCCATCGTCGTTGCACTCCAGGTCGGCCACGAACTGGATGAACTCGTCGGCCTCCCAGTCGAGGTTCAGGTAGTGGAGGGCCTGGAGGGTGAACGTCGAGTCCCGGATCCATGTGTACCGGTAGTCCCAGTTGCGCTCCCCGCCTGGCGTCTCCGGGAGCGAGGTTGTCAGCGCTGCCACCGTCGCCCCCGTGGGCATGTACGTCAGCCCCTTGATGATCAGCGCCGAGCGCTGGATCAACGGACCCAGCTCGTGGTCAGGGATTCGCGCCCGGGCCAGCCAGCTCCGCCAGAAGCGCGTCGTCTCCTCCAGCGCCGCAAACGCCTCCTCGTCGGTGGCGGGAACGGGCGCGGCCTCGTCCCAGGACAGCGCGCAGTAGACGGCCTCTCCCTTCTGGAGGACGTGGCGGGCTCGGGCCCGGCCCGCCTCGATGCCGATCAGCATGTCGGTGTCCAGCCGCAGCGCCTGCTCACCGCCGTTAGCGTCGGCGCGGTGCCGGCCCTCGGCCAGCGACCACTCGGCGGGCGTGCGGCCGTAGTCGAATACCGGCTCGCATACCAGATCGATCTCCACCGTCCCCTCGATGCACCGGGCCGTCCGGACCAGCACATGATTGGCGTCCTCGTCCGATGGAGGCCGCGTGTGCGGCGTCACCGTGTCCTCGCCCCGCCGTGGGCCCATGGTCAGGGCGTCTCGCACGATGACCCAACCGGTCGGCGTCCTCCACGAGGTGATCAGCGAGTTGGTCCCCGGCTCATACACCCGGTCAGATGGGACATTGATGCCAAACGGGGCAAACCGGAAGCTTCCTGCGCCGCGGTCAAGCAGCGAGCCGAATGCGCTCGGGGAGTCGAACCGCGGGACGCACAGCCAGTCGATGGCGCCATCGGGTGCCACCAACGCGCCCGTGTGGCAGTCAGACAGGAAGCCGAAATCCGCGATCGGCGTGAACGGCGAGGGCGCCGCGGCGCTCTGCTCGCCTGGTTTGGCCTCTTCGAATGTGCTCATGTGGCCACCCACGGTTCGTGCCACCGGCCGTAGCCCTTGATGACGCGCTCGGCCTCCGCTGGTCCCCACGATCGCTTGGCGTACGGATGCACCGGCGGTGGATGCTCCAGGAGGGGCGCCATGACCCGCCAGCACTCCTCCACACCGTCCTGCCTGGTGAAGCGCTTGCTGTCACCGATCAGCGCCGCGTGCAGCAGAACCTCATACGGCGTGGGGCCCTCCCCGCCCTCGTCGGCGAACTCCATATCCAGGCTGATTTGCTGTGGCTCGGTGGTGTTGTGGCGCTGAGCCTCCACGAGCATGCGCACCCCGGTGGAGGGGTCGAGCTTGACCACCATCTGGGCGGGCTCCGGCGTCCGCGTCCAGTCAGAGAAGTGGAGTCTCGGCGGGCGCCGGAACACGAGCCGAAGCTCGGTCTGGGTAATGGGCAGGCACTTGCCGGTGCGGATAAAGAAGGGCACTCCTGACCAGCGCCAGTTGTCGACCTCCAGCCGGAGCGCCGCGTACGTCTCGGTCTGCGAGTCAGGCGCCACGCCGTCGACCTCCCGATACCC
>JBJMLC010000150.1:0-7564 GCA_045805485.1 Solirubrobacteraceae bacterium | reverse complement strand
TGAACATTCCCTCCTCGAGCTCGCTCTGCGTCGGCGTACTCCCGATGTAGTGCTCCTCCAGGACTCTTCTGACGGCCTTGGCGCCGGGACGCGTGGCGTTGCGGGCGAGCTGGTCCTCGATCGCGTGAAGGTCGAACACCTCCAGGACCTCCGACTCGTCGAACGCGCGCTCCAGCGGGCGCTGTGCGACGACCTCGGCCAGGTCCAGGAGGGTCCGGGCCACACTCGTGACCGGGATGTTGTCTACGAGGGTGATGTCGTCTGGGGTGAGGTTTGTGGCGCGGTGGATGTCGATGCCGGGGCGCTTGGTGCGAGAACGGCCCGGGACCGTCACGTCGATGTTCGGCCGGGCGGTGTCTCTTACGCCATGGAGGGCCGCGGCCTGGCGGTGCGAAAGCACCGCCTCTGGGCCACATGCCAGCACGGCTGCCATCCAGTAGCCCCGACGGGTGAGGAGCTCACGGGGAACGAGCGAGTAGACCGCGGTGTGCATGCGGTGGAGGCGAGCCTTCTCGGCACGCAGCTGTACGGCCCTAGCGGTGAGGCCAAAGGCGGTCACCTGGCGGAGGGCGAAGACGCCGTGCTGGGCGACCGCCAGTTGCGCAATCGCCTCATCGATCGGGGCCTGGGCGAACGAGCGAAGTATGTGTTCGCTCGTTCGCCCACCCTCTTCGCTCATGCGTCCCATGCTCCCGCGAATCGGGTGACACGTGGGTAACCCTGGGCAACAACTCTGCCTCGGAGTAGCCTCTATTTTGTGAGCGAGCGCGCGTCTGTAGAGATGATCCAGGCGACCCGGTCCAGAGCGAACCCTGGAGGCATCAAGGACGTGCTCACGATCCTGGGCTCAGACACCCAGCCGCACCGCGGCAGGAAGCCTCCGTGGTTCAAGGTGCCGGCGCCCGGGGGGCCGAGGTATCGGCAGCTCAGCCACCTGATCGAGACCGAGAATCTGCACACGGTCTGCCAGGAGGCGGCGTGCCCAAACATCGGCGAGTGCTGGCAGCGCGGCACGGCCACGTTCATGATCCTGGGCGACACTTGCACCCGCCGCTGCGGCTTCTGCAACGTCAAGACCGGCAAGCCAACCTGGAACGACCCGCTGGAGCCCGCCCGAGTCGCCACAGCCGTACAGCGCATGGGCCTACAGCACGCGGTCATCACGTCAGTCGATCGGGACGACCTCCCGGACTACGGCGCGTCGGCGTTCGTCAACGTGATCAGACAGATTCGCCGGCGGGCTCCGAACTGCAGGGTCGAGGTCCTGACGCCGGACTTCCGGGGCCAGGAGATGCCGCTGGCCCGGGTCATCGCCGAGCGGCCTGACGTGTTCAACCACAACGTGGAGGTCGTGCCCCGGCTGTACAGCGTGGCCCGTCGCGGCTCGACGTTCCCCCGCTCCTGCCGGGTCCTGAGCAACGCCAAGGAGATGGGCGGGGAGGATGTGGTGACCAAGTCCGGTCTGATGGTGGGCCTGGGCGAGAGCTTCGAGGAGATGCTCGACACGCTGGGCACCCTCCGGGAACATCATGTCCAGGTGCTCACGATCGGCCAGTACCTCCGCCCCACCGAGAACCATCTCCCGATCGTCAGGTACTGGCATCCGGACGAGTTCAAACAGCTCGAAAACGCCGCGTACGCCCTGGGGTTCGAGCACGTGGCGGCGGGCCCGCTGGTCAGGAGCTCATATCACGCCGATCAGCACGTGCCGCAGCGCACGGCGAGCGTATGAAGCGTCGAGCGCTCATCATCGCCCTGGTCGTCCTGGCCGCCCTGGCGCTGGCCCCTGAGGCGCTGGCCGCTGCGGGCGGTGGGTCGTACAGCTACGGCGGGGGCGAGGGTGGCGGAGGAGGAGGCGGGAGAGGCGCCGGCCTCTACATCCTCATCCAGATCCTGATCCGGGTGGCCATCTTCGGCCATGGCCTCGGCGTGCTGATCATCCTCGGGCTGGTCGTGCTGGCGGTGCTTTACGTGCGCCTGGCGCCGCGCTTCCGGAAGGCGTACACGGCCCATGAGGAGCAGGGCCCGGCGGCCCGGCGCCAGGTGGCCAAGCGCCAGCGGCGCGTGGAGCTGGCGGCGGCGGAGGCGGCCGAGGACGATCCGGCGTTCGCGCCGGACGCGGTGAGAGGAGCGGCAACCAAGCTCTTCAAGGATGTTCAGGCGGCGTGGGATAGCGACGACCGGGACCGGCTGCGGGGGCTTCTGGGCGCGGATCTCCTGGCAGAGTGGAACCGGCGGCTGGATGACTTCAAGCGACGGGGCTGGCGCAACCGGGTACAGGTGCTGGACGAGCCCTCCGTGGAGTACGTGAGCCTCGTCCACCGAGGCACGGCCGAGGACCGCGTCGTGGTCAGGATCGAGGCGCGGCTTCAGGACTACGTGGAGGACCACCAGGGCAACCGCATCAAGCGGGCCGGCCGGCTCAGCCAGACGGTCACCCTGAGGGAGTACTGGACGCTCCTGCGGGTTCGCTCCAAGGCCAGTCCCCAGCAGTGGATGCTCGGATCGATCGAGCAGGGGGGCGAGGGCCGGCACGCGCTGGAGGAACAGATCGTGGCCATGCCCTGGTCGGACGAGCAGGGCATGCGCGACGAATCGCTCGTGGAGGGCGCGGTGGCGGAGGCGGTACCCGCCGGAACGCGCATAGCCGAGGTGGCGGATCTGCAATTCGAGGGCGAGGCGCACGCCGCGGCCCTCGACCTCAGCCTGGCCGATGGGCGATTCGCACCGGACGTACTGGAGGTGGCAGCCCGGCGCACGGTGGGTGCCTGGGCGCAGGCCGTGGATGGCGACGATGCCCCGCTGGCCGCGCTTGCAGACCCGGATGCCGTCCTGGACCTCCTGCATCCGGGGGACCCGACGGGTCAGACGCGCCTGGTGGTGCGGGGGCCCAGGGTGAAGCGCATCAAGGTTGTGGGACTGGATGCGGCCGCCGCGCCGCCCACGATGACCGTGGAGGTGGATGTGGAGGGCCGCCGCTACCTGGAGGACCGGGATACAACGGCCGTCGTGGCCGGAAGTCGCTCGCGTCAGGTCAGCTTCACGGAGCGGTGGAGGTTCGCCCTGACCGACGATCCGCGGCAGCCCTGGCGCATCTCCGACGTACTAGCCGAGACCGCCCGACTCTGATCGTTGCCCGCCCGCGGCCTAACCTCCGCGGCGCGTGATCCCCGCCAAGGACAACATCCCCACCGAGCGGTTTCCGTTCGTAACGCTGGGCCTCGTTCTCACCAACGTCGTGGCCTACATCCTGGCGGTCCGGAGCGGGGGATCGTTCTTCGGCGGCCCGGACCTCCACGTGGTGATGAAGTTCGGCGCGATCCCGTATGCGCTTAGCCACGGCCTGGCTGAGCACTGCGGCCTGGTTCGGGGTCATGAGCTCGTGTGCTCCCAGCACGCGCTGCCCGGCACGCTGCCGGCGTGGCAGACGGCGTTCACGGCCATGTTCATGCATGCCTCGTTCATCCACATCGCCGGCAACATGCTGTTCCTGTGGATCTTCGGGAACACCGTCGAGGACTCGATGGGCCACCTGAAGTTCCTGGCCTTCTACATCGCGGGAGGTCTGGCGGCTCTGGCGCTGCAGGTCGCCCTGGCACCGAACTCGACCGCCCCCACGATCGGCGCATCCGGCGCCATCGCAGCCGTCCTGGGGGGATACATCCTGCTCTTCCCGCGGGCGCGTGTGCTGACGCTGGTCATCATCCCCTTCTTCGTCACGGTGATCGAGATCCCCGCCCTGGTGATGCTGGTTGTGTGGTTCATCGGGCAGGCGGTGTTCGCGGCCGTCGACCTCACCAACCCCACCGGATCAGGGGGCGGAGTGGCCTACTTCGCCCATATCGGCGGATTCGTGTTTGGATTGCTTACGATCAAGCTGCTGGTCCGGCGACGGAAGGAACTTCCGCCTCCGGTGCGGGCATACTGAAACGTGCGGTTCTTCGTCATCACCCTCGCCCTGATCTTCATCGCAGCGATGACATATTTCACGGTGGCGGATTTCGCCCAGAACGGAGTCACCGGCCTCGGCGTCGTGGGAGCGGTCGTGGTGGGGATAGTGGGCATCGGTGTGCTGGGGGCGCTCCTGGAGCCGCCAAAGCAATGACGAGCGCGGGGGCACCGTGACGGGGGTGGCGACGAAGGGCGCAGGGGCACGCGGGGTGGCGACGAACGGCGCGGGGGCGCGCCGGGTGGGGACGAAGGGCGAGGGGGCACGATCGTGAGGCAGAGGGGCGGGCTTGGGCGCCGGAGCAGCCGGCGGCAGGGGACCATCTCCCCTGGCCGCAGCCCGTTCCTGACCTCAAGCAGGAACGGTGCGTACAGCAGCCGGAACGGCCACCACCCCCGGAAGCGGGGGAGTCACGTGTGGCTGGCGGTGCTGGTGACGGGCGTGCTGTGCCTGGGCGTGCTGCTTGGCCTGATGGCCGGCGGTACCGCAGGCCCGGAACGGGCCGCGCAGACCCGGCAACCGGCGCGGGGGACTCGGGCCACGGCGCTGGCCCCACCGCCGCGACCGGCCTACGGATGGGTACCGGCGGCGCCCGCCGAGCGCGTGGCCGTGAAGCTGAAGCGCCCGCTGCGCAGCGGCCTGCTGTTCGACGTGCATACGGGTCGAGTCTTGTGGGCGCGCAACCAGGACCGGGTCCTGCCCATCGCCAGCCTGACCAAGATGATGACCGCGCTGCTCGTGATGGCCCACTCGCGCCCCAGCGATCACGTGCTTATCACGCCGCAGGCGGTGCATTTCAGCGGGTCTGGAGTGGGGCTCCTCCCGCTGGGCAAGCGCGTCCCCCTGATGGCGCTGCTCTACGGACTGCTGCTGCCCTCGGGAAATGACGCGGCGATCGCGCTGGCTCAGCACGTGGCCGGGACGCAGAGCAGATTCGTGGCCATGATGAACGAGCGGGCCCAAGCGATGGGCCTGCAATGCACCCACTTCAGCAGCCCCTCCGGGATCCTCGACCGGGGCAACCACTCGTGCGTGGGAGATCTGGCCATCCTGGCCCACCAAATGCTCGAGCAACCGCCCCTGGCTCGGATCGTGAGCTCACGCACCGCGGTCGTCCGGTTCCCGATCAAGGGCGGCAAGCTCTACCTCTACAACAACAACCCCCTGCTGGTTCTGGGCTATCCGGGCACGGATGGCGTCAAGACCGGCTATACGAATGCGGCGGGCCACTGCCTGGTGGCCACCGTCCGCCGTGGTGGCAGGTGGCTGGGCGTGGTGCTGCTGCACTCATACGAAACGGGACTCCAGGCGCCGACCATCTTGAACGCGGCATTCGGTCAGGCGCACGGGTAGCGGCGCCGCCCGCGGGCCGGTGCGGCCTGGTAGGCGGCGGCGCCCGCGGGCCGGCGCGGCCCGGTACGCCCGCGGGGCCCCGATCTCTCAGGCCCGCTTGTCGAGGGCGACCCAGGTCTCCTGAAGCAGGTCGGCTCCGGACACGACAGTGAACAGCGTGGCCAGGGTCCGAGCCAGTCGCGGCTCACGCAGATAGGTGGCCACGAACGCGGTGCCAACCCACTGGTCAAGGCAGTACGGGCAGACGAGCAGCTCGCCCACAGCGCGCCTGAACCCCGTGCCGCGCGGCTCCTCGGAAACCTCTGACGGCCGCTCGGATTCGCCCTTGTAGCGCGTGAACGGCCTGCGCAGGAAGCCCGTGATCTTGTCCTTGGACACTACCCGGCTGAGCTTGTAGGTGGCGATGGCCATCAGTGCCATGTCCTCCGCCGGGATGCGCTCGGGCAGGGGCTTGCCTGAACGCCACTGACCCACGGCAACGGCCGCCACGCCGGCGTTGAAGATCGAGAACAGCAGGGCGTGGCCGCGGAGCGGCCTGGAATCGTCGGACGAGTAGGCGCGAAAGAAGCTCACCGGCGTGGGCTACCCGGCGCTTCCGCCTGACAACCGGCGAGCCGGCAAGTGGAGAAGCCGCAGCCCGCAAGAAAGGACAGGCCGCCGCCCCCGCCACCCGAGAGTTGGTTTCCTGTGCCAGGTGAGCATGGAGACCCCGGCTGCGGAGCGTAGGACCGCCGATGAGGAGGCCCTGGACCACTGCCGACGGGTCCTCCATGAGAACTGGCGAACCGGTGAGGTTGGCGGTGCCCACTACTCGTACACCAGCCCAAGCCCCCACCGCTACCCGTGGCAGTGGTACTGGGACTCCTGCCTGACGGCGGTCTCCTGGCGGCACTTTGACCCGGCCCGCTCCAGGGCCGAGCTCGAGTCGCTGCTCGCCGCTGCCACGCCAGACGGTTTCATCGGACACACGATCTTCTGGGGTAAGCCGATCCCATTTCCGCGCCGGCTCTACTACAACGTCGTCACGCCCCATGACCCCATGACCTCGACGATCCAGCCGCCGCTGCTGGCCTGGACGTGGCGGATCGCGGTGGGCGACCCGGCGCAGGAGCCGCGCATCCGGGCCCATCACGAGCTGATCTCCAGCCAGCGGGACCTGGAGGGTGATGGTCTGCTGTGGATCATCCAGCCCGACGAAACCGGGCTCGACGCCTCACCCTCGTTCGATGCGGTCTGGGGATGGCGGGCCGACGGCCTGCCTGGCTTCCCTCTGCTGGTGCGGCGTAACCGCCGTCTGGGCTTCGACATCCAGCGCGTGCGTGAGGCGGGCGGGCCGCTGGTGTGCAGCACGCTGGTCAACGTGCTCCACGGGCTATCCAGGCTGGCTCTGAACCAGCCCTCGATAACGCCGGCTCTACTGGATCGGCTCTACGACAGGGATTCAGGACTGTTCGCCCAGGAGCTCTGGCCCAAGCGGGAGACGCCGGTGGTCGTCACCTGGGCGGCCCTGTCGCCGCTGGCGCTCCCCGACCTGCCCGAGGACATCGGCCGGCGGCTCGTGGAGGAGCATCTCCTGAATCCGGACCGGTTCTGGCTGCCCGTGCCGCCCCCCTCGGTGGCGGCGGATGAGCCCTCGTTCTCGGTCAAGGACCGGTTCCTCGGTCTGCGGCGATACTGGAGGGGGCCGACGTGGGTGAACTCCGCGTGGCTGGTGTGGCTGGGGCTGCGACGCCTGGGCTATCGCCCGGAGGCCGACGAGCTGGCTCGCCGGATCATCGCCACCGTGGCCCGGGAGGGGCTGCGTGAGTACTACCACCCCCGCACCGGTGCGGGGATGGGCGCGCAGGACTTCGCGTGGTCCTCACTGGTGGCCGAGCTGATCATCGAAGATCCTCGCGCCGAGCGGTCGTACGTGTAGCGGGTAGGTGAAAAACAGCGTTTGTGGGAAACCTCCTGTCCATGGACGAGATGATCCAGCTGTTGGCCCACGACCCTGACCTGGCCGACTTCCTGGACGGAGATCGGCTGGAGCGAGCCGTCCAGCATTGCCTGGCCAGAATTGTTCCCTTCGAGGAGGGCGACTGGTCGCCCCTGGACCAGATGGGCGACACCCGCGGCGCCCTCGGCATGTTGGTACTTCAGGGGATGGTCATGCGCCGGGTGGGCATGGCCGGCCGCTTCGGGTCGGAAATCCTGGGAGAGGGGGACCTCCTGAGGCCGTGGCAGGATGAGGACATGGGCGCACCGGGGATGCGCGCCGGG
>JBJMLC010000149.1:0-7941 GCA_045805485.1 Solirubrobacteraceae bacterium | reverse complement strand
GTGATGACCACCAGGTCGGTCAGCGTCTGAGGCGCGTCCTCGCCATCGGCCGCGCCTTGTGTCGTGTCATCCAGCGGTTCCGATACCTCGGTCATCTCCTCCGATGGTGACATGCCCGAGAGCTTGACGGCGCGGGCGGATGTTGCTGAAGCAGAGAGTCGAGGGGGCCGCCGAGCTCCGCAGGGCGACCCGAGCCTAGACCCCGGTCTTGTGAAGCTCCCGGTACACCTCGCGGGCCAGCTTGCCCGGGAGCCCGGGCACGCCCTCCAGCTCCTCGCGTGAGGCGGCCAGGATGGCCTCCGGCGACCCGAAGTGGGTCAGCATCGCCCGCTTGCGAGCCGGTCCCACGCCCGGGAGCTCGTCAAGGATCGAGGCGGTCATGGCCCGGTCACGCCGGATCCGGTGATGGGTGATGGCGAAGCGGTGGGCCTCATCCCTGACGCGCTGGAGCAGCTGGAGCTCGGGCGTGTCGTGGGCCAGGATCAACGGCGCGGCCCGCCCGGGGATGAACACCTCCTCGATCCTCTTGGCCAACGAGATCACCACCACCCCGCGCTCCCGGAACCCCTGGAGGGCCCGGATGGCGGCCGAGAGCTGTCCGCGGCCACCATCGATCACCACCACATTTGGCAGGGCGGCGAACGAGGGGTCGTAGTCCTTGTCGTGGGGGGAGATGTCGCGCTGGCGCTGCCACTGGGCCAGCCGCCGGCCCAGGATTTCCTCCATGGCGGCGAAGTCATCAGGCGCCCCGACCTCCGAGCCGCTCTCCCGCACGCGAAACCGACGGTAGTCGGATTTCTTCGGCGCGCCGCCCTCGAACACGACCATCGACGCCACGGTGTTGGTCCCCATCAGCGTGGAGATGTCAAAGCACTCCACGCGCAGGGGGATCGTGTCCAGCCCCAGCGCCTGCTGGAGCCCGTCCAGCGCCTCCACGCGCTGCTGGCGGCGCCGCTCGGAGCGCAGGCGCTCCTGGTCCAGGGCCAGCTTGGCATTGCGCTCGGCCAGCTCCAGGATGCGCCGCTTGTCCCCCCGCTCCGCGGCCCTGATCTCCACCGGGCCGCCCCGGCGCAGGGCGAGGGCCTGGGCCAGCGCGGGGGCCGGGCCCAGCTCGCGCTGGACGACCAGCAGGGGCGGGATGCTCATGGCGCTCGTGTAGTACTGGAGGATGAACGCCTCGGCCACATCCTGGACGTCACCGGCAGCCTCGTTGTCCAGGTAGAAGCTCTGCCGGTCTGACAGCACGCCGTCCCGGACCTGGAACACCTGCGCGTTGGCCGCTCCGGCCCCGGTGTCCACGGACACCGCGATCGCGTCCAGCGTGCCCACGGCCTGGTTGGCCACCCGTTGGCGCTCCAGCAGCGAGCGCACGGCCCGGAGGCGGTTGCGATCCCGGGCAGCGTCCTCGAAGCGCTGCTCGTCCGACGCATGGCGCATGGACCTCTCCAGCTCCCGCTCAATCTCCCGGTAACGGCCGGACAGGAAGTCCACCACCCCGTCGATGCCCCGGCGATAGTCCTCGCGGCTGACGTAGCCGACGCACGGGGCCTCGCAACGCTTGATGTAGTAGTCCAGGCAGGGCGAGCCGCTGTGGCGTCCCGGTACGGGCCCCTCGCAGGACCGGAACATGAACACCTTACCCAGGACCTCCAGCGTGGAGCGGACGCGCTTGGCGTTGCTGTAGGGGCCGAAGTACGCCCGGTCCCGCCTGTGGCGCTCCCGCGTGAAGTAGACGCGCGGGAACTCCTCGTCCAGGCTGATGGCGATATACGGGTAGGACTTGTCGTCCCGCAGGCGGATGTTGAACCGCGGCTTGTACTCCTTGATGAAGTTCTGCTCGGTCAGCAGCGCCTCGGCCTCCGTGTGGACGACGAGGGCCTCGATCTGATCGATCATCTCCAACAGGTCCCTGGCGCCGCTGGTGCCGATCCGCCCGGCGCCGAAGCTGGGGTTGGAGAAGTGGGAGGCCACGCGCTTGCGGATCGACTTGGCCTTGCCCACGTAGAGCACCTTGCCCCGGGCGTCGCGGAACAGGTACACCCCCGGCTCGTCCGGGAGCTCGCGGCGCTTGTCGGCGGCTATTACTGACACTCAGCCGAGGATAGGAGCGGGCCCCGGCCCGCTCGACACTAATCCACGCCCGGCGGCGCTGGCCCTCCGGCGCTGGCGGCCTCGATATCGCCCTCGGGCTTTTCGGCCGGCTGGACGTACAGGAAGACGTAGGCCGCGGCGGCTCCACCGGCGAAGGTGGCCAGCAGGTAGAGCCAGATGTGGCTCCAGGGAAGGATCCCGAACACCATCGCGCCGAACGCCACCGCCGGGTTGAAGGCGCCGCCGGACACGGCGCCGACGGCGAAGGCGCCCGCGGCCACCGTGAACCCGATCGCCAGGCCGTAGAACGAGTTTCCATCGGTCCCGCGCGCCGTGGCCACGTTCAGCACGACGTACGCCAGCGCGAACGTGAACAGGAACTCGGCGATCAGCTGCTTGCCCACACCGGGCATCGGCACCGTGTGTCCGCCCCCGGTCACTACCCGGGCCATTGCGGCCGCCACCAGCGCCCCCAGCCCCTGGGCCACCACGTACGGAACCCACTCGGTGGACAGGAGCTTGCCGCGAATCATCACCGCCGTGCTCACAGCGGGGTTGTAATGCGCGCCCGAGATGTGACCGCCGGCGTAGACCATCACCATCAGCACGGAACCGATCGCCAATGGGGCTATGCCGTCGGCGGTTTTCACGGCTTCGCACACGGTGAAGACCAGGAAGAATGTCCCGATGAACTCGACAACGAGCTTGCGGCCGAGGGGCATGGCGGCTCCTTTTGATCGCGGTTGTTAGGCGCGAACAGTAACCTGAGGGGCGGCCATGTCAGCCAACGGGAACCGGGACCGGATCGCCTACCGCACGTGCCCCCTGTGTGAGGCGACGTGTGGTCTGCAGCTGGAGCTGGAGGGCGAGCGCGTGACCAAGATCCGGGGCGACTCCGAGGACGTTTTCAGCCACGGCTTCATCTGCCCCAAGGGCTTCGCGCTCAAGGAGCTCCACGACGATCCTGACCGGGTCCGCACCCCGCTCATAAAGGCCGCTGACGGAACCTTCAGGCCCGCCACCTGGGACGAGGCCTTCGCGCTGATCAACGAGCGGCTGGCACCGATCCTGGCCGAGGACCGCAACGCGGTGGCCGTCTATCTGGGCAATCCGAACGCCCACAACCTGGACAGCATCCTCTACGGACGGGTGCTGCTGAAGGCGGTGGCCAGCCGAAACATCTATTCGGCGAGCACGGTCGACCAGTACCCCAAGCAGATGGCCAGTGCGCTCATGTTCGGCACGGGCACGACCGTCCCCGTACCCGACGTGGATCGCACCGAGCATCTGCTGATGCTGGGGGCCAACCCGCTTCAGTCCAACGGCAGCCTCATGACCGCTCCTGATATCCGCGGGCGCCTGAGGGCCATTAGGGCGCGGGGCGGCAAGCTCGTGGTGATCGATCCGCGCCGCACGCGCACCGCCGAGGAGGCCGATGAGCACCACTTCATCCGCCCCGGAACCGATGCCCACCTTCTGTTCGCGCTCGCCCACGTGCTCTTTGAGGAGGGGCTGGTGTCCCCTGGCGAGCACGTCGGGGATCTGGCCGATGGCCTGGACGAGATCGAGCGTCTGGCCGAGCCGTTCTCCCCTGAGGCGGTGGCGCGGACAACCGGCATCGAGGCTGAGGAAATCCGGCGGATGGCCCGTGAACTGGCCGCCGCCCCCCGGGCCGCGGTCTACGGCCGCATCGGCACCTGCACCCAGGCATTCGGAACGCTGGCCAGCTGGCTCGTGGATGTGCTCAACTTCCTGACGGGCAATCTGGACCGAGAGGGCGGGGCCATGTTCCCGATGGCCGCCGCCGGACATTCCAACGCCGCCGGTGAGCCCGGCCGGGGCCGCGGAGCCCGGTTCGGGCGCTGGCAGAGCCGGGTGCGAGGGCTGAACGAGGTGTTCGGGGAGCTTCCGGTGGCCTGCCTGGCCGTGGAGATCCAGACACCCGGAGAGGGTCGGGTGCGAGCGCTGATCTCGATGGCGGGCAATCCGGTCGTCTCCACTCCGAACAGCGGCCGGCTGGACGAGGCCCTGTCAGAGCTCGACTTCATGGTCAGCGTCGACATCTACGTCAATGAGACGACCCGTCACGCGGACGTGATCCTGCCCGCCCCCTCCCCGCTGCGCCGGGGCCACTACGACCTGGCGCTGTACATGTTCGCCGTGCGCAATGTGGCCAACTACTCGCCGCCCACCCTGCCGGTAGAGCCCGATCAGCCGCCGGAGTGGACGACGCTCCTGCGGCTGACCGCGATCGCGGCAGGCCAGGGGCCGGACGCCGATGTCGCCGCGCTTGACGAGTTCGTGGCTCGGGCGGCCGTGGAGCGTGAACTGGCCACCCCGCACTCCCCTCTGGCCGGGCGATCGGCAGACGACGTCATGGCCGAACTGGCTCCGCGCACCGGACCGGAGCGCCTGCTCGACGTCATGCTCCGCTCCGGCCCCTACGGACTGACCCTCCAGGACCTGGAAGCCGCGCCGCACGGAATCGATCTCGGGCCTCTGGAGCCGCGCCTCCCGGATGCTCTGCGCACCGCCGGCGGGCGCATCGAGCTGGCTCCGGAGCCGCTGGTGGCCGACGTGGAGCGGCTGCGCGCATCGCTGGATGTGCCCGTGAACGGCGGCATGGTGCTCGTGGGCCGCCGCCAGCTGCGCTCCAACAACTCCTGGATGCACAACCTGGAGGTGCTGGTCAAAGGGAAGCCTCGGTGCACCCTGCACGTGCATCCCCAGGACGCAGAGCGACTACAACTGGCCGACGGAGAGCCCGCCGAACTCCGCTCCCGAACAGGCGCCGTGGTGGCCCAGGTGGAGGTCACCGACGCGATCATGCCCGGCGTGGTCAGCCTTCCCCACGGGTGGGGCCACGACGTGGCCGGAACCGTTCAGAGCGTGGCCAGCGCGCATCCTGGAACCAACAGCAACATCCTGGCCGACGAGCTTCTGCTGGACGCCGTGTCAGGGAACGCTGTGCTCAACGGGATCCCCGTGGAGCTGGCGCCCGTGATGGCTGCCAGCGCCGTGGCCTAGAGGCACTGGCCTGCGGGCGGGGCGATCGCCCCCCCGCCGCCGCCAGCGTGTCGACTTTTACTGAAATAGTCAGCATTTCTCAGCACGCTCGCCCGTCGCGAAGCAGCGCCCACGCTCGCCCCGGCGCGGCGCTAGTACCGGCGCGCTGACCAGACGACGGCCACGAGGGCGTAGGCGGCCCCCACCAGGAGCACCAGCCAGACCACGGACCCCACGCCCGTGTCCCAGAGCCGCGCTGTGGCGGTCAGGGTCAGAGTGGCCACACCCACCGCCGAGTACACGATCGCCCGGCGTCGGTCGCCGAGCGAGTACAGGTCGGTCCGATGCTGGCGGTACATGGTGATGGCAAACCAGACCAGCGTGGCCAGGAAGATCAGCCACACGGCCTGGGAGGCCACACTGGCTCCCTTGCCACCGCCGGGGATCACGACCACCAGCGCGGCGATCCCCAGGATGATGGCGATGTTCCGGATGGTCTTCCAGGGCATCTCCACGGAAGGGTACGCCCTCGGACCCCGGGGACTGAAAATTAGACGGCGGTCTCCTCCCAGCGGCGGTAGAGCTCTTCCAGCTCGTGCTTGGCCTGCTCGTGCTTGGCGGTGTGCTGAGCGGACTTCTCAGGACTGGACCAGGCGGCAGGATCTGACAGCTCGTCCTCAACCGCCCGCAGGGCGGCCTCGGCCTGCTCGATCTGCTCCTCCAGCCGCGCCTGGTCGGCCTCCGTCGGCGCCGCGCGCCGACGCGCCGGGCGGGGCCTGGACCGCTTCTGAGGCGCCGGCTTATCCGGTGGGGCCGCCGCTCGCTCCTCTCTCACCCGCACGTACTCCGGCCAGCCGCCGAGATAGCTGTGGAGCGTCCGGTCCTCGAAGGCGACGGTCCTCGTCCCCACGGCGTCGAGGAGCGCCCGGTCGTGCGAGACGAGCAGTAGCGAGCCGGCGAAATCTCCCAGCGCCGCCTCCAGCGCCTCGCGGCTCTCCATGTCCAGATGGTTGGTCGGCTCGTCGAGAATCAGCACGTTGGCGCCACCGCTGACCAGAATGGCCAGTGATAGCCGACGCCGCTCACCGCCGGAGAGAACCTCCAGGGGCTTCTCGGCGTCCTCGCCGGAGAACAGGAACCGGCCCAGGAGGGCTCGGGCCCTCGCCGGGGTGAGGCGAGTGGCGCGCTGAGTGGCCTCCAGCACCGTCCGGGCCGTGCCGGTTCCGGAGCCGGCGCCCGCAGTCGCAGCGGCCAGCTCGTCGGCGTGCTGGGACAGGAAGCCAATCTTGACGTTGTGGCCCGTGCTCAGCTTCCCCGTGACCTGTGGGGCGCCGTCAGCCGGCTCGGCGTCCAGCTGGCGCAGACCGACCAGGGCCTCGATCAGCGTCGTCTTCCCCGCCCCGTTGGGCCCCACCAGCGACACGTGCTCGCCCCGCTCGAGCCAGAGCTCGCCGCCGTCCAGAAGCCGGTTGTCACCGACGCTGATGGCCGCCCCCTGAAGCTCGAAGACCACGCGTCCGCTCCGCTCAGGCGGCTTGAATGCGAACTCGAGCGCCGCCCCATCCCGGGGATCCCGCGCGATCCGCTCCATCCGGGCCAGCTTCTTGACTCGGGACTGGGCCTGGCGGGCTCGGGTACCCGCCCGGAACCGGTTGACGAACCGCTCCAGACGCTGGATCTCATCCTGCTGGCGCTCGATCGCGCGGCCCAGGGCCAGCTCCCGGGCGGCCCGCTCCCGCCGCCAGACATGCCACGGCCCCTTGAAGAACCTTCCCCGGCCCGCCTCCAGCTCCAGGACCGAGGTCCCCACAGCCTCCAGAAACCACCGGTCGTGGGCCACCAGGACGACGGCGGCATCAAGCGACACCAGATGCTGCTCCAGCCACTCCAGCGACTCGATGTCCAGGTGGTTCGTCGGCTCATCCAGCAGAAGCAGGTCAGGACCGCCGGCCAGCGCCCTCCCCAGCGAGGCCCGGGTCAGCTCGCCACCGGAGAACGTGTGCAGCGGGCGGTCAAGGTCACCCTCCTCGCGGAATCCCAGCCCGGGCAGCGTGGCCAGCGCCCGCTGGCGCCAGTTGTAGCCGCCGGCGTGCTCCAGGCGAGCCTGGGCCTCGGCGTAGCGGTCCAGGGTGGCCGGATCGTGCCGGCCGGCGGCCATGGCCTGCTCAAGGCCGGCCAGCTCCTCCTCGATGGCCATCAGCTGTTCAGCCCCCGAGAGCACGTACTGGCGAAGCGACAGATCGCGCTCCCGGGGAGGCCGCTGGTCGTGCAGGGCCACCCTGACGCCCTTGGCGAAGACGAGCTCCCCGTGGTCAACGGAGGCCTCGCCGGCCAGCATGCGCAGCAGCGTCGTCTTGCCGGCGCCGTTGCGACCCGAGAGCGTCATCCGGTCCCGGCGCTCCAGCTTGAAGGACACGCCCCGGAGCAACGGCTCTCCGGCCACGTCCTTGCCCAGGTCGGATGCGATCACAACGGCCATGGCGCTGATGGTAGGTGCGGCCGATCAGCAATCCGCCCGGGCGCCTTCCGGTGGGCGGCGCCTCGCTAACCCGAGGTGGGCGGCGCCTCGCTAACCCGAGCCATCCCCGACGCCTACCCTGCCTTAGGCGCCGGGGCATGTCAGGGAGAGGCTCCCTGACAACTCATCTCTATCTACGAAACTGGTGGGGCATTGGTTAGGTGCGACCGTGAGGCCCGCCTCTCGGCAGGGCCTCACGGCCGCGCAGCTCACCCGGTTGGGACTGTGGATCCCAGGCCGAGTGCCTGCAGGATGTTGTTGAGATTGAGCTGCGTCAACCCGCCGGACAGGGTGATGCCGAGCTGGTTCAGGAGCTTCTGGATCTG
>JBJMLC010000148.1:0-60544 GCA_045805485.1 Solirubrobacteraceae bacterium | reverse complement strand
GTCTGCCGTGCGCCGGCAGCCGCATTCACGCCAGGACGGCGGCGCTTACGAGCCTTCTCGATATGGCCAGGATCATGGTCGCCGCGGGGTCTCGTCCCGCCGTCACGACCGTTTTCAAAGCTGCTCAGTTGAATCTCCTCTGAGTTTCGGTGAATCGTGGTTCGATGTCCGTCGAATTATAACACTTGTTCGATGTCCATCGAACCATTCTTAGGGTTCTCTTCACGAGGTGCTAACGGGCCTTAGGGGCCTGATCAGGCCGGTCCGGTCCACGCTTTCATTCAGAGGACGGTCCCGGCCCGTTCGTTCTTCCCCGAATCCCAAGAAACCCCTCACCCTGTTGTAAATCATGCAGGAGGAGGCCGCGTATTGCGGGCAATTCGTGGCGGCCCCGCCCCGTGGTTGCGGCCCGCGACCTGGCCCACAGCCCGCCGCGCCCACCGATGGCAATTCCAGTGACGATATGTCATCGGAAATGCCATCGGTCCGGCTCCGGTCCCCACGGGCCCACCGATGGCGATTTGACTGACGATATGTCAGTCGATCCGCCAAAGTTCGCGACCGACCAGGGCGTCCCCGCGTGGTCGCAACCCGCCCGCCCACGAACCAGTAGGTTCTCGCGATCCCCCCCGCTCGCGACCTCCCCAGCCTCCTGGCCGACATCGACGCGTTCATCGAGCGTGAGCTGATCCCGCTCCAGGAGGAGCATCCCGAGTACTTCGACCATCGTCGCGAGTTCGCCCGCACGGACCTGGAGCGCGGCGGCGTTCCGAACCGGGAGTGGGAGGAGCTGCTGGTGGAGATGATGCGCCGGGCAGACGCAGCCGGCCTGTACCGGTTCGCGCTGCCGGCGGAGCTGGGCGGCGCCGACGGCACAAACGTCGAGATGGCGGCCATCCGGGAGCACCTGGCCAACAAGCCGCTGGGATTGCATTCCGACCTGCAGACCGAGAGCGCCTGCGTGGGCAACTTCCCCATCGTCCTGGTGCTCCACGCCCTGGGATCGCCGGAGCAGAAGGGGCTGATCGAGCCCCTGATCAAGCACGAGGTCGCGTGCGCGTTCGGACTGACCGAGCCCGCTCACGGCAGCGATGCCACGTGGCTGGAGACCCACGCCGAGCGTGACGGGACCGACTGGGTCATCAACGGGGCCAAGCGCTTCAACACCGGGATGCACGTGGCCCAGTACGACATCGTGTTCGCCCGCACCTCAGGCGATCCCGGCCAGGCCCGCGGGATCACGGCCTTCCTCGTGCCCACGGACACCCCGGGGCTCGAGGTCCCCTACCACCACTGGACGTTCAACATGCCCTCCGATCACGCCGAGGTCATCCTGCGCGACGTCCGCGTCCCTGACACCGCCATCGTCGGGGAGGAGGGGCGCGGCCTGGCGGCGGCGCTGCTGTTCGTGCATGAGAACAGGATCCGCCAGGCCGCCTCCAGCCTGGGCGCTGCGCAGTTCTGCGTCGATCGCAGCGTGGATTACGCCCGGCAGCGGATCGTGTTCGGCAAGCCACTGGCCGTCAACCAGGCCATTCAGTGGCCGCTGGTGGAGCTGCACACCGACTGCGCGCTGCTCCGCGGCCTGATCCGGGACACCGCCCAGGAGATGGACGAGCACGGGGGCGCGGCCGTCTCTGACCGCATCTCGATGTGCAACTACCGGGCCAACCGGCTGGCCTGTGAGGCGGCTGACCGGGCGATCCAGGTCCACGGAGGGATCGGGTACACGCGGGCGATGCCCTTCGAGCACATCTACCGCCACCACCGGCGCTACCGGATCACGGAGGGGTCGGAGGAGGTGCAGATGCGCAACATCGCCCGGGGCCTGTTCGGATTCGGCGACCGCTCACCAGGGCGCGGCGCGGCCGACCGCTCACCGGACCCCGGCGCGGCCGACGCCTCACCGGACCCCGGCGCGGCCGACCCCTCACCAGGGCGCGGCTAGGCGGGATGTTCGACCTCAAGGACAAGATCGCCATCGTGACCGGGGGCAGCCGGGGGCTGGGCCGGGAGATCGCCCTCGCCTACGCCCGCCACGGCGCCACGGTCGTCGTGGCCAGTCGAAAGCAGGAGGCGTGCACGGCCACCGCGACGGAGATCACGGAGACCACCGGTCAACAGGCGCTCGGGATCGGCTGCCATGTCGGTCACTGGGAGCAATGCGATGCGCTCGTGGATCGCGTTTACGAGGAGCTCGGCCGCGTCGACGTGCTGGTGAACAATGCGGGCTCCTCCCCCACGTACTCCTCGCTGCCCGACGTGAGCGAGGAGCTGTTCGACAAGGTCCTGGCGGTGAACGTGAAGGGCGCCTTCCGTCTCTCGGCGCTGATCGGGACACGGATGGCCCAGGGCGAGGGCGGCGTGATCATCAACGTTTCCAGCATCGCCGCCGTCGCCGCCACACCCAGCGAGCTTCCGTACGCCGTGGCCAAGGCAGGCCTGAATGCCCTCACGGCTGGGCTGGCCCGGGCGTTCGGACCAACCGTGCGGGTGAACGCGATCATGCCCGGCCCGTTCCTGACCGACATCAGCAAGGCCTGGGACATGGAGGCGTTCGAGCAGCGCGCGCAGACAGCGATTCCGCTCAAACGCGGCGGACAACCCGAGGAGGTCGTCGGCGCCGCGCTGTACCTGGCCTCGGATGCCTCCAGCTACACCACCGGCTCGGTGATCACGATCGACGGGGGCATCACGGCGTAGCCGCGCTGATCAGCTCCTCCGCGTCGGCCTCGATCTCGACCGCCAGGGAGTCAACATCTCCCACTAGCGTGGGATCGGCACAGAGGCCGAAGCGCAACATCCCGTCGTAGGAAACGACCGCGGCCCGCAGGGCATGGCGCTCGCCGATCTCCGCGATGCTGTACAGGCCACGGACCGGCACTCCGGCCACCGTGACGCTCCCAGTCGGCCCGGGCACGTTGGACACGTTGAGGGCGAACGCGCGTGGGCTGGCCAGCACGCGGTTGGCGAAGCCGCGCAGCCGCGGCGAGATGGTTGCCAGCTCGTTCATCAGCGCGTCGAGCCGCTCGGCGTCGTGCTCGGCCTTGCGAATCCGCGTCGCGCTGCGCACCGCGGCAAGCCTCCTCAGCGGGTCAGCCGGGCTGACCGGAACGTCCAGGCAGAAGAACGAATCGCGGTTGCCGGCCTGGGCGCTGTCATGAGCCGCCGGATCTCCATGCAGGCTGACAGGGACCTTCACCCGGACGTGGCCGAGTCGGTCGTGGTGGGCCTCCAGCCACCGCCGTACCCCTCCCCCCACGACGGTCAGCACCGCGTCGTTGACGGTGGCCTGACAGGCCGTGGCCGCCGCCTGGCGCAGGCGCCCCAAATCGGTGCTGGCGAACGCCACAGACCGGCGGTTGTCGATGCGGCCCGCAAACGGGGAGCGGTGCCAGAGATGGGGCGCTTCCCGCGCCAGCGTCAGCAGCTCCTGGCTTCGCCGATGGGCTGTCTGCTGCGCCGCGCGGGCCGGACGCGGCGCAGAATCCGGGGGCCGTGTCGGATCGGTCTGCTGGACCCAGATTGCCTCCCGCCCGATTCGCATCGCCGTCGTGCCGTCGGCCAGGGAGTGATGGATCGTCCAGACCAGAGCGCTGCCCCCGGTGGCCAGGTCTCCGATCACGTCGATTCGCCACAGGGGCCTGGTTCGATCCAGCCGGCGCTCGAACACGCGGGCCACAGCTCCCAGCAGGCCGGCCTCGTCCAGCGGGCCGTCTGAGGGATCCGCGACCACGTGCTGGCTCAGATCGATCTCGCCGGGAATCCAGCACGTGTCCCCGTTGACGCTGCCCAGGCGCAGCGAGAGCTCCGGTGCCTGCTCAAGACGTGAGGCCAGCGCCTCACGCAGGCGCTCAGGGTCGATGGAGGCATCGAGCACCAGCACCTTGCAGGTGTGCCCCGCGACGGTGTCGGACTCCAGCCCCAGGATGACCAGATCCTCATCCGAGAGCGGCCTGTCCATGGGTGGCCCTAGATCGCCCGTCCGGCTCCGGCCCAGAAGGGGTCGCGCAGCTTGCGCTTGAAGATCTTGCCTGAGTCCTCCCGCGGGAGCTCGTCGCGGAACTCCACTCGCCTGGGGACCTGGTAGGAGCCGATGCGCGCGCGAAGAAAGTCCCTGACCTCCTCCTCGCTGGCCGCATGCCCTGGCCGGAGCTCCACGACGGCGTGGACCGACTCCCCGAACTCGTCGTCCGGGATCCCGAACACGGCGCAGTCGGCCACGGCCGGATGCTTGTGCAGCTCGGCCTCGATCGCCACCGGATAGATGTTGACCCCGCCGGAGATGATCATGTCGATCTTGCGGTCGCACAGGTAGAGGAACCCGTCCTCGTCGAAGTAGCCGATGTCCCCGGGCGCGAACAGACCGTCGCGCTCCGCGGCGCGGCGCTTGGCCTCATCCCGGTGATAGGTGAAGTCGCTGTCACCTGCCGCGCTGCCGGCGGCGACCTCCCCCACCTCCCCGGCAACCAGCTCGCGACCCTCCTCGTCCAGGACACGAACCTGGGCACCCTCCATGACCCGTCCCACCGATCCAGGATGCTCAAGCCATTCCTCGGCTGTCAGGAACGTGACCGGTCCGACCTCGGTGGAGCCGTAGTACTCGTGCACGATCGGACCCCACCAGTCGATGATGGCCCGCTTGGTGTCAGGGGAGCACGGTGCCGCCGCGTGGACCACGAAGCGCAGCGACGAGATGTCGTAGCCCCGCCGGACCTCCTCGGGGAGCTTGAGAAGCCGCTCGAACATGATCGGCACGAGGTGCAGATGGGTGATGCGCTCGCGCTCGATCAGCTGGAGCAGCGCCTCGGCGTCGAATCGCGGGCAGAGGTGAATGTTTGCCCCCACGCGGTAGCAGAAGATGGCGTGCGTGTTCGGGGCGGAGTGGTAGATCGGACCGACGATTGCGGTCACGATCTTTCCTGGGTCATCGAAGTAGCTCAGGCCGAATATCACCGCCAGCACCCCCAGGAGACGCTCCATGTCCTCAGGCGTGTAGGGCGGTCGCTTGACACCCTTGGGGTGGCCGGTGGTGCCGGAGGTGTAGATGATCGACAGCGCGGTGGCCGTCGGCTCCTGGAGCCTGGGGGGGAATCCGTCTCGCCACGAATCCCAGTCCACCGCCCCCTGTGGCACCGCCGCGCCGTCCACGTTCAGACCGTAGGCCGCGGCGATCTCAGGCGGTGTGCGCACGGCGAGCACGTCGACCCCAGGCGGAATGGCGCCCCGCACCTGCTCCAGCAGGTCGGCGTGGATGACCAGCGCCCTGGCCTCGGAGTCCTCCAGCACGTAGCGTGCCTCCTCCTCGGTGTAATGCCAGTTGACGGCCACCGGATAGGCGCCGATGGACCCCGCTCCCAGGGCGGCTTCGAAGAAGGCCAGGTCGTTACGGAGATACAGCGCGACGCCGTCGCCCGGACCGATCCCCAGGCTCTCGAAGCCCGCCGCCACCTGGGCACCGCGGAGCGCCAGCTCCTCGGTGCTCAGCGTCCGGCTGCCGCTCGTAATCCTGCCCACGCCCAGAGCTCCTCAGCCTCCGCCGGGGCCGAGAGCTACACCACCCCGCTGGGGCGCCGACGCTTGCCACTCTCCTGACGGGGGAAGGGTCCGCCGGTGTTGCCCGGGGTCCCGAAGGAACTGCACTTCGTGTCCGGCGCCTTCGGCAGTCGCGGCTTCCCAAAGCGGGGCCGGGCGGCGAAGTTGAACGCGCTGGTCAGGTCGCCAGTGTGCTTGCGCCGCCACCTGGACAGGTTGGGCACCTTCACTCCGAAGCGGGTCTCCAGGAAGCGCAGAGTCGAGGTGTGGTCGAACGTGTCCGAGCACACCAGGCCGCCGCGGGAGAATGGCGATACGACAAGCATCGGCACCCGGAAGCCCAGCCCGATCGGGCCGCGAATGCCCTCCGCGGCCGCGGGCAGCTTGGACACTGTCAGGAACTCACCCTTCGTCCCCTTCGGAGGGGTGGGCGGCGGCACGTGGTCGAAGAAGCCCCCGTTCTCATCCCAGGTGATGAACAGGGCCGTGTGCTGCCAGATCTTGGGGTGGGCCACGATCGCCTCGAAGACATCGCGCGCCACCGATGCGCCATTCTGCGGCCCCGAGAAGTCGGGATGCTCGCTGTCGGCGACCGAGCTCAGAAGCCAGGACACCTGCGGCAGGCGGTTCTTCTCCAGATCGGTCAGGAAGTCATCCGGATAGACCGGCTTTACGCCTCGCTGGTAGGGCTCCTTGGACTGATTCTGGTAGGCCTTGAAGTACGGGAGCACGTTGTCGAAGATGCCTGCCCCCCCGGCGGTGTACTGCTTCCAGCTCACCCCGTGGGCGCTCAGGCGCTCCGGCATCGTCGGCCACGTGAACTTGCCGGCGAGCTGCGCACGGGTGCTCACCAGCGTCTCCAGCAGCGGGCCGCCGTGCGTTCCCGCCGGGTCCAGCGTGCCTGACAACGAGATCAGCCGGTTGGGGTCCGTGGGGCCTATCACCGAGCAGTGGTAGCCGTCACAGATCGTGTACGCGTCGGCCAGTGCGTAATAGAACGGGAGGTCCGAGCGCTTGTAGTAGCCCATGGTCTCCGGCGGGACCCCGGAGGGATCGTTCGCCTCATGGGCGGCGAGAAAGTGATTCATATGCCCGTGGTTCCAGGACTTGTGCTGAGGACCCCAGTTGTGGGTCAGGTCGTGGAGGCAATCCGTCTTGAGGTGGAAGGGGTGGATCGTCTTGCCGTTCGCCTTCTGGAAGAACGCGCTGCGGTTCCGCTTGTCCCCGAAGCCGCGCACGCCGGAGAGCGTCCCGAAGTAGTGATCAAAGGACCGGTTCTCCTGGATTAGGATCACCACGTGCTTGATGTCGCCGAGCTTTCCGTGACCCGACGCCGCCTCGGCGGCGCGAGCCAGGAGGGCGTCGATACCCGCGCCGGCTGCGGTCAGGCCGATACCGGCCAGCCCGGCATTGCGCAGGGCGTCCCGTCGCGTGATTGTCGGACCGCTCCCGTGAACTTCATGCATGGAATAACCCCTCTCCTAGCCTGGCCCCTGCCCGCGAGCGAGCCTATCACCATCAGGCAGCGGGGACCCGGATTTCGCACGCCGCTCACGCATCGGGGGGAGGCCGACGCTGACCCGTGGGGGTAGGCTGTCCGTGGGGGTAGGCTGTGCAGGCGATGAGGGGGCGGCTCGTCCGGGGATCCCTATCAGGCGTTGTTTTGGCCAGCGCGGCATTCGCGGGCGTCCAGGGTATGGGTGCCGCCGCCGCGCGTGGGACCTCCTGCCCCCGCTTCGCCACGCCGGCGCTCGCGTCCGATTCTCGGCCGGGCGCGCTGCGGGTTTTCGCCATCCAGTTCGGACAGGAGCCGTCCAGGATGGTCACGGCGAGCAGCTACCAGCACGCCATCGACTGTGTGATGCGCCTGGAGGTGGCGCCCCACCTGGCCCAGCGTCGGCCCAACCTGGTGGTGTTCGATGAGGACGTCGGCCTGGAGACGCTGGCCATCGGCCCCCGGGGCGCGGAGACCCGGCGGCTCTTGCGCAACGGAACACCGTCGTGCCAGGGAAAGCCCTACCCCTGCGAGACCCTGGCCGGGCTGAACGCACTGGATCGCGGCTACCACCGGGCTCTGAAATATCTGGAGGGACGCTTCCCCCACCTCTCGCATCAGCTCGGCCGGTCCTTCGTCGCCGGCGGCGACGAGTTCGTCCGGGTCTTCATGGGCACGATGGCTCGGACGGCGCGGCGCTATCACGTCTACGTGGTGGCCTCCAATTCCCAGGCCCCGTTCAAGCTCACGCGCGATCGGCGGGCCGTGGCCGCGCTCCGTGATCCGGCGACGCCCGGCGTTCACGAGGTCTTCGCACCAAAGAGCTCTCACGTGTATGACCAGTTGTTCCTCTGGGGCCCACATGTGGTTCGCCATCGAGCACCGGCCCCCGTGGCCAACCTCCTGGCCTCAAACCGCAAGGTTCCCCTGACCTCGTTTGAACAGGCCCTGGGTTTCACGGCCGGACCATCCACGGGCCCGGCGGCCATGCGAAACCTGCGCCCGTTCCAGATCCCGGGCACGCGATCCCGCCTGGGGTTCGCCACCAGCCTCCCGGCCTTTGTGTACGGAAGCCCATCGATCGGTCACGAGTGCGATGACGTCAGCCAGACCTACATGCGCTGCCTCGACCGCCTCGGCGCCAACGTCCTGATCCAGGTCGACGCCAACGACGGCTCATGGACGGGGCCGGACGGGAGCGACTCAGCCGAGCATTGGCAGCCGCTGGCGTGGATGGGTTCAGCCTGGCGGGCGGTGTCCGATCGGAGCGTGCATTTCGCCTACGCCGTCAACCCGATGATGGTGGGAAATCTGGCCGACACGCCGTTCGATGGACAGAGCGCCATCCTGGAGCGTGGTCTGGGCTGCTGCCATCACCACGGCGAGTCGACGGGCTGTCACTACGTGGGCAACGCCCACTTCGTCTCCGGTCAGGACGACCCCGCGCTGAGCAGGTACGCCGGGCCCAAGCAGGAGTTCCTCGCGCTTGCTCCCTGGGTTGTCGCTGACCAGGCGCGGGCAAAGCTCGTAAAGATCGGACAGCACGTGGCCGCCGGGACGGGCCGGCACCACTATGTCCAGACCGCCCTGATCGCCGACCTGACCTTCCCGGTGGACAGAAGGCGGCGCGAGTGCGTGATGGCGGGACGGTCCGGATGAGCAGGGTCTCCCGACGTCAGCTGGTCATCGGCGCGGGCGCCACCGCGGCCGGCGCCGTGTTGGGCGACGCCGACGCCGCGCTGGCTCGGCGACACCCGCAACGAAGGGTGGATGTCGTGGTCGTCGGCGCGGGACTGGCCGGCCTCACCACGGCCACGGACCTCGTCCGCGCCGGCCACTCCGTCGTGGTCCTGGAGGCTCGCCGGCGGGTTGGGGGTCGCACGCTCAACCACCCGGTCGGTCACGGCGACGTGGTGGAGGCGGGAGGTCAGTGGGTCGGGCCCGGCCAGGACCGGATTCTGGCTCGGGCAAAGGCGCTGGGGATCCGAACGTTCAAGACCCACACCAAGGGCGCCCAGGTCTTCGATTACCAGGGGAAGCAGACCCACTTCACAGGCCTGATCCCGCCGCTGCCCCCGGCCGATGCCCAGGACTTCGGGAAGCTGCTGGGCAAGATCATCCAGCTCCAGGACACGGTCCCCCTGGAGCAGCCCTGGACCGCACGGAACGGGCGGTCGCTGGACGCGCAGACCGCCGAGACGTTCAAGCTCGCCAACTCCAGCACCCGCGGCGCTCGCTTCCTGTTCGACCTCGCCGTGAAGGCGGTGTTCGCGGCCGAGCCGCAGGATCTCTCCCTCCTGCACATGCTGTTCTACTTTCACTCGGGCAGCGGCGTCCTCAACCTGACCAGCACCGCGGATGGGGCGCAGGACTCACGCTTCCACGGCGGCTCGCAACTGGTCTCCCTGAAGATGGCCGAGCGGCTGGGGCACCGGGTGGCGCTTGACGCAGCGGTGCACCGGATCGCTCAGGACCGAACTGGCGTCAGCGTGCACAGCGAGCAAGGGACCTGGCGCGCCCGCCGGGTGGTGGTGGCTGTGGCTCCGATGCTGGCGGGACGGATCGACTACGACCCGCCGCTCCCGGCGAACCGGGACGGGTTGACCCAGCACGTCCCGCAGGGCTCGGTAATCAAGTACGAGGCCGTGTATCCCAGGCCGTTCTGGCGCGATCACGGGCTGAGCGGCTACACCAACAGCGACCGTCCTCCGATCCACTTCACCTACGACAACTCGCCTCCCTCTGGGCGGCCGGGCGTCCTGCTCGGCTTCGTGGTGGGCGACGAGGCACGAAGGGTCGGCACCCGGTCCGCGCAGGACAGACGGCGGATGGTCCTGGACGCGTTCGTGCGGCTGTTCGGACACCGGGCGGCACGACCGACGGAGCTGATCGAGCACAACTGGTCCGAGGAGGTCTGGACACGCGGGTGCTACGCCGGCTACATGCCGCCGGGCGTCTGGGGCGTCTACGGCGCGGCGCTGCGAACGCCCGTGAAACGGATCCACTGGGCGGGCACCGAGACCTCCGAGGTGTTCATGGGCTACATGGACGGCGCCGTGCGCTCAGGCGAGCGGGCGGCGCGTGAGGTGGCGCGGGGGCTCTGAGCTGCGCGCCCGCGGACCCCTCAGCCTCGCAGACCCCTCAACGCGCGCGGCTCCTCAGCGCCGCGGCAGGTGGTAGATGAAGAGCTGGTCGCTCGTCCGGCGCTCGTTGGCATCCCCAACCGGCAGGATGATCCGCCCACCGATCACGATCGGACTGTTCCAGTGGCCCCCGGACGCCGGCAGAGAGGCCAGCGTGTGACCGGTCGTCGGATTGAGCACATTCATGCTCCCCCCGGGGTCAAAGACGTACAGGAGGCCACCGGCCACCACCGGGCTCGTTCCTGCCATGCCGGTCCGCCACGCGACGTGGAGCCTTCGGTTGTGCAGCACGTACGCCGCCGTCCCCCCGAACGTGGTCACGAAGACGTAGGTCCGGCGACCGTGCCGCCACACCGCGGGGGCGGTGTACACCCCGCCCCCGTCCGGGGTCTGGATGTTCTGAAGCTCGCCGCCCAGATGGTGGCCCGCGGATCCGTGCATGCCCCTCAACCGGCCGAGGGGCAGCAGTGACAGGACACCGGCCTTCCCGCCCTGAACCGCCAGTCCGCCCGGCAGCAGCGCGGGGGCGGTGCTCCCCAGATCGACGTCGCCGGAGCCCAGCTGCTCCTGATTGCGGGGCGTCCAGTGACGCAGGGGCCGCAGCGCCGGGCTGAGCTCCACGACGCTGTCTCCCCAGTCGGTCGATCCGTTGAACGGAGCGTTGCCGGTGGCCACGAGGATCCGACCCGTGCGGGGCTCGATCACCGCCCCCGACCGAGCCCAGATGGCGGAATCGCTGGACGGGCAGTTGGCCGGTGGGTGAATCAGGTGCCGGCGGCCGGAACACAGAGAGTTCCAGACATGCCTCAGCCCACCCCCGGCCCGGTTGATCAGGCCGACGTGGCCCTGGTAGGGCGGCGCGTCGCCGTTGTAGCCCCCCGTGGTGGCCACGACGAAGGCGCCGCTGATGTTCAGTGCCGTCCCGAGCTTCTCGTGCGTGGGATCCCACGTCAGCCTGGTCGCCCACCGTGACCGGCCGCTGGCCAGGCTCAGCTTGTGCACGAAACCGTCAGGTGTCGCCGCGTAGACGAAGCGGCGATCAGGATCGGCCACGGGGGTGGCGTTCGTGACCTGCGCACTGCCCTCGTAGCGATGGATGTCTCGGGGCACGAACTGCCAAAGGCGCCGCCCACTGGACGGGTCGATGGCCAGCGTGCGCCCGTATATCGTGGTGACGATCACGACGTCGCGTCGACGCCCTCGCACCTTCACGGCATGGAGCTGAATGGGCGAGGAGTCGACCGTTCCCGGGAGCCGGACGACGCGCCGGCGGAGAGTGTGCAGATTGGAGCGGTTGATCCCCGTGCGCGAGGGACCCACGCCGCTCCGCCGGGCGTTGTAGTCAAAACGCGTCCAGTCACCATCCGGGACCCGAGCGGCTGCCACCGCGCCGGGCGCCGGGCTCGCCTGATCCCCTGACGCCTGCCCGCCGCAGGCCGCCAGCCCCACCAGCAGCGCCACCAGGGACGTCGGCCGGAACGCCAGACGTCTCACTTACCGATCTTGTGCAGGACCCGGTCCCCCAGCCCACCCGCGGACTTGACCACCTGCGTAGCGATCGGCCCGGCAGGAGCTGGAAGCGACGAGGTGACGGGCGTGACCTTGTTCACGACCCTATCCACCACCGTGGGTTGGCTGTGGTGGGGCGACGGCTGCGGGGAATGATGCGCCGGTGGCTGTGGAGAGTGGTGGGACGGATGCTGTCCGGGGCCCAGGTGGCCGCTGCTCTGATCTCCCCCTCGTGGGGAGGCCGCCGGTCCGTGCGCCGGCGCGGGAGCCAGACCGCCAGGCCGTGGCGCTGCCGCGACGGGCACCGCCCCCACGGGCCCGGCCGAAGCAGTCCCGCCAGCCGAAGCAGTACGGCCGGCCGGGACCAGACCCGCGACCGGCGAAGCTCCGGAGGGCGCGCCCCCCAGGGCCGGGGCCGCAATGGCAGGAGCAGAGGGTCCGGACAGTGTCTGGGTCAGCAGGGAGAGGCTCGGGATGCCTCCGTTCGCCGCCAGCAGGGCCACCGCGACCAGCAGGGCCGCGGGGACGATCACGGTGAGGCCCACAGACGCATACAGCCGCCGCCTCCATGCCCGCGCCAGGACCATCCAGTCATTCTACCCCTCGCGGGAAGGCGTTCTGCCAGTTTGCTGCCAGCTCCGCCGCCGCGACGTTACCGACTCAGCAGCTTGTGCTTCTCGGCCTGGAACTCGTCGTCGGTGAGCGCGCCGCGGTCGTGCAGATTGGCCAACTTGGACAGCGCGTCGGCGACGGCGGTGGCGTCGTTGCCGCCTGCGGGCTGCATGAGCTGTCCGTTCACGATCAGGCTCGGCGCCAGCGCCTTCATGACCTCCTGTGACTGCTGGCCATAGGTGGCCTGTGCGTCGCGAATCAGGTTGACCCGGTCGCCCTCGGTCTGGCCGGCCATGATCTCCTTGATCTTCTCGCGCCGCTCGCGGATCTGCTTGCGAAGCTCCATCGGGTCGTCGGACCACTTCGTGGTCAGGCCCTCGTCGAAGACCTCCTGATACCGCCGGGCGAGCTCGTTCTGGCCCCGGGTCCGCATCGTGGCCAAGGTCGCGTCTGTCCGCTCTTTGGTCTTCTCGTCGACCACGGCCTGCACGGCCTCTGCGGAGTCATCGAGCATGACCTTGTTGTGGTCATCCGGGTCGTACAGGACTGCGTAGCGCTCCATGCCTCGCGGGTCGGACGTCTGTTCGAACCACGCCTCCAGCTTGGTCTCGAACGGCGTCTCTCCCTCGGGCTCCACTCGCAGCACGACCTTCCACATCCGGGTGGTGTTGCTGACGATTGACGGGTCGCCGACGGTGTTGAGCAGGTGCGTGCGCTCGGCGCTGACCAGAGTCGCGAAGGCGCGACGCCCCTTCTTGCGGAGGCTCCGCTCCAGCAACGGGTGATATCCAAGCATTTCGGTCCCCTAACTGAGTGGGTGGCGGGAGGTGTCTGGAACCGTATGCCCGTCGTGGCCGTCTGTCAGTGCCGAGTGAGTCTCGGCCCTGTCTCACGGGGAGCCTTTCTCCAGATGCCGTTTTCACCGCTACGATCCGCTTTTTGGAGGCACGTGCCATGCAGCGCCTATCGATCGCTCGGTCGTTTCGCCTGGCGCTGATAGGCCTGACGGTGGCGCTGGCGGTGATCGCCGTGTTCGGCGTGACCAGTCTGTACAGCTCTCGCCAGAGCTACGAGAACACCCTGTCGGCCACGGCAGCGCTGACCACGTCCGCGGCGAATCTCTACAGCGCGGGAGTGGCGGAACAGTATGTGCTCCGGGCGGCGGGTGGTCCGGGCGCCCCGGCGGCCCGGCGGCGGGCCGGGGTCGCCTACGGAGATGCCGCCGCCGGCGCCCGGCGGCACTCAGTGGGCGACCCACCCAGCCAGCGGTACGTCTCCCGTGCCGTGGCCTCCCAGGACGCCGGGAGGCGGCTGGCCAGAGCCGGCCACGGGGCGGCCGCCAACGGTCCCTTCGCCCGGGCCCGGGCGTCGGCCAGCGCGCTGGCGAGGCGCCAGCAGGTCCGTAACCGCGATGCCCGAAACCACGCCGCCTCGGAGTCCCGCCGGGCCCTGATCATTGCGGCCAGCGCCGGATTTCTGGCACTCCTGGCCGCCCTGATGCTGGGGTCGGCGCTGATCTCAGCCATGCGGGATCCGCTGGAACGACTCGTGGTGGCCACGCGTGAGCTGGCGTCGGGCGCGCTTGACCGAAGGGTCCAACCCTCCGGGCCTCGCGAGCTGCGTGAGCTGGGCAGCGCGTTTAACACGATGGCCGAGGAGCTGGAGGCAGCCCAGCACCGCATGCAGCAGGAGGGCAGGCGTCTGGCCATAACGATCGAGAGCCTTCGTGACGCTCTGATCGTCACAGAAGCGGATTCGACCACGATTGCCACGGTCAACCCCATCGCCGGGGAGCTCGTGCCCGAGTTGGAGGTGGGGAGCCGGACGGACGCACCGAGCAGTCCGCTGCCCTCGGTGGAGGCGGCGATGGCCGGAGAGACCTTCGTGGATCACGCTGGCAAGACACTGGCCGTCACGGCGGCGCGCCTGGGCAGCGGCGAAGAGGACCAGGGCATCGTGTGGACCGTCCGAGACACCACCGAGCGGGCCCGGCTGGAGCGGGCCAAGAGCGAGTTCGTGGCCACGGCGTCGCACGAGCTGCGCAGCCCCCTGACGTCCATCAAGGGATTCGTGGAGCTGCTGCATCGCTCGCCGGAGGACATGTCCGAGCGTCAGCGAGAGTTTGTCGAGATCATCCTCAAGTCCACCGATCGCCTGACCGACCTGGTGGCTCATCTGCTCGACGTGGCCCGGATCGAGGCCGACCATCTGGAGATCGACCGCCGTCCCGTGGACGCGGGCGAGGCGGTCAGGGAGGTGGCGGAGCTGATGGGACCGCGCCTCGAGGAGAAGAAGCAGCACCTGAGCATCTACGTGGCCCCCCGGGTCGGACTGGCCCTGGCCGATCCGGAGCGCCTACGCCAGATCGTCGCCAACCTTCTGACCAACGCCCACCTGTACACCGGGGAGGGCGGAAACATCCATGTGCGGGTCGAGCCCGAGCGGGCCTGGATCCAGCTCACCGTCCAGGACAACGGCGTGGGCATGACCGATGACGAGGCCGCCCGGGCATTCGAGCGCTTCTACCGGGCGGGCGACGGCACCTCAGGCGCCCCGGGCTCCGGTCTGGGGCTGAACATCGTGAAGTCGCTGGTGGAGATGCATGGCGGCGACATCGACCTGGAGACCGAGCAAGGAGTCGGGACCACCTTCCGGGTCATGCTTCCGGCCGCGATGCCGGAGCCGGAGACGGTTCCACTGCTGGAGGCGATCCGGGGCCGTCGGGTCCTGATCGTGGACGACGAGCGGGAGATCGCCGAACTGATCGCCGGCCAGCTGGCACCGCTTGGCGTGGAGGCGGATATCGCCACGAAGGGAGCCCAGGCGCTGTCGATGCTCCGGCGCTCCCGCTACGACGCGGTCACGCTGGATGTGCTCATGCCGGGGATGGGCGGCCTGGACGTGCTGGCCAAGATCCGCGACGACCCCGAGCTCCACGGCACGCCGATCGTGTTCGTGTCCGTGTTCGCCGGACGTCGCGAGCTGGCCGGTGAGTGGGTCGTATCCAAGCCGATCGACGCCGACGAGTTGCGCAACGTGCTTGCGACTGCGGTGGAGTCCGGCCGCTCCAGGGTGCTGGTGGTGGGTCGTGAGGAGGTGCGCTCCACGCTTGAGCCGGCCCTTCACGAACTGGGCATCAAGTACCAGTGGGAGCTCACGGGCGCCGCGGCCGCGCGCGTGTGTGCCGAGCGGCGGTTTGAGGTGGCGCTGGTGGACGTGGGAGTGCGCAACCCCCAGGCCGTACTTCAGGCGCTCGATCTCCGCGGCCGCCGAATCCGGCGGGCCGCGATCCTGTTCTCGGACGGCGAGACGCCCGCTCCCACGGGCATCGATCGCCTCGGACTTGAGGTCGTTCCCGTCAGTCAGGCGGCCGGTGCCGTGCTGGCCGCGCTGCGCGTGCAGCGCACCGAAACGGTTCCGCGGCTCCGGCCAGTACCCTAGTTCTTGGTGTCTGGGGACCTTTCGTCGATGTCGTCGCTCTCTGGCGAGGCCGAATTGGTTCAGGAGATAGAGCGCCTGCGCAGCGCGCTGGCCAACCGTGAGCAGGAAGCGGCGGAGAAGGAGCGTCAGCTGGAGCGTTACGCCGCCGACCTCCGAGAGACCTTCAAGAGCGAGCGGGCTCGTTCCCAGGAGCTTCGCCGCTCGTACACGGCCACGGTCCGGGCTCTGTCGAACGCGGTCGAGTTCCGTGACGCCTACACGGGCAAGCACGCCGAGCGCGTGGCGGCCTACGGGCTGGAGATCGCTCACCGGATGGATTTGCCGCTGGCCGACCGGCCCGAGATCGAGTTCGGCTTTCTCCTGCACGACATCGGCAAGGTGGCCATCCCGGACGCGATCCTCCACAAGCCGGGAGCCCTGACCGAGTCCGAGCGGCGCCTGATGGCTCAGCACCCGCTGATCGGTGCCGAGATCGTGCACGGGATCGAGTTCCTGGAGAGCGCGGTGGAGATCGTCCGCTCTCACCACGAGCGCTGGGATGGGAAGGGATATCCGGACGGGCTGGCCGGGGAGGACATACCGCTGTCGGCGCGCGTTTTCTCCGTGGCCGACGTGTTCGACGCCCTCACCACGGAGCGCCCGTACCGTCAGGCCTCCCCCATCACCACAGCGCGCGAGATGATCAGCGCCGAGTCCGGCCAGCAGTTTGACCCCCAGGTCGTCAAGGCCTTCGAGTCCATCGACGACGAAACGTTCGACCGTATCGCTGCCGAGATCGGGTGAGAGGAGCTGGTTGGAGAGCCCCGGAGTGACGCAGGCCGTCCTGATCGTGGACGACGACCAGTTCATCCGGAGGCTCATCGCCACCACGCTTGAGGACGTGGCCGACTTCGACCTCCACGAGGCGGCTGACGGACTTCAGGCGCTGGAGGTGGCGGCCCAGCAGCAGCCCACGCTCGTGTTCATGGACGTGGATATGCCGAGGCTGAACGGCATCGATACCTGCCGAGCCCTCCGCGCGCAGCAGCCGGACAGCCCGGCCACGATCGTGATGCTCACCGCCGCTCACGGAGAAGAGGTGGTACGGCAGGCCGAGCAGGCCGGCGCGGATCTCTTCCTGACCAAGCCGTTCAGCCCACTCGACCTGCTCCAGCTGGTCGACAGGCTGGGCGAGCGGGGTGCCGGCGCGGGAAGGTGAACGCTGCTGGCGGCCGACCCGCGCCCATGAGCACACCCCCTCTCTCCCCCGCACACCCCTTCCGCTGGCAGGACGGCGAACGGCTCGTGGTGTTCGGCCGCGGGCGGATCGCCGACGCTGATCAGGTCCTCGGCGACGGGTACGCGCTGCTGACGACGCCCCGCGCGGCCGAGACCGCTCCCGCCATTGTGGCCGGAGCGGCAGCTGTTCACCACGTGCCTCCAGGCCGGGTGGACGAGCTGGCGGCGGGGCTGCGGACACAGGTGCAGGGAGACCTGCTGGTGGCCCTCGGCGGGGGGAGGGTGATCGACACCGCCAAGGCGCTGGCCGCGGCCGACCCTCCCAGGCGGGTGGCCGCCATCCCCACCACGCTCTCAGGCGCGGAGATGACACCCATCCACCGTCACGCGACGGGCGTCCCCCTGCAGACGCCGCGTGTCCGCCCGGCCGTCGTCCTGTGCGACCCAGCACTGGCCTCATCCCAGCCACTGAGGGAGTTGGCCCAGAGCGCGGGAAACGCCCTGGGCCATGCCGTGGAGGGACCCCTGACGCCGCTGAGCAATCCGGTGGCGGCCCTGGCCGCGCTGCAGGCCGCGCAACTCCTCCAGAGGAGCCTGGCCACAGGAGATGAGCCCGATCTCGACGGCCGGGACCAGCTCGCCCTGGGCGCGCTGCTGGCCGGCTACGTGATCGGCTCCACCGGCTACGGCCTGCACCACGTGATGTCACAGACGCTGGTCCGCTTCGCGGGCATCGGCCACGGGGAGGCCAACTCGATCATGCTTCCCCACTCAGCGAGGGCGCTCGGACGCCGCTTTTCCGGAGGGTTCCTGGAGTCGATGGAGCAGGCCCTCGGCGCAACACCCGCCGCCCTCGCCGAGCGGCTGCGGGACCTGGGAGGCGTGTCATCACTGAGCCAGGCCGGCGTGGCCCGCTCGGCCCTGGACGAGTGCGTGGAGGGGGCAGCCGCGCGGCCCGAGCTTCAGATGACGCCACCACCCGCGGACGCCTCCGAGCTCAGAGAGCTTTACGAGGCCGCCTACTAAAGCTCTACGAAACCGCGTACTAAAGCTCTGCGAGACCGCGTGCTAACGCTCTGCGAGGTCGCATACCAGAGCCATACGACGCGGGCGTACTAACTGATTTTGATCAACACGATCGTGTTGATCACCAAGACCAGGGCGAAGCCGATCGTCCACCGGTTGAGGTTGCGCTCGACCAGCGAACCGCCACCCAGCGGGCCGGCGCCTGTGCCCACGCCGAAGGCACCTGACAGGCCCGCGTCCTTACCCGAGTGCATGAGCACCAGGAAGATCATGACCACGCACAGGAACACCTGGAGAACGCCGAGGATCGAGTACATCAGTCAGTGATGGTATCCGCTGCCGGGCGATCCTGGCCGTCGTCAGGCCGCAGACCATTGCCGGACGCGGCGCCGTGGTGGGCGCTGATCCGCTCCCGCGCCGCGTCCAGCTCGCGCAGGATCTCGATCGCCTCAGCCCGCAGCGTGTCGTCCAGAGCCTGGTAATCGGGGTCGGAGAGCTTGCCGGTCCGGTGATCGAGCTCGGCGTCGCGCAGCTCCCGGAGCTTGGCATCACGAGCCGCCTCCAGCTCGGCCACGGCCGGCTCGGCGCTCTGGAGCTCCTGCGGCTCGGCCAGCTCTCCGGACGCCGGCGCTCGCCGCAGCGGCGAGGTCACGAACACCACGACCCCGGCGAGGATGACCATGATCAGCACGACGTCCATGTCAGGGTCAGGCGGGGTCGCGCACGGTGGCGGTGGAGTTGAGGACTGGCTCGGCCTCGAGCACTGGTTCGGGCACCGGTGGTGCCACGGCGCCCGCGGCAGAGCGCGAGGTGCGCCTCCAGCGCAGCCGCGCGGGGAACGGCCACAGGGCCAGCAGGCCTCCGAGGGCGATGATGATCGCTCCGATCCAGATCCAGGTGACAAGCGGATCGACGATCAGCAGGAACGTCGTCGGCCAGGGACGGGTGACGAACCGGTTCGCTATCTCCAGGATGGCCTGGTCACGCAGCGTCCACAGGCTGGCCAGCGCTCGCTGGGCACGGGCGGGACCCAGCCTGGAGCCGCTGCGCATCGTCCTGGCCAGGGCCGAGGCGAAGACCTTGTCTCCCCTGGCGATGAAGCGTTGGAGCGGCGTCAGATCGGGGTTGATAACGGTCCAGATGTCGTGGGTCAGCCCGGCGTCCAGCCCCACGTTGCTGTCCGCCTCGCCCTGGAAGAACCGCCCGATCTGGCCCAGGTTCGGATCCTGGGAGGGATAGAAGCCTCGCGTCGTCCGCAGGGTGGTCACCGGCTTGCCGTGCTTGGACACGGCAAGCACGGCCCCGAATGACAGCTTCTGCGCGCTGGCAGCCAGCGTGGGCCGGACGTACCGGACCGTGTAGCCGTCGACCTGTGCGCTCTGGCCCGGCGCGAGCCTTACCTGGCGTGAGTGCTGGAAAGAGGACGACGCGGCCACCCCGATGAGCAGGACGGCAACCCCCGCGTGGACGGTATACCCGCCGTAGCGCCGCCGATTGCGGCGGACGATCCCCACCAGCGCCCGCGGCGGCGCCTCGCCCGTCAGAGACCGGCGCGCGGCGGCTCCCCGGACCAGCTCCTGGATCACCGTGGCGAGCACGAACGCTCCCAGGGAGAACATGACCAGGGCGAACGGCGATCCGGTGACCCCCTGGGCGACCAGCACGGCACAGGTGACCACGCCGGCCAGCACGGGAATCGCGAAGTTTCGGCGCAGGTTGGACGCAGTCACTCGGCGCCAGGCGATGAGGGGCCCGATCCCGGACAGCGCCACGAGCACCAGCGCCAGCGGAACGATGAACGGGCGGAAGGCCGGCGGACCGACCGACACCTTGGTCCCCGTCAGGGCCTCCGAGATGAGGGGGAAGAACGTGATCCAGAAGATAACCATGACCATGGCCACCAGAACCAGGTTCTGTAACAGAAACACGGACTCTCGGGAGAGCAGCGAGTCAAGGCGCGCCTCGGAGGCCAGAAGTCGCCGGCGCCACAGGATCAGCCCCAGCGCCCCACCGATCATCACCGTGAGCAGCACGACGAACGGGACCCCGAGCGTCGACGCGCCAAAGGCGTGGATTGAGTCCAGGATCCCTGAGCGCACCAGGAAGGTCCCGAGGATGGCCAGCGTGCCGCTCCCCATGACCAGGGCGACGTTCCAGACCTTCAGCATGCCGCGCTTCTCCTGGATCATCACGGAGTGGATGAACGCCGTGGTGCAGAGCCAGGGCATCAGCGCGGCGTTCTCCACGGCGTCCCAGGCCCAGTACCCACCCCACCCGAGTTCGGTGTAGGACCATCGCGCCCCCAGGACGATCCCGATGCCCAAGAACAGCCACGCCCCCAGAGCGAAACGTCTGGTCACCGCGATCCACTCAGCCCCCAACCGGCCGGTGATCAGAGCGCCCACGGCGAAGGCAAACGGGACGGTCAGCAACGTATAGCCCGAGTAGAGCATCGGGGGGTGGATCATCATGCTGGGGTGCAGCAGGAGCGGGTCCAGGCCCGATCCCTCGGGCGGCGGGGTGGCGGTCGTGCCGAACGGATTGGCGAAGAACGTGGCCAGCGAGGTGAAGAAGGTCGCAAAACCGAGCAGGACCGCGGTGGCGTACGGCGCGATCTCCCTGACCCGCCTACGGGTGAGGAACAGGATCAGGCTGGACCAGAGCGACAGCAGCCACACCCACAGCAGCAGCGAGCCCTCCTGGGAGGACCAGGGGGCGGCCAGCTTGTAGAACGTCGGGGTGGTGGTGGAGGAATGCTGGGCCACCACGTTGAACGAGAAGTCCGAGCGCAGGAAGGCCGCCTCCAGGATCACCCAGGCGATCGTCATGAGCCCGGCCAGCGCGTACACGGCCCGGCGGCCGGAATCGACCCACTCGCGCCGGCCTGAGCGCGCGCCGTAGATCGAGGCGCCGATGCCGTAGGCCGCCACCAGCAACCCCAGGACGAGCAGGGTCCGGCCTACCGGTGCCATGGCCAGGCTCTCCTCGGAACCCTCAGGGCGCTCGCTGATTGGGGCAGGCGGGTCACGATGCGGCTTGCGCCTGGTACTTCGAGGGGCACTTGGTGGTCAGGGAGTTGCCCTGACCCAGGAAGGTGGAGCCGGACCGCTGCTCCTGCACCGTGACCATGACCGCCCGGCCCGCGGCGAATGGGTCGGGGACCACTCCGGAGTAACGCACGGGCACGGAGACACTGAGCTTGGGATCCCGGATCCGGAAGAGCAGCGCCACGCCCCGCCGGCGCACCGAGCCTGGGAGGACCGTCCCGGCCAGGATGTACGACTGCCCGGGGCGCGCCACGTGCAGCAACTGGGATGCCGTGACCTCCTCGTTACCGGCGCTGAAGCTGACGTAGATGAGGGCAGCGGCCAGCAGAAGCGCCGCAGACGTGGCGACGACAAGCCGGATCGCGCGCTTGCGGCTCGGGTCCATGCCAGGCCATTTTCCCACACGGCCCCCGGCGGCCCGCCGTCTGGGACCGCGGGCCGCCACCGAGCCAGGGGGAGACTCCAGCGTGTCGCCCCTGTTGCCGATATGTGGGCCATGTGGAGGCGTCGAGGCGGGAGCCGCCAGAGTTCTGGGTCCGGCGAGGTCGCGATCAGCGATGCCGCCCTCCGGACATGTATTGCCGTGCTGGCCGCCATGGCGGGACGCGTCAAGACCCACGGCTACCGGGACGGCGGGCTGATCTGCGAGGACCGGACGAGTCGCGCCCGGCCCTCCGCATGGCGGATCTCTCCTGATGGTTCGGTCGTTCCGGCCCGCGTCTACAGCTTCGCCCGCCGCGCGTTCATCTCGGGGCCGCTCCCCGTGATGGGCTCCCAGGACTAAATCCTGTCAAGAGTCCAGATCGCGAGCCGGAGGCTCGGGATTAACGTCGTGTTATCCGACAGGAGACTCATGCCTTCCGCCGTAACAAACGAACGGCTCAAGCGTTAGGACAGACAACATGGATGTTCGTTCAAGACCCCGCTCGCTCACAGTCCGCCCCCGGCGGATGGGCTCGGGTAACCGTGAGCGCAGCGTGAATGAGACCCGGACCGCCCCGAGCCAGCCCACGGCCGACGCCACCGGCAAAACGCACGGGGTCGAGATTGAAAGCCTCGGCCGGAGCCACCGCCAGGGCGGACCCTCGGAGGATCGGGCTCTCTACAACTGCGGCTGCGGTTACGTCTTCGCGGCGCTGGTCTCGACCTCGGTCGACTGCCCGCACTGCGGCGACGCCCAGGCCTGGTAGCGCCCTACTTCAGCATCTTCCGTGCGGCCGACGTCCACGACGTAGCGATCTCACGGAGGAACTTCGCCTGAGCGGTGGCCAGTGTGGAGATCCACTCCACGTCGCTGGAGCCGGCTCGCTTCTCGATCGTGGTGGCAATCGCCTTGAGCACCTTCTCGTAGCTCGTCAGCGTGCTCTCTCCGGCCTCCCGACCGGCGTCGATGATCCGCTCGTTGAGCTTGCGCAGTCGCTGGGCCGCCGCGTCCACACGAGCCTCGGCTGCTCCCGCAGCGCCCGTGGCCCGGCTGCGTGCCGCGCTGCTCGTCGACCGTGTCGACCGCGCGCCGCTTGAGGAACGTGCCTTGCTGGTGGAGGACCGCGCCTTGCTCGCGGAGGAACGCCCGCCGCCTGACGAGCGTCCGGTGCTCTTGGAGCGTGAGCTGCTCGCGGAACGGCCGGTGCTCTTGGACCGGGAACTGGTTGTGCGGCGGCGGCCCGAGCCCCCGCTCGAACTCGATCCTGACCCCCCGCTCCTGGCCTGCGGCATGTTTCCTCCTTAAGAAGTTCTCTGGAACTCGCGGCACCCTACTTCTTCGGGGTGGCTCGTGCGTAGCCGCGAACCCCGAAGTCAGGGCAGCCCGTCAGGGCGAGTGGCCGCCGCGCACCGCGGCCCCGTGAGCCCGAGAGGCCGCCGCGCACCGCGAGGTCCATCGGCCCAAGCAGCTAGCATCAGGACGCTCTTGGAACCGCGAGCTGCCTTCGGGTACCTCGGCTCGCACCACGCTGGAAAGGACGGTCGCCCTCGATGTCAGCTCTCACCGAGTCGATGAAGAACGAGTACGTCAAGCGCGTTCTGCGCGTCACCGGAGTGCGGCCTCCGCAGGAAATGCCTCGGCGGAACACCCCTCATTACCGGATGCCCCGCCTGGAGGCCAACGGCGGCTGGCTGGAGCTGGGGCGGTACACCGGTCCGGAGATCCCGCCTGAGGAGTACGAGAGTCTCACCTACACCACCTATCCCACCGATCCCACCACGTTCTTCGCTCCCATCACCTCGGCCAGCGGCGACATTGAGCTGGGTGCATTCGGCAAGTTCGGTAAGTGCGACCTGGACCGGGAGTGGACGCCCAACGCCGAGAAGTGCCCCACGCTCATCAAGTGGCTCGAGTCAGTGGGCGCACGCTTCGGCAAGGTTCAGCTGCTGCGGATGACGCCCAACACATTGCGTGAGTGCCGATGGGGCCTGCACCTGGATCACAACAACCAGAACAATCCTGAGAGCAACGGTTGGGCCGTGCGGATATGGCACGAGCTGACGGATGACGCGTCAAGCCGGCTGGTGGTCCGGCAGGAGGAGTTCGACAAGGCCTCCGAGGTCCAGATCCCACTCCCCAAGCACGCCCAGGTGGTGGTCGACTCTCAGTGGCTGTACCACGGGGGCTTCCACCACGGCACGCACACCCGTTACGCGATGATCTCCACGTTCGAGAGTGGTCCCGATCTCGAGCGCTGGATCGAGAGCCAGAAGCCGAGCTCGGCAGCCGCCTGAGGCGCTACGTGGCCAGCGCCTGACCCGGCGCGCCGGCGGCGATCAGCGCGCTACGCGGCCAGCGCCTCGACTGGCGCGGCTGCGGCGATCAGGGCATCGACCACCGCCTGCACCTGCTCGGCCAGGTCGGCGTCAGTGAGCCTTCCGGCATCGTCGAATCGGGTGTGGGCGTGGCCGACCGGCACCTCACCCTCCACCACCCGCGCCGCCGCCGCGCCCAGAACCTTGCGCAGCTCGGCCTGAGCCCATACGGCTCCGAACATCCCGGTGCTGGCCCCGATGACCGCCACGGACTTGTTGGCCACCGCTCCGCTGCCCACTGGCCGGGAAAGCCAATCGACCGCGTTCTTCAGCTGCCCGGGGATGGAGTGGTTGTACTCGGGCGTCGAGAACAGGACCGCGTCGGCGTCCGCCACCGCCGCGCGCAGGCGCGCGGCGGCCGGCGGACCCTCGTGGCGGTCGTCGTCCTCGTCGTAGGGCGGGACCTGCTTGAGCGCGTCGTAGAGCTCGAACTCCACCCCGCGCGCGGCCAGCATCTCCCCGGCCACCCGGAGCAGCTTCGTGTTGTGCGAGTCGCGGCGCAGACTGCCGCTGATGCCGAGGATGCGCATGTCCCTATGCCTGCTTTGACAGCTGCAGGTCCGCGATCAACGTGACCGTGTCGGACAGAGCCTTGTCACCGCTGGGCAGGGGGTTGTTCCAACTGATCCCGAACAGCGTCCGGTCGATCTTGGCCTCCAGCTGCAGGCCGAAGCGTTCTCCACCGTACGGGTCGCTGATCGGCTCGCCGATCACACCACTGATCCTGACCGGCTCGGTGTGACCCTTGATCGTGATCTGGCCGTCGAGGTCCAGCCGGTCGCCATCACGCCGGACGTCTTCGGACTCGAACGTCAGCTCCGGATGGCGCTCGGCGTCGAAGAAGTCAGGCGCCTGAAGGTGGGCCGTCAGGTTCGGATCCTTGACCTCGATGCTGGCCACGCGGGCGGAACCGCGAACGGTTCCGTCGGCGAGCCGGGCGTCGAAATCCGAGAACGAGCCCTGGAAAGTGCCGACCATGTACTTCACCGCGAAGCCCACGGTCGAGTGGACCTTGTCGACGCTCCATGTCCCGGCCGGTAGTACCTGAGTCTCTGTGATGCTCATGTGAAATCTCCTGGGATGAGGCCCCTCCTAATGAGGTCGCCTTGCGCCTCGTTTGGATGGGGGCTTTTACTTGCTAGAGCAACAATGTATCACCAGATGGTTGTGCTGTCAACATTGTGCGCACAACTTTCTCTGGGGGCGCTTTCTCTGCGGGCGGCGGTGGCGCGAGACCGGGGCACCCGGCTCGGTGGGCGCTGCCGGCGATCCGGGGCTCGGGGCGGTTCGGGCCGAGCCTGGCCGAAGAGGCGACATGTGGCGTTCTTAATTCGCCCAGGCTCAGTCGGGCGCGGTTCGGATCGCCGACCTTGACCCCAACTTTGCCGCTCCGCGTCGGGCTCTCGTTCCACTGCCCTCGTCCGACGATGCCCCTTTCGTAACACTCGACCAGCCGCGGTCGTTGAGTGTTACGAAAGGTGCGTATATGACCCCCTTTCGTGACGTTCGATGCGGTCGGATGAACGAGTGTTACGAAAGGGACCTCGGGGGACCGCGCCCGGGCGCCGCCCCCAGCGACCGCCCCCGCCCCGCCTCAGCGGTAGCCCCACAACTCCCCACAACGCCCCCACAACGCCGCCGCGGCGCCCCGCGACACCCAAGCCGCCCTCAGCCCGAAATCCGGACCCGCTTCGCCGGCGTCAGCTCCAGGATGTCCCCCTTGGCGTCGCTCAGCGCGCCGAAGGCCTCGGCGAAGATTTTCCTGCCGTGTGCCAGCGCGTCGCGCAGCCGCCGCTCCTGCCTCTTGGAGAACCTGAGCGCAACGCGAGAGCTGGTGTTGGCCTTCAACGTGCGGGGGTCCGCGCTGACCTCGAACACACGGGTTCCCTTCACGGCCACCAGGGCGAAGGCGAGCGCGGTGCAGCTGGCCGAGCACCTCAGGGCCGTAATGATCCGGTGCTGGGACACCGGTCGCTGTCCGCCGGGGATCGACAGGAGGAGGTCCGGGATCTTGGGCAGCATCGAGCGCGCGGCCGAGTCCAGGGCCTCCAGGTCCGTGCTTCCCCAGCCTGACGCCAGGTCGAAGCCCGCCTTGGCGGTGCAGCAGCCCAGGGGGTGTCCGCCCCCGGGCATGAATCGTCCAACGTCATTGCCGTACGCCAGCACGTCCCTGAACACGCCGCTGTTGCTCTTGCCCAATTGGTAGAGCAGCGGATTCATGAATCCCATCAGCTCCTGCCCGTGGCGGTGAAGGTCCTGATCCACCAGGGCCACGCCGCCGGCCAATAGGGGCGCGGCCGCGCTGGTGCCGCCAACCGTGCTCCAGGGAGATATCGACCGGCACTCGGCGGCCGAGCAGAACACGGCGTATCCGGGAGAGGGGTCGGCCAGGGCCGACACGTCCGGTACCGCCCGGCGATCGCTGCCCACGACTCCCTTCTGGTAGCTCGGCCGGGCAAACAGGTGACTCAGCCCACCACCGCCGGCCGAGTCAGGGATCTGGTTGGTGTCGTTCCAGACCAGCTGCTGCTGGATGTGGTTTGAGGCATCAAGCCGGAGCTGGGTCCCCCCCACCCCCGTGACCCACGGCGATGAGGCCGGGAAGTCGACGGCCAGCCGCCGGTCCCGCGCGGGCTGATAGGGCGAGGGTGAGCTGCAATCGGCGGAGCCCTGATCTCCCGCCGCCGCCACCACGGTCACGCCGGCCGCCGCCAGGAGCTGGTAGGTGCGCTCGGCCGATCTGATCGCCCCGGGATCTCCTCGGCGGATGAACCGCTCGCAGAGGCCGATCGACGTGGAGATGATCTGGGGTTTGGCGTTGGGATAGAGAACCGGCGCCAGGAAGGCCTTCAGCACGCTGGCCGTGTCGCCCCGGGTCTCGAAGACCTCCAACCGGGCCAGATCCGGGGCCACCGCGTCCAGGACCTCCAGGTCAAGCGTGGCCTCTGCACCTGGCGCCAAGGGGTGCTTGAGCCCCAGCGCAAACGTGGTCAGCGCCGGTATGTCCAGGTGAAAGCAGCGCGCGTAGGTCTTGAGGTCGGAATACCTGAACCCGTCGATTTCGATCAGCGCCACCCGCTCGCCCATGCCCCGGAGGCCCGCCGAGCGCAGCGGGGCGTAGTCGTAGGCCCTCAGATACTCGTTGGGCGTGAAGCCTCCGCTGTTCACGCCCGCCGCGCATCCGGAAGGCGAGCCGGTGGCCGGAAAGTAGCCTGAGCTCGGCTGAGAGGCGAACGCACCGTGCATCGCTGGGCTGCCGGTGCCTCGCCAGTCGCGGCGGGGCGGACGGCTGACCACGGGGCGGGTGTCCAGGCCGACCACCCCCTCGATCAGCCCGCGGAGCCCGCGGGGGATTCGCACGCGGCTAACCGGCGCGACAAACCGTCCGGCGTCGCTCGCAAACGCCGCCAACGGAGCCGCGAACGTCCGCTCGGCCGCGGCCACGCTCATCGTGGCATGGACGAACAGCGCGGTGGAGTCGACCCGAACGGCCCGCGCGCCTCGGGAACGCAGGTAGCGCATGACGGCCGACCGGGTTTGGGCCAACGCGCCGAACCGGCGGGCCAGCGCGGGGATGGGCTCGTAATGGCCGTACTGCGGGGACCCCGGCGAGGAGACATCCTGGGCAAACCGCCCCAATGCCGTGTCACGTCCCCGGAGCGGAAGCAGGATCTGAAGCTGCTGGGCCGGAGGGGCGGCACCCAGCCGCACCGCGTGGGCGGCGAGTCCCTGAGCCAGGGCCGGTGGAGCCGCACCGCTCAGGCAGATTGCTCCTGCGACCCCCAGAGATATCCAGGTGGAGCGCACCCCCATCGCACTCCATCGTACCGCCGCCCCCCACCCCCCGGCCACGCACTGCGGCAACCCGGGCAGCGCCTACCGGGAGCGCTTGGGAAGCATCTGGTAGATCGTGGAGGCGCCGATCAGGTAAATGGCCCGGTGGTCTGCGATCGCGGCGGCGAACGCACCGTCCGGGAAGAAGAAGACCTGCCGGCCGGTCCGGGTGTCCAGGCCGATGGTGTTCCTGACGTGGATCACCGAGTAGTAGACGACGTGGCCGATGATCGTCCCGGACCCGGAGACTGGGCCCCCGGAGGCATGGCGCCAGCGCACGCGTCCGGAGTTGGCGTTCAGGGCGTAGAAGTTGCCGTCGTAGGACCCCGTGAACACCGTCGGACCCAGGCCGCGTACGTTGGCCGCCGCGGGCGAGCTGTACACGTACGCACCCGTGCCGGCACTCCACCGCAGCCGGCCGGTCTTGGACAGCGCGTAGACGTGGCCGTCGGTGCTACCGACGAATATCCGTCCGAAGGCCACGGCCGGCGAGCCGTAGAAGTTGCCGCCCCCGGCCGCCGTGGACCAGATCTCACGACCCGTGGCGGCATTGACCGCGTACACGCGGCCACCGTAGTCACCGAAGAAGATCTCGCCGCCTGAGTAGGCCACTCCTCCCTTCACGGCGCCCCCGGCGTGGAAGGTCCATTTCAGGTGGCCGTTCTTGGCCTTGAAGGAGTAGACGGAGCCGTCCGCGGCGCCCAGGAACACGCTCCCCCGGTGCACCACAGGCGAGGATTCGCTCCCCGCCGGGATGGAGCGTGACCACACCACGCGGCCGGTCTTCATCGAAAGAGCGACAAACCGCCCGTGTCCCGGAAGCCGCGCGCCGGGGGTGGTCGAGAGCAGCGGGATGAGCACGAGCTTGTCAGCCGAGTCCACGGCCGGGGTGACCGCGGCCAGGGTGCCCACCTTCCGGCGCCAGATCCGGTGACCGTTGCGCTTGTCGACCGCCCTGGCCAACCCTGTGTAGTCGATGAAGAACAGGTCGTCGTGATACATGACCGGCGGGAACTCCAGCAGGGCGAAGTCGTTGTAATGCCAGCCCCGGCGCAGCGGCGGCCCGAATCGCCGGCTCGCGGCGAGGAAGCGCGTGCGCGCAGAGCTGTATCCGTAAAACGGCCAGACGAAGGTGTCCGTCACCCGCTTACGTGGCGGCGGCTTGTGGTGAACAACCGGCGTTGGCTTTTTCGTGTGCGGAGAGTCGCCGGAGGAGAGCAGGATCACCAGGGCCACGGCGATCCCCACCGCGACCAGGACAGACACCGCGATGATCGGCTCCCGCCGCCTGCGCCGCCGCGCACCGGGGGTCAACATCGCGGCCAGATGCTAGAGGCAGCCCCCGCCGTTGCCGCCCACGCCGGGGCCCCGGCCCCGTGGCCCGGGCGACCGCTCAGTTGAGAGGACTCTGAGCGGTCGCCCTTCAGGGCCGTGCGCCGGACCTCCGGCTCACCGGCAAGGGGGGTCAGCCGGCGAGCCGGACCATCAGCCCCACGGTCGGAGCTTCAGCAGTACGGGGGATAGGTGCACGTGGTTGGGGTGGTGGGGGTCGTCTTTGTCGTGGTGCCCCCGCTGCTCGTCTTCGCCGCCTTCTTGACGTGCCAGGTGCCTCCGAAGCTCACGACCCCTTCTCCGGTGGCCGACCGCTGCTGGACGTCCCCGATGTAGGTGTACAGCGGATGTCCGTTCAGGGTGACCTGGAGGAATCCGGACCGCCGCCACACGCCGAGCGTGCCGGGCACGCCGGGAGCCTTGCTCAGGCTCCGCTTCGAGGCCACCGTGACCGGCGGCCAGAACTGGAAGCAGTGGTTGGCCTTCGTGCACTCGGGGTGGGTCTTGCTGTCACCGGTGAGTGTGTAGACGGCACGCGCCTTGGCGTTGATGACGATGTTCTCGTGGACGGTCGTGCCGGACTGGTTCTTGACGGGGGCGTTCTTGGCCACGTTCAGCGTGAACGTCCTGGCGACGGTGATGCCCGCCAGGGCGGCCATCCCAAAGCCGGCCGCCGCCGCGACGACGGCAATCCCACCCCAGCGGACCCGAAGCTTCCTCACACGTGACATTGATGCCTCCCGGTTAGCTGGTTTCTCCTCGGCGTGCGCCGACGTGGTCGGCGGCCGGACGTCGCCCATCGTCATGACAGGTCGACCTTGTTGCCTGACGGCGCCAGGACGTACCACTCGGCTCCGAAGGCATGTGCCCCCTCGCCGTAGGCGTCCTCGTCGTCCTTGTCCTTGATGAACGTATAGAGCGGGTGCCCGTTGTAGGTCACCTGCTTGGAGCCATCAGGCCGGGTGATGGTCCCCAGCTTTGATGCCTCGGCCCCGGCGCCTGCCTTGGGGGTTCCGGTCACCGGCGGCCAGGCCGTGGCGCAGGCGCCGGTGCAGTGCGACGTGCCGCCCTTGTCAGCCAGGAACTCGTAAACGGTCAACTTCTTGGCGCCCTCGGCCAGGATCATTCCGAGCTTCTTGTCCTTCTTGGTGATGACGAGGGCCGCGCTCGGGGTGCTCGCACCGCTGCTCGATCCGGACCCATAGGCACCCCCTCCGCTGCTCGCGCTCTGCGGGGGCTGGTTGGCGGCGGGGGTGGCTGTCTTGCTGTTGCTTCCGCACGCGGCGAGAAGACCGCCGAGCAGCACCGCTGCGACGGGAAGGAATCTGGCTGGCATCTTTTCTCTCCCAGAGGTCGGGGGTCCGAACACCCCCAAAGACGCCCTCGCCGCGAGTTCCTTCCCGAGTTCATGGGATGCGATCGCCCCGCCCTCTATCGTCCACAGCCGGGAAGTAACTCGTACCAGCCGGAGTCCCTCTGGATCATCGCCCGGAACACATCCCGGGCGGGACACAACTGCATGGAGGTTTGAAGATGAACACAATGACTTCCAGGTCCGGCCGCCTGTCGATCGCCGCAGCGATCGCCGTGATCGCCCTGGTTCTGGCGGGCTGCGGAGGAAACTCGCCCTCGTCTGGATCGCCGCAACCGGCCCAGTCCACACCGGCGTCCTCGTCGAGCGGATCGGGATCGAGCGGGTCGGGATCGAGCGGTGGCTCATCCAGCTCAGGCGGGATCCCCCAGGGAGCGAACGCCGGCGACGCCGACGCGGACAACCAGGGCGCTCCGAGCGACGGTGACGGCAACATCTAGACCCACGGCCACCCGGCAGCGCCGCTAGCTTTCCAGGCCGGGGAGCGAGCCAGCCTCTGGCTGGAGGACTCAGCGTGCGACTTTCGCGCCCGGACCGAGCAAATCAGTCGATGACCCACCGGTTCAGCCATCGAGGCTGGTGCAGCGCCGCCGCGGTGGTTTCGCTTGCCCTGGTGGGCTGCGGCGGCGCGACCCGCAGCGAGCCTCCGGTCGGCGCCGCCCAGGCGGGGCACGGCCATCAAGCCAGCGCCTCCCCCCTCCTTCACGACATCCCCGCCGCCGCGGCCAGGACGCTGCAGCAGCGGGCGAAGATAGGTTGGAAGCTCTCAGGAGCGGCGATCTTCGGCCACGTGCGGGCGCCGGTGTTCGGCTCCGGCACGTTCGACCTGGCGAGGGCCCGCGGCACCGAGACGATCGATCTGCCTGAGATCAAGCATCAGGAGCCCGGCACCGAGCACGCCATCTTCCTGCCCACCGAGGTTTACCTCCAGCCCAAGGCCGGAGCCCTGGCCGTGCTGCCCCACGGCAAGAAGTGGCTCTCGGCGCCGGTGGGCGGCTCGGAATCGGTCAGCCGCAACTTCCCGCAGTTTGTCGCCCAGGCCGAGGGCGTCAACCCGATCCTTCTGCTCAACGAGCTGCGGTGGGGAGCCACCCGAGCCGAGCCACTGGGGCCGGGACGACAGATCGTCGATCACGCGCCCACCCAGCGCTACCGGGTGGCCGTCGATCTGCCGCGTGCACTGGCCGCGGCCAGCGGGCCGGGCGCCCAGGCGCTGAGCCAGGCCATCCAGGAGCAGCTGATCGCCGCCCACGGCGTTACGACCTTCCCTGTCCTCACCTCGGTCGATCATCAGGGGCGGGTGGTGCAGATGCTGGCGAACTGGCCAGGCACGGGTGAGGGGCGCGAGCTGATGGCCATCTCACACTTCGGTTCGGGTCCCAAGCATCCCGTGACCGCGCCACCGCAGGGTCAGGTGGTCGACATCACCTCCATCACGCCATCCGGCGAGCGTGAGAACAATGGGGGCGGCGACACCGATGGCGGATAGCGGCCCGCGGACACCGATGGGGGATAGCTCCCCGGCGACACCGATGGCGGATAGCGGGCCCCCGCCGGTCCTGATTCAGGGACTCGTGAAGCGCCTGGGAAGCGGCGTGGTCGCCGTGGATGGGCTCGACCTGACCGTCGAGGTGGGTCAGGTGGTCGGCCTGGCGGGGCCCAACGGCGCGGGCAAGTCCGTGACGCTGAAGATCCTGCTCGGCTTGGTGCGACCGACGGCGGGGCGCGTCGAGTTATTCGGCCAGCCCGTGCACCCCGGGGCCGAGGTCCTGGCCCGCGTGGGCGCACTGGTCGACGGTCCAGGTTTCGTCCCACACCTGACCGGCCTGCAGAACCTGAAACTGGCCAACCGCATGATCGAGCGCCGCGATGGCAAGTCCGACCTGGACCGGGCGATCGCCATCGCGGGATTGGGCGAGGCCATCGAGCGGCCGTACAAGACGTATTCGCACGGAATGCGCTACCGGCTGGGACTGGCGCAGGCGCTCTTGGGCTCTCCTGAGCTCCTGTTGCTGGACGAGCCGACGACCGGGCTTGACCCCGCTCACATCCTGGAGGTACGTGAGGCCATCCGAACCGCCGCCGGGGCCGGGACGACGGTGGTCCTCTCCAGTCATGTGATGTCCGACGTTGAGGAGATGTGCACGCATGCCGCCGTGATGACGGCCGGGAGGGTGATCGCCGCCGGGCCGGTCCGGGAGCTGATCACGAGCGCCGGCGCCAGCTCACTCCAGGAGGTCTACCTGGGCCTGGTCACGTGATCCGGGTCGAGCTGGCCAAGCAGTGGCGGCGTCCCCGGACAGTCCTCACGCTGGCGGCCCTGGCGCTGTTCACCGTCGTGCTGACGATCAGCCTGGAGGCAACCGGCTCGGGGCAGTTGGAGCGAGTCGGCGACGTTCCGCTGCTGATCGTCCCCAACCAGTCCGGCTTCTCGATCCCCTTGATCGCCCTCGCCAGCACGATGAAGTTCTTCCTTCCGCTGGCCGTGGCGATCTTCGCCGGTGAGTGCGTGGCCGGCGAGGCGGGTTGGGGCAGTCTGCGCTACGCCCTGGCCGCGCCCGTGTCGCGCAGCCGCTATCTGGGCTCGAAGCTCGTGGTTGCGCTCATGCTCTCCGTCATTGGGGTCCTGCTGGTGCCCACGGCTGCCCTCGTCGTGGGGACGCTCGCCTTCGGCTGGCACCCCCTGACCGCCATCGACGGGAGCGCATCCAGCACGCTGCACAGCACCGTCATCACATTCAGCACTGGCACGGCTCTGGCCCGGCTGGCGCTCGGCACCGCGTATGTCGCCGCCGGGATGACCAGCATCTTTGCGTTCGCGTTCCTGCTCTCCACGCTCACCTCCCGCCCGTTTGCCGCCGTGGCCGGTGGCGTGGGCTTGACGATCGTCTCCCGTGTGATCAACGCCGACTACCTGCCCGGCGTGGCGGCACTGAACACCTACATGCCCAACAACGAGGTCGACCTCTGGCAGCACCTCTTCCAGGAGCCTACGCAGACGGCCGGAATGGCTCACTTCCTCGTCCTTCAGGTGGTGTACGTGGCGGTGTTCCTGTCCGCTGCCTGGTGGTGGTTCCGACGCAAGGACATCCTGACGTGATAGCCGCCGAGCTCACCAAGCAGGTACGGCGGCCGCGGGGCATCGTGACGCTGGGTGCGCTCGCCGTGCTCACGGCCCTGATCAGCATCGTGATCGGCGTCGGCTATCCCACGATCGCCGAGCGGATCGGTGACTGGGGATCCGTGGTCGCCAACACGTCGGGGATGACCCTGCCCCTGATCACGCTGAGCGCGATGCTCCTGTTTCTGCTCCCGCTCGCCGTGGCCATCTTTGCCGGCGAGACGGTGGCTGGGGAGGTGTCCTGGGGCAGCCTGCGATACATGTTGGCGCGGCCCGTCGCTCGCTGGCGGGTCCTGGGCGCCAAGGCCGCCGTGGCGGCCGGGTTCTCACTGATGGCGGTGGTGGTCGTGGTGCTGGTGTCGTTGATCAGCGGGCTGACGGCATTTGGTTGGCATCCGCTGACGGTGGTGGACCTACAGCACACCAGTCCCTTCGTCTTTGCCTCGGCCACCTTCGCGCCGCCCGCTGCGCTGGCCCGGATCGCCCTGGCCAGCGGCTTCATCGTCTGCATGCTGGGCAGCACGTTCGCGTTTGCCCTGCTGCTATCCACCCTGACGGCCAGCCCGTTCAGCGCCGTGGCCGGTGGAGTCGGCCTGAGCCTGGTCTCGCGAGCCCTGGACAACATCCCGGGCCTGCACACCCTGAGCCCCTGGCTGCCGGTCACCGATAGCGGCACGAGCCTGTGGACGGGGTTCTTCACGCGCCCGATCCAGACGGACGGCCTCGCGCACGCCCTGGAGGTCCAGGCCGCCTACACGGTGGCGTTTCTGACCCTCGCGTTCGTGCGCTTCCAGCGCCAGGACGTGCTCACCTAACTGCTGGCTCGGCCGCCATCCGCCCCACCGCGTCGACCGTCTGACGCAGCGCGTCCAGCGAGGCCAGCGGCTCGCCGGCCACCTGGAGCGCGTGGTCGACGTCTGGCAGCTCCAGGACCTTCAGGGACGGGTTGCCGGGGATCGCGGCCCGCTTCCACAGCTCGTCGGCGGTCCCACCCACGAGCAGCGTCGGTTGACCGGTCCGGCTGAGGCCGTTCAGGACGCGCCGGTCGCTCAGGATGGGGGTCAGCCACACCGCGGGCAGGTCGCGATCGCTTACCAATCCGGCCAGCAGGCTGGCCAGCGACTTCCCGATCACCAGCACGCTGGCGCTCCCCGCGGCCTCCAGGGCTCGCTCCGCGCACTCCTGCTCCCAGCCCAGTGGGTCCTCCTGGAGGCCCGGTTCCCCCAGCACCTCGATCGCGCTCCAGCCGTGCGCCATCACGGCCTCCCGCGCGAACCAGAGCACCGGTGCCCGGGTGGGATAGAACTGTCTTGGGAGCAGTACGGCGCAGCGTGAACGATCGCCCTGGTGACGGATGCCCCGGCCGGAGCCCAGCTCCAGCCGCTCCATCAGGCCTGCAGCCCCAGGGTGCAGCGGAGAAACCCGTGCTCGGCGGCTAGCGCCACATCGGCCACGCGCATGGGAAGTGAGAGGAAGCCGTGCGGCGCCTCCGGCCAGACCCGCAGCTCCGTGGGGGTCCCCGCCATCCGCCACCGGGCCTCCATGAACAGCGTGTCGTCGATCAGCGGATCCTCCGTGCCGACGGTGAAGATCGCCGGCGGCATGTCGCTGAGGTCGGCGAACAGCGGGGAGATGTCCGGATCGCGGCGCTGCTCGCGGTCGTGCGCGGGCACAAACTGGTCAGCGAACCAGGTGAGGATGGGGCCGGACAGAACCAGGTTGCGCTCTCCCCAGAGTCGCTGACTCGGAGACATTGATAGGTCAAAGCCGCCGTACTGCAGTACGGCGGCGGTAAACGCATCGGTGATCCCATGCCGGTCGCGCAGCCGCAGCAGCGTCACCAGGGCCAGCTGCGCGCCCGCCGAGTCCCCGCCGATCGCCCTGGGGCCTCCGATCCCCAGCTGCTCTCGGCTGTCCTCGCCCAACAGCCACAGCGCCGCGGCCTCACAGTCATCAGGGCCCGCCGGATATGGGTTCTCCGGGGCCAGCCGGTAGCCCACGCTGACCACCGTGAGCCCCGTTTCACGAGCCAGCCTCTGCAGGCGTGGGTCCTGCATGTCGCTCTCGCCCAGCGTCCAGCCGCCGCCGTGGAGGTGCAGGAAGACGCCGGTGGACTTCCCCTCGGGTGCGATGACCCTCAGGGGAAGCCGACCCCCCGGACCGTCAATCTCCAGGCTGCGGGCCTCGGGGATGAACACGGGCGGCGGGTAGATGCCGCGCCCCTCCCGCCGCGCCCGACGCGTCTCCTCAGGCGGGACGGTGTGGACCGATGGCATCGTGGCCAGCAGCCGCTCCAGCTCTGCGTTGAAAGCCCGGGTCTCGGCGGCCAGCTCGGCCGGGTCGTGCTCGGGCTCAGCTGCCGAACTCGTCAGCCACCTCCTGCAGTAACCCGATCTGCTGGGCCAGGACGTCGCCGCTGTAGGCCGGCATCACACCGAGCGAGTCGACGATCGCCGAGGCACGGGCTATCAGCCGCTCGAAGTCCTCGCTGAACCTGACCTCGGCCAGTGAGGTGCGCTCGCCGCGCATGACGACAAATCCCGCCAGGTCGCCGCCATGCGGCGAGAGCAGAACCACGTCGAAGCTCTCGATCCGGCCATCCTGCTGGAGCTTTCCGTAGTACTCCATCGACTCCTGGAACACCTGAAGCGCCGCCTTCTCACGACCACGAACCACGGCACCCCACCCAATGAACAGAGCCTCGCCAGCCATTAACCCCTCCTCTTTAGTTGCCGGTTGCCGCAGCCTATCCGAGCCCGCGCGGCGTGCCTACCCCGGCTAACCGATGCGGAATACCTGGTAGGCGACTCCGGGGCCGGCGCAGATCCGGCCGCGGCCGACGAGCACGCTCTGGGTCAGCCAGCGGTACCGGGGATCGGCGGTCTCGACCTCTATCGACGCCCGCCAGTACTGGTCCTCGAAGCTCGTCTCACCACCGCTCTGCAGGGCCGCGGCGATGGCCGGGGCGGGCTCGATGAGGCCTCGGTAGCAGAAGTACAGCAACGCCCCATCGTCAGACCGGGCCTGGCCACGGACATCGACGCGGGTCCAGCCATCGTCGTCCACGAGCGCCCAATCACCGCCCCCGCTCAGCACCTCGCCCTGCAACCTCGGCCCGCTGATCCGGCCCTCCAGCACCTCGTAGAAGATCCGGGTCCCGTACTGGGCCCGGCCCAGGACCACGGGTGGCCTGAGCCTGACCTCGTAGTCGAAAACGTGCTCCAGCTCAACGGCCGGCCGGGGGCCGGCGCCGCCGGCGGGCTCGAGCGCCCTCATCGGGCCCTCCGATGGGCGGGCGCCGCAAAGGCGCTCAGGGCGATGCGGCGAAACTCCAGGTGGTCCAGACCGTCCGGCTGCAGCTGCGACCACGTCAGAGCCACGCCCAGGCGGGTGGCCACCAGGCCCTGGAACTCGTCCGGCTCGCCGTCGCTGCGGCCGGGGTTGGTGGGCAGCAACGGACCTTCTGAGAACCGGACCGTCCGGCCCGGCCTGAGGCCTCGACGCTTGGGGTTCAGGACCCTGACCCACTGCTGGTAGTCATCGCTCCAGCCGCCTCCGCAGCAGCGCCGATCCCGCCAGCCCACGAACAGACGGCCGTTGCCCTGCCAGGCCAGCGTGACATGGTCGTGCTGGTCGTCCCGGCGGGCGGGATCGTCGGCCACGTCGATGCGCCGGCTCCAGTGGATCCCACCGTCAAACGAGTAGCGCAGGATGATCCGGGAGTTGTCAGGTCCGAGTGACTGCGGCCAGGCGACCGCCAGGTGGCCGCGGTGGCGCGGATCGGCCGCGATCGCCGAGATCATCTCGGTGTAGCTGGGCAGGGCCTCGTTCGGACTCATGACGCGCTCCACGCGGGAGTCGACGACGAATCGCCGGAACGTCCGTCCCCCATCCGAGGATCGCGCCACCACAAGGTCGATCGGACCGCTGTAGCCGGCCAGCGGAGTGTCGGTCACCGGCCCGCGGTCGTAGACCACGTAGACGATTCCGCCCGCTCCCACCGTGGGGCGAGCCCGGGGGTTCCACTGGGTTTCGTACGTGCCGTTATCGACCCGCACCTCCGGGCTCCAGGTCCTCCCATGATCGTTTGAGTACTTCAGGTTGACCTGGGGAGGGATGTCGACGAAGGGCGTCGTCTCGGTCGTGGTGTAGAGGCGGCCGTCGTGCGGGCCCCCGCTGTTGTCCACGGCCAGCCAAGGGCGGTCGAGCTCGCTCTTCTGTCCGGTGGTGGCATTGAAGGCGACGTATCCCCGCTTGGGCGCCCAGGTGAGGCCGGCGTCCCGAGAGTGCCACACCACCTCCACCTCCATCCCGTCGTGGGCCGCGCCGTGGGCATCGCCGGCCTCGAAGTACGCATTCCCGTGTCGGTCCCAGGCCGAGTCGGCGTCGGTGGAGAGAACGTTCAACGCGTCGGAGAATTCGGGCGCGTCGGCGCCGCCTGACAGGGGGACGCTGACACGCCCCAGCCCACCCTGATCAAGCTTCCGGGTCAGCCAGTGACAGCCTCCGTCACGGGTGGTGTACACGCGAGTGTCCTGCACGCCTCCCCCGCCGTACAGCGGATCCTCCGTGATCGACAGCGGCGGTACGGGCTGGTAGACGTTGGCCACGGTTGTCATGTCCTGAGGGTGAGTGGGGTTGACCGACAGGGGCTCCTCGCCCTCGGAGGTCCCGGTCTCGCTGGAAACGTTGACCACGCCGGTGTCCTTTGTAGGACACCGCACGGCGGCGTTGGCAGGAGCGACCGGCGCACCCGCCAAGATGGCAATCAGTGATGCGGCGATGGTGACGGCGGCCTCCCGGTGCACATCGACAATCATGGCAAATGTCTAATTTCTTGTCAAGCCTCTTATTTGTCGATAGGCTACACACATGACCCCCCCTTCGCAGACCGCCCTCGAACGCGCCGTGACGGCCGGTGAGCCCCGCGCCCGCGTCACTCCGCTGGACGCCCTGAACGCAGCCCGGCGGATGTGGCTCACCGACATGCGGATCGATATGGGAGCGCTGGCCGGCGAGCTGGGCGTGAGTCGGGCCACGCTGTACAACTGGGTCGGGGATCGGGAACGCCTGACCGGCGAGGTCCTGTGGTCGATCGCCGAGCGGACGATCGAGCAGGGACGGCAGGAGGCCCGGGGCTCGGGGCCCGACTACATCTCGGCCGTGGTGGAGCACTACCTCACCCAGCTCGCCCTGTTCGAGCCGACCCGCCGGTTCATCGAGCGTGACCCTGAGTTCGCGCTCCGCGTCCTGACCGGCAACCGCACGCCGTTTCAGCGGCGCCTGATCGAGACCGTGCAGGCGATGATCGAGGAGCAGACCTCACACAACGGCTATCGCCCGCCGCTGGACGCTGAGACGCTGGCCTATCTGCTGGTCCGGATCGGGGAGTCGTTCATCTTCAACAACCTCATCACCGGAAGCGAGCCTGATCTTCACAAGGCCGTGCAGGCCAGTCGTGTCCTCCTGCACGCTCCCCCCCTGCCCCACCGATGAATTCCCGGGCTCGGCCCGGTCTTATTGGCAGCCAGTGAAAGGAGCGCACTCGTGGTGACGGAATCCATGGTGAGTGGTCTACGATGAGTCTCGTGGCGGCGACGGTCAGTGCGGGCGAGCTGGAAGAGGTTCTGGGCAGGCACCAGCGGGAGCTGCTGGGCTACTGCTACCGGATGCTCGGCTCGCCCTTCGACGCTGAGGACGCGGTGCAGGAGACCATGCTCAGGGCCTGGCGGGGCATCGAGCGCTTCGAGGGCCGGGCCGCCCTGCGCTCCTGGCTGTATCGAATCGCCACCAACGTGTGCCTGGATGCCCTGGCGGCCGGGAGCCGTCGCGCCCGCCCCATGGACCTCGGCCCGGCCGGAGAGCCGATCGCCGAGAACCTGAACACCCTCCCGGAGGTGACGTGGATCGAGCCCATCCGGGAGGACACCGTGGCCCCGGACGATCCGGCCGAGCAGGCCGTGGCCCGTGAGACGCTGCGGCTGGCCTTCATCGCGGCGCTCCAGCGCCTGCCGGCCAGGCAGCGGGCTGCCCTGATCCTGTGCGAGGCGCTGCGCTGGAAGGCCAGCGAGGTGGCCGAGCTGCTGGAGACGAGCACGGCCTCGGTCAACAGCGCTCTGCAGCGCGCCCGGGCCACGCTGGAGGAGACCCAGACGGACAGCGCCGACGCGCCAGGTCCGATGGATGCCGACCAGCAGGAGTTGCTGACCCGTTACGTGGCGGCCTTCGAGGCCTACGACATGGAGGCCCTGACCGCGCTCATCCGCGAGGACGCAGTCCAGTCCATGCCGCCCTACGACCTCTGGCTACGTGGCCGTGAGGACATATTCACCTGGTGGTGGGGTCCCGGCATCGCCTGCCAGGACTCCCGGCTGCTGCCGGCCCCGCGGGCCAACGGCCTGGTGGCCTTCGGCCAGTACAAGCCAAGCCCGTCGGGCGGTCGCGACCCCTGGGCTCTCCAGGTTGTGGAGGCCCGGGATGGCCGGCTGAGCGAGCTGACGTTCTTCCTGGACACCGCGCGGCTGTTCCCGCTGTTCGGGCTGCCGGACCACGTGGATTAGCTCGTCAGGCCAGGAACAGGTCGCGCAGGCCGACGAGCTCGATCAGCTCGCGCAGCTCTGGTCCCGTACCCCGGACGGTGACTCGGCAGCCGTGCCGGCGCGCGGCCAGCTCCAGCCGGGCCAGAGCGTCCACGGCGACCGCGTCGGCGGCGATCCCATCCACCTCCACCTCCAGCGCCTGACCACTGGCCCGCTGGAGCTGGACGCAGACCCGTCCGTACAGCCCGGGAAGGTCTGATCGGTACAGCGGTCCGTGGATGCGAAAAACCGGCGTCTTGAGCGCCATCACCACTTAGACCGCCGGGCGGCGCGAAATTCATCCATGGCTGCCGGAGCGCTCCGGCTGATTTCGGCACACTGACGTCGATGGAGACGCGGCAGGAGCTGTCAATCCTGGAGCTGCCCAACGGGGAGGCCTGGGAGCGCTGGCTCCAGGACAACCATGACTCCGCGCCCGGCGTGTGGCTCAAGCTGGCCAAGAAGGGCTCCCCCACGCCGACCGTGACCCAGGCCGAGGCGCTGGAGGAGGCGGTGTGCTTTGGTTGGATCGACGGACAGGTGGGGCGCTATGACGAGCACTTCTACCTACAGCGCTTTACGCCGCGGCGACCGCGCAGCAAGTGGTCGGTGATCAACCGGGAGCGCGCACAGCGCCTGATCGCCGAGGGGCGGATGAAACCCGCGGGGCTCCGGGAGTATCAGGCCGCCGAAGCCGACGGACGCTTGGCGGATGCCTATGAGCCGCAGAGCAGGGCCACCGTGCCCGCGGACTTCCAGGAGGCGCTGGATGGGCATCCCACCGCCCGGGAGTTCTTCACCACCCTCCGCGGCGCCGACAGATATGCCTTCCTGTACCGGCTCCATCACGTCAAGGACCCAGCACGACGGGCCGAGCGCATCCGGCAATACCTCGAGGCGCTCAGCCAGGGCCGGACGTTGACCTGATGCCTCTGACGCCCGAGCAGTTTGCCGCCGTCGACATGCGCGTGGGGCGGGTCGTCTCGGTGGAGAGCTTTCCCGAGGCCCGCGTCCCGGCCTGGAAGCTCACGATCGATTTTGGGCCCGAGCTTGGGCTGAAGCGATCCTCAGCGCAGATCGTCAACTACCCCGCCTCGGAGCTTCAGGGATCGCTGGTGATCGGCGTGGTGAATTTCCCGCCCAAGCGCATCGGGCCGTTCATGTCCGAGGTTCTGGTACTGGGCGCCCTCGACGCCGACGGGAGCATCGCTCTCCTGCGGCCGGATGGCGATCCGCCGCTTGGATCCAGAATCTCCTGAGGCGGTGATTGACCCCGCCTAGTGGCCGCGGGCCTGTTGGACGCATTTTCCGGCGATGGCCAACGCCTTTGGGGCGTTGGCGCCCTCGGACTGACCCTGGGTCTTGAACCCCGCCGCCACCAGGCCGTTCTGAATGCAGTGGGCGGCGAACGTGGCCTGGCTGGAGGTCATGGCGCCGCTGGCGCTGAACGCCTTCACGAGCGTGTTGTAGTAGGCCGTGGAGGCGATGGGCGCGGACTTCGGAATGTGCCGGGGGTTGAAGCTGGTCGGCCCGCCGGAGCCCGCGGTCTGGCCCCCTCCACCGGATCCGCAGCCCGCGAGTGCCAGCACCATGAACCCCGGTGCGAGCAACATCGACCACGTCCGCCGTGCGCCCAGCATGCTCATGAGGCCTCCTTGTTCGCGGGGTCCCTGCGGCCGTGAATCCGGCCGGAGCATAATCGCTCGGATGCGCGAGAGCGCGGATGACCTGGCGCGATTGCAGGAGCTCCTGGACCGAAGCTATGCCCTGGCCGGCCCTCACCTGACCAGCATCCACACGCCCGAGCGACGGCTGGGCGCCCACCAGATCGTTGAGCGTCTCAGAGGCATGTGCCTCTTGGCGCTGGCCACAGTCACCGCCGACGGCAGGCCGATCGTCGGACCGGTCGACGGCATCCTGTATCGGGGCAGCTTCTTCTTCGGCTCAGCGCCTGACTCGCTGCGCTTCCGGCACATCCGTGCTCGACCGCAGGTCAGTGCCACGCACCTGCCGGGAGAGGAGCTCGCCGTCACGGTTCACGGCCAGGCGGTCCCGATCGACGTGCGCGAGCACGATGGCGGCGGGTTCAGAGAGACCCTGCTGGAGATCTACCTGCCGCGCTACGGATCTGAGTGGGAGAGCTTCCTGGAATCAGGTCCGGTGTACGCCCGCATCGAGGCGGAGCGAATGTTCGCCTTCGCGCTGCCGGCCTAAGTGGCCAGGCCGACGCCGCCTCCAGCTGCCGGCTAGGCCCCGTGCAAGCCCGTGAGGAGCGCGGGCCGGCCGAAGAAGCGGCGGCGCGTGATGGGGCCCTCGGCGCCGCGCTCTATGTGGCCCCTCACGAGAGCCACGATGTGCGCCGTGCGGAAGAACGGGTCGGCGATCGCGTGAAGGTCCGCGGTCGAGACCGCCACGCGCAGCTCCCCCTCGACCTCGGCCACCAGCAGTGGCTCGGCCGGCACCACGGAGCTGTCCAGCGCGGCGAGTCGCCGCAGGGCCCGGGCATCGTCCGGGTATGCCCGGCGGATCGTGATGGGAGGCTCGCCGATCGATTGCATGGGGACAGGATCGCGCCACGGGCCCATAACGTCAAATAGTAGTTCCGTGGGTGCGCTATAACTTCTGGTTATGTTGGATGCCAGACGGCTACGTGTCCTACACGAGGTCGCCCGGCGCGGCTCGTTCTCCGCCGCGGCGGACACCCTGGGGTACACCCAGCCCGCGATCTCCCGCCAGATCGCGCTCCTGGAGCGGGAAACCGGCACCACATTGCTGGAGCGCCGCCCAGGCGGCGCCCGGCTGACCGACGCCGGCGAGCTATTGGTGCGTCACGCCGAGACGATCCTGGCCCGCCTCCAGGACGCCGAGGACGAGCTGGGCGACCTGCTGGGTCTCCAGTCAGGGCGTCTGCGGATGTGCACGCTGACCTCGGCGGCGGCGACGATCGTGCCCCTGGCCATCGTGGACTTTCGCCAGCAACTGCCCGGGGTCGAGCTGTCGGTCTCGCTGGCCGATCCGGCCGGCGTCCTGGCCCTCCTGCGGGGCGGTGAGGTCGACCTGGCGCTGACCAACGACGACTCCCACTTCGAGCTGCCGGACATCGAGGCCGTCCACCTGTTCGACGAGCCGATGCTGATCGCCCTCCCGGAGGGCCACCGGCTGACCGGCCGCCGCAGGATCAACCTTTCCGACCTCGCCGAGGAGCGCTGGATGCTCGGCACCACCACGGCGTGTCCTGACGCCGGGCGGTTCATCCAGGCCTGCCACGCCGCAGGCTTCGAGCCCGAGATCGCGTTCCACAACGACGACTACACGGCAATCCTCGGTTTCGTGGCTGCGGGCGTGGGGGTGGCCCCAGTCCCGGAGATGGTCGCCCGCCAGGCACCTGACCAGGTGACCATCCGCCCGCTGGGGCCTGCGACGCTCACCCGTCCGATCATCGCTTCGCTGCCCGCGGGCTACCGAACTCGCCCCGCCAAGGCCATGCTGGAGATCCTCACCCAGACCGGCGAGCGATGGGTGGAGCAGCGTCCCGCCGCTCTGTTGGCGGCGTAGGATCGCCCCCGACCGCTCTGTTGGCGGCGTGGGAGGGTTAACACAGCACAGACGCGCTGACCTCCCGGGGCCGATGTGGCAACATGGGGCATGGGTTATGGGGCGCTCGGACCGAAAAGGGAGCTAATGAAATGAATGGTGCTCAGAAGACTGGCCGGTTTGCTGGAAGGCGACGGGTATTTGCTGGCTTGGCCCTCGGCATGGGCGTGGTGGCGCTGGCGGTCGCGGCCGGCGCGTTCGCGTCGACCCTTCGTGACGTGGTGCGTCCACACGGCCAGGTCGCGGGGCACAAGTACCCGTACTGGCTGAAGCGCACGTACCAGCGCTTCTACGAGGCTCCGGCTCCGGGACCCAAGCCCTGCGAGACCGTCAAGGTGAATGGCAAGTCGGTGGTGCTGGTGGAGGACATCCGGGGCGGCAAGATCTCATGCCACGTGCCCGCGCGTCACCCGATCTTTGTCAACGAGCTCGGGCGCGGCTGCGCCAACATCCCGGGGCAGCACAACGGCTACGGCACGAGCGATTACCAGCTCGATCTGTGCGCCCGTGAGGTTCCGCAAAAGGCGTTGATCAGCGAGTGGCTGGATGGGCGGCGTGTGCGCAACCCGAACTACGGCCGGTACTTCTGGTTCAACGCTCGGGTGTTTACGGTCCACGTTCCCGCTGGCCGCTTCAACGGGTTCGGCCCACGGCGTACTCACGCCGCCGCGTGGGGCTGGGCGCTGCTGCTGAAGGGACTGCCAAAGGGAACCCACACCGTGCGCTGCAAGGGCAGATACCCGGATGGCCGCTTCGAGTTCGGATCGCACGTAACGCTGTACGTGCACTGAAGCGCTCGGCCTGAACGACTCAGCCGGTGAAGGGCGTGGGCCTCGGCCGCCGCGTGCCGTGCCGTTCGGTCCGGCGGGGCAGCCGCTGGCCATAGCAGCCGCGGAGCGGGTGGCGTCCTGCGTACAGGCTGGTGCCGGCGTTCTGACACGCGTAGTCGACGCGCGTGGTCGCCTTGGGGTTGAAGTCATTCGTCCACGCCGCCTCGACGCCGCCCGCGGGCGTCACCGCCAGAGCGATGTTGTCGGCCAGGTTGCGGTTGGAGTTCGGCACCACCGGACAGAAGATCCCCAGCGTGCAGATGCCGCCGCGATGCACCGGGTGACGGTCCAAGTGCGCTTCCACCGTCACGCGCGGATGATGCGCGTAGCCAGCCCGCCCGCCGGCGAGTTTTGCCACCGCACCGTGAATCTCGCTGAAGCCGACATACCAGACATCCTTGGGGTCGTTGGGACGCAGCGAGCGGGTCACGTAGTAGTCGATGCCCACCCGCCCCGCCGAGCCCGCGACGACGTAGGGGAAGAAGTAGGAGCCGCGGTGCCGGCTCAGATGCACCGCCCGCGTCCAGTGCCGGCCCCGGTCCGGCGAGGTCACGAGCTCCAGGTCGGTGACCTGCGGTGTCTGCTGGCACTTGGGATCGACGGTGCACTTGGCGGTGTACTGGACCGGATCATTGTGCTGCCGGACCGCCATCGCGACATGGACCTGGTGCCCGCGGTCGACGGCGATCGATACGAAGCCCATGTCGTTGTCGTCCCCGACGTGGGTTGACGCGTTGTAGCGGCCCTGCCAGGCCAGGTGCGCCGTCCAGCTCGCGCCACCGTCGGTGGAGGTGGCCACCCAGGCCTTCGTGAACGGGCCCAGCGAGGTGTAGTTGCACCCCGAGCTCGTGCTCGCGAAGGCGTCGTTGCCTGAGTTCCACACCGCATACGCGTTCCCGTTGCTCTGGTCGACCACAATGCCGCCCGGGTAGGTGTTGCACGCCGAGCCCTGGGCCGACGCGGCCGTATCAGGCAAGGGGATCGGCGTACCGAAGCTGGCGCCGCCGTCGTGAGAGACCGTGACGTAGGTGAGGTCATCCGGGGAGAACGTGTGGTACTCGAGGTAGACCGTGTCTCGGTCCGGGTTTCGCGGCGCCTTGGGATCGCTGTGGACCGCAATCCAGGGACGGTCGGAGGCGCCCGGGTTGTTGTCGGCCAGCTGCGTCTCGCGCCAGGTCCGGCCCCGATTGGTGGAGCGGTACACGCAGGCGTGCAGCGAGTTGCTCGCGTCGCCGCAGATTTGACCGTTGTAGATGGCGCCGGCGCGGTCGACGGCGTTGCTCACGTCACCGGATGCCGTGTCGTCCGGGATGGGGTGCATGCCCTTCTGGGTGAAGTGGATGCCGTCCCGTGAGTGGGCAAACTCGCCGGGGACCTGCCAGGACGGGTAGCGCACTCCGCGGGCGGAGATCGCGATCGAGGGCTCGGTGCCGTCGCGGCTCTTGGGCAGCGTCACGGGCCGATGGAAGCCAACGCGGCCATAGGCGCTCGGAACCAATGCCGCCGCGAGGGCGAGCACCACCACCCCCGCAAGTCGCCGGTGCCTCCTGGAAAACACGGGCGCCGAGTGTATGTAAGGACGCCGAGCGCCGCGTCAGTTGGTCGACGCTGAGCGTCGGGTGCTAGGAATCCGCGCCCGGGATCCTGAAAAAGCCCGGCATGCGGGCGGCCAGCAGCAGGTTCCCGGTGATCTTCAGGCGCCCGAAGAGGAAGAGCTTCGGACCACTTGCGTTGTCGGTGATGAGCCTGATGAAGTCGACGGGGTTGATCTCGTAGGTCACGGTGGGGTCTTCGGCGGATCCCTCGGCCAGCCGGCACTGGTCGTCCCCCAAAATGAGATGCCACGCGTCGTAGCCTCCTCCCGGCCGCTCCAGGATGCGCCACTCCACCACCGCATTGACATCGCCGGCGCGCTGAGGATCGAACTGTTCCGGCATCCGGCGGAAGATCTCCCCCAGAATCAGCTGGCGGTTGGCCGCCAGGCCCTCCCGGAGCTGGTCGTCGCTGGCGTCACGGACGAGGGTGGCGAACAGCGCCGGGTCGATGGCCGCAACGGCCTCGGTGTTCTCAGAACCGCCGTTCACGGGCTCGGCATCCACAGGCGACCCTCGATCATCCCACCCAATCCTGACCAGAGATAGTTCATGAAGTACATCGCCACATTCTCCTTCGGCATACCCGGATGATCCAGCCACCAACGCGCTATGCCCTCAGAGTTTTCACGAAACCCGCCCCCACCGGGAGGCGGCTAGCCGTGGCTCGCGATAGCGGTTAGGGTCAGCACGACCCATACCCCCAGGAGGAACGATGACCAACCACATGCGTATGGCTATTTATTCGATCAAGCAGGGAACATATGACGAGCTCATGGAGAAGGCCCGGGAAGGCATGGCGCCGATCCTGCGCGAGAGCCCCGGCTTCGTCTTCTACTCCACCACCGATGTCGGCGGTGGGCGTTTCGTGTCGGTCAGCACGTGGGAGACGCGTGAGCAGGCGGAGGCCGCCACTGAGAAGGCGGCTCAGTGGGTCAGCGAGAATCTCGCCGACTCGGTCTCACTGGAGGAGAACCTGATCGGGGAGATGACCACGCTGGCTGCGACCGACCGCGCCGGGGTCTGACGGCGCCGCTCCGACCTCTAGCCGAACGCCCCGCCGCCCGACACGGCCGCGGGGAGGATCAGGCGCGATTGCCCCTGCTTGTAGTCGATCGTGACTGTCGGGTCGGCGGTCGGAATGTCGTAGAGCTTCGACTTGCCCCACTCAAGCGTTTCCGTCGAGATCAGGAGCACGAGTCGGTGTCCCGCGCGGAATGTGTAGTCGGTCGGCTTGAACGACAGGTTTTCGCTGAAGGGCTGCCCGGGCGTCAGGAACTGCTCCTGCCCAAGGCCGTGGCGGTACCGCGAGTCAAGCCAGCCGCGCGTGGCCGCGACGACCGCGTTGGGGGCCGTGGCCGTCGTCTGCGCGCCGCTGCCCTGGTAATTCGCTGGGTTGAAGTCGAGCAGTGAGACGGCGGTGGTCACCCATTGCCGCTGCACCGTCGACCACACGTGCAAGACCGGCTCGCCGAAGACTCGGAGGCTCTTCTTGAGGACCGGCGACACGAAGCCTATGTAGCCGCCGCCGGTGGCGAATGGCTGGGCTGCCGACGCCGACTCCGTGTTGAGGCCGGTCCACGTGTAGGAGGCGGCCGGCGAGCCCGCGGGGGCGGGGCCGTGACCGGGCCGCAGCGTGAACCCATTTGAGTCATGGCTCAGGGTGAGGGCAAGCGGGTGCACCGCGGGCGCCCGCGTGTAGTGAAGCTCGGTGCTGTCATTGGAGGAGCGGCTGGTTATCCGCGGCAGCGAGCCTGGGATGCCGTCGTGGACGCCGCGCAGCCAGTGGTCCATCCAGGCGTCGAGCGCGTCCGAGTAGGAGAAGTTGCCCTTCACGTCCTGCGGAATGCCATGACCGTGCCAGCGTCCCCCGAAGATGGCTCGCGAGCGCGGCGAGTTCCTGAGCGCGTGGATCACCTGCCAACCGTCGACCTGCTTGACGTTCCAGTCACCCCAGTTGTGGGCGACGAGGACCGGGATGGTCACGGTGTGCATCTGCCGCAGGTAGTCGCGGTCCTTCCAGAAGCCGGTGTAGTCAGGCTGGTCGCTGTACGCCGAGTTCGTATGCTGGCCCTCGTCGCACGGCCTGATCGTGCTGGCCACCCGGTCGGTCCAGTGGGGGTCCGACGCGTCGACCGGCGGTGGGATTGCGAAGCCGAAGTCGAAACCGAGCGGAGTGTCGATGCCTTCGTCACTCGCCGCCACCGGACCCTCGTGGCCGAGATCCTCGTTGCTGTCGGTGTAGCGGACGCCGCCGCTGTAGGCGTAGTCGTACCAGCGGTCGATCGCCGCCTCGGGGACGATCGTGACCAGACCCTTCGGATGGGTCACGGCGGCGGCGTACTGGGTCGTACCCTCGTAGGAGCCGCCCAGCATGCCGATCTTGCGCTGCGACCAGCCTCGCCCGGCGATCCACTGGACCAGGTCGTGGGCGGTCCGCTTCTCGCGGTCTCCGCCGTAGTCGTAACAGCCACCCGAGTTGCCGGTCCCGATGACGTCAGCCGTGGCGCGCGTGTATCCCTTGTCGAGCACCCAATGGTCCGCGTCGCCATTGCGTCCCAGCACCGCGTAGGGGGTGTAGGTCAGGATCACCGGGGCCGGGATGATGTGACCCGCGGCGTCGGTGGGATGCACCACCTCCAGGAACAGCTTGGCGTCCCGGGTCGGGACGATGTAGTCGACCGTGACGCTGCCCCTGACGGCGGGGCGTTTCGCCGCTCGGTGGGCGGCCTGCGCGGACACCACGGGAAGCGCGAGCAACGCCGAGGCAGCGCTCAGCGCCGCCAGTCCCGACAGCAACCGCGCCCGCGACCGGCGCACGGAGTCTCCTGAGGTCGGCTGCCTGATACTCCCGCGTTCGAGCATCCACCCCTATAACGCGCGAGGCGCCGCTTTTCTTACGGGGCTGGCTGCGTTTACCCAAAGCCGAAGGACCAGGGCCCCAGCGGCGCCGCGGAGCCGCCCCGGGCGAGGAACTGCTCGAGGCGTGGTTTTGGCGCAGGGAAGGTTGTCCTGAAGCGAGCGCGACGGATAGGCTTCCGTGTGAGGGCTATGGGTCGGAATCGTTCCTGTCACTCTCGGGCGATCGGGGCGCTCATCCTCGCGGGCGCGTTCGTCACGTCAGGCTGCGGGGCAAGCGGTAATTCCTCCGGGAGTACCCAGACCGGCGGCAACGCCGGGACAGGCGGCGCGTCTACATCTTCGCCGGTGGTTCGTCTCGGATGCCATCAGTACTGCCAGTCGGCCGGCGGATACGGCGCCGGTGGGCCCGTCAAGCCGCCTGCGGCGAAGGTCCTGTCCCCTGGGACCATCACCGTGTTGCCCGGCGGCATCGTTCCGGTTACCGTGCGATGCCTGCTCTCCAAGCCTTGCCTGGGAGCCATCGTGTTGGACTCCGATCCGGCGTGCTCCAACCTCGCTGAGTCCGGTCGCTCTGACCTGGCGGTTGAAGGCCAGAGCACACGTACGATCGGCGTGCCGCTCTCGTCATGCCAGGGTTCACTGCTGCGCGAGCGCGGTCAGTTGGAGGCGGGAATAATCGTCGACAGCCACGGAGGACGAGGCCCCGTGTGCGGTCAATACGAGTGCCTGGCCGGCCGCATGGTAGTTCTGCGGTCTGCGGGTTGACCCCACCGCCCTCGTCAGATTCAGAGCGCTGGCCGGCGTGCGGAGGCGCACGAAACGATGGACCGGGCCGCGTGGGGTAGCGAGGATGCAGCCGGCTCCAGAGCGAGTGGCGACGCAGCGTCAGCCGGTCTTGACCGAGGAGGGATCGACGGTGCCCTCCTCGGAGCTGAACGTGAAAGTCACGGTCCCGGTGGCGTGCCCACCCGCGCTGCTCACGTCGCATGTGACCGTGGTGCCGACCTTGACGATGATGGTCTCCGGGCAGTGGACCTGTGCGTTCGGGGCTCCCTGAGTGGCCAGCTCCTGTTGCAGCGACTTCTCCACCGTCGTGCCTGGAACCTGCACGGAGCCCGACACCGGCACATAGGTGTAGTGATTGAGCGTCGTCTGGGTCACCTTGACCTGTCCCGTGGCGCCGTTGCTCCAGGTCACCGAGCATTTGAACGTCGCGCCGACCTCGGACTTCACGTCGCTCGGGCATTTCACACTGGTGACCTCCGCCCCCGGAACGGAGAGCTGCTGCTTGATCCCGCTCTCGACGAACGATGTATCAACCGTGCGCGGTGCGGTACTTGTCGTGCTCTTGGTCGTTGTTCGGGTTGGGCTGCTGCCGCATCCTGATACCAGCAGCAAACCGGCCACCGCCGCGCATGCGGCAGACCGCGAGCCAAGGCGTCGTGTGGCAGACCTGCGGGAGGTGGCCATATCGACAGACGATCCACTCTGACGGCTCGGCACGCATCGCCCGATTCGGATGAAGCACACCCGGACGTTCCTTCCGTAACACTCAACCCCCTCCGCCCGGTTCGGGCGACGTTAGGGGTCACATATGCACCTACTGTCACGGCAATCGCGCATCGCGGATCGCGAGTGACGATAGGCACCGCGGCGGGGCGGTAGGCCACCGCGGGGTGACGGTTGCCACGGCGAACAGAGGGTGGCCACCCGCACCGCACCCCCCCTTTGTTACGTTCGCCGCCTGCCTCAGGCACCACGCGCAGTAATGGGCGGATACGGCCCCTTTCTGCGCGTCCTGCGGGGCGCTGTGATCGAACCGCACAAAAGTCCGGCCCGCCTCCAGCGCGCTCGCCGCACCCGCGGGCAACCGCGCCTCAGCGCAGGCGTTCGCTGAGGCCGACGTCGACGTGGAGCGCGAATTGCTCGGGAGTCTCTCCACCCTGGACGATCTCGCGCATACGCGCGAGTGCGTCGCCCCGCTGGGCCTCCGGCAGCCCAGCGATCCAGCTTATTGAGGCCATGTAGGCGAGCACTCCTTCAGCGTCCGCTGGTTTGTAGGTGGTCACTCGCACCTGCCGCGGCTCGGCGAAGCCGTCGGCTTCCCGCACGAACTCCCGCCAGGGCCGGCCGTCGAAATTCGGGTGCTCGGGCCGGCTGCCAGCGACCATGGTGCCCAGCTCATGTGCCCAACTCGCTCCGCTCCAGTCCGGCACGGTGTTAAAGAGTGCGAGCCCGCCTCCAGGAGCCAGCACACGGCGGATCTCCGCCAGCGCGCGTGGCCGGTCAAACCAATGGAATGCATCGGCGATCATCACCGCGGCGACCGATCCGTCCGCCAGCGGGATCTGCTCAGCGAGGCCAGCGCGAACCCGGGCCGCTCCAACCTTCTCACGCAGCACGCGGCGCAACGCCTCCTGCGGCTCGACTGCCAGCACGTCAAAGCCGTACTCCACCAGTGCCGTGGTCAACTTGCCGGTCCCGGCCGCGAGATCCAGAACAGCATCGCCAGGTTGGATCCCAAGCTCAGCGGCCGTCGCGCCGATCACCGCCGGCGCATACTCGGGGCGACCCCGCTCATACGCGTCCGCCACTGACGCAAACTGGACAGCCAACGGATGCAGCTCCATGCCGAGGATCCTAGATCGGCCCACCGTGTTCAACGGCCGGCGGATCACCCGCTAGTCAGCCCACCAGTCGCGCCGGCCATCGACGTCTTCGCGCGGGGCCTCGCCGAGATTCGGCGCGCCGATGACGAGTATCTCGAGCCCCTCCGGCCCGGCCTCGTAGCCTCGCCACGTGCCGGGCGGGACGCGCACCGCGTCCCATTCCTTGAGCTCGACGATCTCGTCGTCCAGCTTCAGCCGTCCGCTCCCGCGCAGGACCACGTACACCTCCTCCTGCTCCTTGTGTGTGTGGCCGTACGGAAAGCGATAGCCCGGCGGGATGCGCTGGTAGCCCAGGCCGGATTTCTCAAGCTCGAGCGCCCCGGTCGCCAAGCGGAACTCCAGGTCCGGCGCGCCGTCGAACCTAGAGCCGACGTCCTCCAGGTCCTCCTTGATGTTCCTCAGCGTGAATGGCACGGTTTGATCGTATGGCACCCCTGGCGTTGCGGGGCTCATGAGTACCGGACCCGTGGGTCGACCCCCTCCCCGCAAAGGATGGCAGCGCCGAATCGGCGAAACCCTCCGGCCAGGGCGCCGCCTAGTAACGCAGCTCGAGCCCTTCGAATTGCCCGGACTGGCGCCATGCGGCCAGGAGCTCGAAGAACGGAAGCGGGCCTTTGCCGTAAGAGCTCACCAGGAACCCGTCGCCACCAGGGTGTCCTTCGTTGTTGTAGTAGCCCGGCGTGCACTGCTCCTGGAAGGAACGAACATCGCGCGCGGCTTCCGCCAGCGTCGCCAGCCATTCGCCCTCGGCCGCGGCGGTCGTCTCGACCTCGCGCAGGCCGACGTCGAGCGAGTGGCGCACGATGTGCGCGAGGTGCGTCGACGCCTCGTCGAGCAGATGCGGATAGTTGACGGTGAAGGCCCCCTGCATGTGGCTCACGACGAACATGTTGGGAAACCCGTGCACGTGCATGCCGTGCAGTGACCGCAAGCCGCCAGACCAGTACTGCGACAGCACGGTGCCGCGCGAGCCGAGCACGTCGAAGCCGGCACGGCGTGTGTAAGCGGTCCCGACCTCGAACCCCGTCGCGAAGATGAGGCAGTCGAGCTCGTACTCGGTGTCCCCCACCACCACGCCGCCCTCGGTGATGCGCTCCACACCGCGTCCGTCGGTGTCGACCAGTGCGACGTTGGGCCGGTTGAAGGCCTGCAGGTACTCGTCGTGGAAGCACGGTCGCTTGCAGAACTGCCGGTACCACGGCTTGAGCGCCTCGGCGGTCACCGGATCCTGCACGATGACGTCGACCCGAGCGCGGATCTGTTCCATCTTCTCGAAGTCGGCGAGCTCGAGGACACTCCCGGCTCCTCGGGCACCTTCGCCGCTACGCAACATCGCGACGAACTTGCCGATGATGTCGGTCCATCCGTCCATGACCAGGTCGACGTCGGTCAGGCCGCCCGAGGTCAGCGTCGTAAAGTTCGCCATGCGGGTCCGCTGCCAGCCCGGTTGCAGCGAAGCAGCCCAGTCCGGGTCCGTGGGACGGTTCGCGCGTACGTCGATCGACGATGGCGTGCGCTGGAATACGTACAGACGCTCGGCGGCGGTGGCGACATGCGGAACCACCTGCACCGCCGTCGCGCCGGTCCCGATGATCCCGACCCGCTTGTCATGCAGGCGCCCGAGGCCGCCATTGGGGTCGCCACCGGTGTATTCGTAGTCCCAGCGACTTGTGTGAAACGAGTGGCCCTTGAATGAACTGAGCCCAGGAACACCGGGAAGCTTGGGTCGGTGCAACGGCCCACTGCCCATCACCAAGAACTGCGCCGAGAACCGGTCCCCACGGTTGGTCCGGACCGTCCAACACGACCCATCAGGGTCCCACTCGACGCCGGTGATCTCAGTCGACAGGCACGCGTGACGGTACAGGTCGTAGTGCTCGGCGATCCGACGGCAGTGGGCCAGGATCTCCGGTCCGCGCGCGTACTTCTCGGTCGGGACATACCCGGTCTCCTCGAGCAACGGCAGGTAGATGTAGGACTCGACGTCGCACTGTGCGCCCGGATACCGGTTCCAGTACCACGTACCGCCGAAATCGCCGCCTTTCTCCACGATTCGAACGTCGTCGACACCAGCCTCCTTGAGCCGGGCGCCAATGAGCAGGCCGGCCAGACCGCCACCAATGACCGCCACGGTGACGCGATCGGCGAGCGCCGGGCGCGAAACCGGTGTCGCGTACGGGTCATCGAGGTAGGCGCCGAAATCGCCCGCTATTTCGACGTACTGGTCATTGCCATCCACCCTGACCCGCTTGTCGCGTTCGCGCCGATACCGCTCTCGGAGCGCGTCTGGATCGAACCTCACAGTCGCCATCCCATGATTGTCTCCGTCGGACCAGGGCGAGGCAAGAGGGTGGACGCGGGCCCTCTGTTCATGAGGCCTTTCTCGGCCGGGCCCTCACCCTGCCGGAACCTGAAAGGACCCCGGGTCGTCTGAGGCTGGACAGGCGCTCGGTACCGGGGTAGCTTGTGCGGCGGTGGCGCGAATCTGGAGGCTGAGGAGACCAGTGCGGAGGGGTGCATGACGCCGTCGCCCCCGGGTCGCAGCCGAAGGCCCGGGTACGCGGAGGTGGTGGCTACGCTGGCGCTCCTGTTCGCGGTCACGGGTGGCGCGCTGGCCGCCGGCCACTACCTGATCACTTCCACAAAGCAGATCAGCCCCAAGGTCCTGAAAAAACTGAAGGGCAGACGTGGCCCAACCGGACGGCGGGGAGCGACTGGACACGTCGGCCCGCGGGGCAGGTTGGGAGCACGGGGCCCCCGGGGCTCGACGGGGCCCACGGGGCCGCGTGGTGCAGGCCTGGACGGCACATCGTTCAGTGGGGACCTAACCGGTCAGTTCCCCAGCCCGTCCATTTCACCGGGGGCAGTCACGACTGACAAGCTCGCCGACAACGCGGTCACCGCGGCCAAGATGGGGCTCCTCTCCAAGACAGACTTCACTCCGACCGACTCAATGAGCCCCAAATCTCGCAGCGTGAGCTGCTATCCCAACACCACGGTGATCGCCGGCTCGGCGAGCATCGATGACGGTTCAGGGGGCGACGCGGGGCCTGTCGCGCTGAGCGCCGACGGGCTGGGGGCATTCTTCGACGGGTGGAGGGCCAGCGCCTACGAAACTTCGGCGACTAACAACAACTGGCGGCTGGTCGTGACCGCGATCTGCGTCAGTAAGGGCTGAGCGATAGCCGCATCTCCGGGACGGCTTGACGCGATCCTCCGGATCCGTGACACTCGTGACGTGACTCGTCGGCTCGTGGCCCTCCTGGCCCTGCTGGCGGGCCTGGGGGCCTTGCCGGCGACCGCGACCGCGGCGAGGAAGCAGCTGGTTTACCGCACGCGTGGTTACTCCCCGCCTGCCAAGCCCCCAAAGCGGGCGCCGCCGAAGCCTCATGACGTCCGGATCGGCTCCGGGCACCACCCGTCTCTGCTGGTCGACGAGGCCGGCTTCGCGCATGCCGTGTGGGCGGAGGACCGCTCCGGCTCCGCTCAGGCGAGCGTGCTGCGCTACTGCCGGATCCCGCGGGGTGGCCGGGCGTGCGACATCCAGAGGGCGTTGGTCCCTCCCGGTGGCCAGTACTCGACCGACTACGGAGGGCCCAAGATCGTGCAGATCGGCGCCCAGCTGGTGGTCATGACCACGCGCTATCCCGGCGTCGTCATGCACCCCGACGGCACCTCAACCAGCACCACGGTCTGGGAGTGGACGTCGGCCGACGGCGGCCGGACCTGGACCGGCCCGGCGCAGCTGGGCAAGGAGGACATCAACGGCGGGGCGGTCGCCTGGAATCGCCACCTGCCGACGATCACCACGATCACAGACACCGTCACCGGCGGCACGTTTGCCCAGACCACCCGGGCGGGCGGGTTCGCCGACCACTTTGCCAACCTGGCGGTCGGGCCGGATCAGGCGTATGCCGGGAGCCTCGCGGTGGTGCGTGACCGCCCGGTGGCCGCCTTCAGCGGGCTGGACGGCACCTCTTACGTGCGGTCGTACAAGGGCAGGGGTGACCCGAATAACCCGGCGAGCTGGACCGCTCCCAAGGTCTTTCCTGACGCTGAGGACGTTCGCCTCGGCGCCGGGCCGCTGGGAACGTTCCTCCTGTACCGCAAGCGCAGTGACGGCGGCTTCTTCGTGCGTGAGCTGGGGTCGAACGCGCGGCCGGTCCGTCTCAACACCGGCGGCAACTACCGGAACTTCTACGAGGACCGAGGTGGGCTTCTGCACGCCGTCTTCAGCGTTCAGGACATCGACGGGCTACACGTGATCCAGCAGACCTCGACCGACGGTCGGGTCTGGACTGCGCCCGAGCGCCTCTACACCTCGACCACGGACGGCGCCAACGACAAGGACGTCAGCGCCGCGTCCGACGGCGGCGGCTTCGTGATCTGGATGGTCCCTCCGCACACGGGCCAGAACGGCCCCATCCGCATCGCCTCCATCGGGACGCTCGCGAAGGCGAGCGGGCAGGGCGCCGGCAGTATCGACAGCACCGGCAAGCCGTCGACCGGCTATCAGCCCGGCATCAGCTTTGAGTGCCAGAAGATCGCGTTCGGCGCGGTCACGGTCCTGAGCGAGGCCGGTTGCTTCCTGCACGATCCGAACGATCCGAACGGGTCGGCCGGGGTGACGATCGGGCCGATCCGCTTCAACGGGCTGGACATCATCCCTGACGCCAATGCGCAGATCGTGATCGACCCGGTCGGGCATCATCTCAACACCTACGGTGACGTGACGGTCGAGTTGCGGGGGGTGGGCGACCCGATCAAGCTCTACCACGGGCAGCTGAACGTGGACATCCCCGCTGCGGGCCCGGGCGCGCGGCTGTTCACATTCGACACGTCGAAGTTCGGGGTCGACCTCAAGGGCTTCCCGGCCCTGGGGAAGATCGAGGTCTTCCTGGAGAAGGATTCCGTCCGGATCCCCGTCTCGCTCGGCCTGCCGCCGCCGCTGAACGTAGTGAGCGGCGAGGCGGTTCTACGCGCCTCGAACGACCATGGCCTGCACCTCGACTCGATGGGGATCCACATTCGGAACGTCTTCGTCGGGCCACTACAGATCGAGCGCATCGACATCGCCTACTCACAGGGCGAGGGTGGCGCGGCCGTGTGGGAGGGCTCCGGTCTGCTGCGGTTCCCGGGGGCTGGTGCGCTTGAGGTTAAGTCCGTCCGCTTCGTGGGCGGGAAGTTCAACCACGCGGGGATCAGCGTCGAGCCGCCACCGCCGGGCATCCTCATCGCCCCGTTCACATATTTGACGCAGATCGGCGGGGACTTCGGGCTCGATCCGACGTTCATCGGCGCGGACGCCACGATCGGGGCCGGCGCCGCGGTCAACGGCGTGTCGCCGGTTTCGGTGCAGGGCCGGCTGGAGGCCGAGTTCGGCAAGATCTTCCGGCTGGAGTTGAAGGGCGAGGGGCGGCTCTTCGTCCTGCACCTGCTGAGCGCGTTCATCCGCTACGAGAGCGACGGATGGGTGGAGTTCGGCGGTGACGCCGGACTCGACCTCAAGGTCGTCTCGGTCCACGGCGACATCGAGGGCGCGATCGATGCGAACACGGGCCGGTTCGGGGCCGCCGGGAAGGTCCGGGTCTGCCCGCTCGATCTGTCGGTCGGCCCGTTCTCGTTCCCTTGCCTGACGGTGGCTGGCGCCGCCAACAACGAAGGCTTCGCTGCCTGCGTCTCGGCGCACTTCGACTTCCCGGTGAACAAGACCATCTCTGGCGGGCTCGAGCTGCCGTGGAGCGCGCTGACCAGCGCCGAGCTCCTGAATCCGACGCTCGCCGCGGTCGTGATCGCCAAGCACGTTCAGATTCCCTGCAACACAAAGAAGTACCAGCCGCCGGCGCATCCCGCCCGGGCCGCCGCAGCGGGCGTCGTCATTCACGTGCCGGCAGGTGCTCCCAGCGCGACCGTCCTGCTGTTCGGACGCGACGGCCCGCCCGACGCGAACGTCACCGGGCCGGGCGGCAAGGCCGTGAAAGCCATCCTGGTGCGCTCAAAGCCGGCGCGGGCCACCTGGGTGGTGCTCACGAACCCGCCGCCCGGCACCTACACCGTGCACAGCCCGGACGCGGTGAATCAGGCACTCACCTCGACCGGCTATCGGCCGCTCGTCCTCCACGCGCGGCTGCGCAAGCGGGGACGGCAGCGCTCGATCGTCTACCGGATCGCCCACGCTGGGGCGCGGCAGACCGTGACCTTCGTGGAGACGGGCGCCTTCGGCCAGAGAGTCCTGGGCCACGCGAAGGGGACCAGCGGGACGCTGCGCTTCCGGCCCGCACACGCGCAGGGCGGCCGTCGAACCGTGATCGCCCTGATCGGGCGCGCCGGGTTCGCCAGCCGCACGCAGCGAATCGGGCGCTACCGCGCGCACTCACCGCGGGGTCCAGCTCGCGTCGCCTCCCTGCACGTCCGCCGGAAAGGGACGAAGGTCGTCCTGCACTGGGGGCGCGCCGCGCGCGCCGCGCAATACGTGGTGTCCTTCCACGACACATCTGGACTGCGTCTGGTGCAGACGCTGAAGCGCCGGTCCCTGGTCCTGCGCGCGGTGCCGCGCGAGGCTGCGGTCGTGGTCACTGTCCGTGGCGTCGACCACGCCGGGCACCAGGGCCGCCCCCGGACCGGCCGGTTGCGCGCGGCGGGCCGGTCGCCGGTCGTGTACTCGCGTCGGTAGGCACACTCAGCTGCACCAGCCGAACGAGCTGAATGGCGCACGTGCCCCGCCACGCCAGCATAATGGCGGCGTTGCTGCGCTTCTGGGACATCAGGCGGCTCCTGCCGCTGGCTCTGCTCATACTCGGACTGCTGCCCACCACCGCGCTTGCGCACGTCGAGCGGCCGTCGTATTGGCCGCTGCCGCAGGCTGACTGCTCGATCCATCCCTGTGCCGGCGGCCACGTGCCGCACGCGAGGTCTCTGCGGTTCGCGCTCAAACCGCCGCGCGGGAGCCACACCCGCGTGGTCTGCAAGCGTGATTCGTTGGCGCGCCTCCGGCGCTCCATAGCCCATGCGCGCAAGCACGGGTTCAACGTGCGGCCCACCGACCACCGCCGACTCAGCCGACGGGCGGCCAAGCGGCTGCTGGCAGTGAACCGGAAGCTGTTCGCGCACTGCCGCTACCACCTGATCCAGCCGGCGGTGACCGCCTCGCACAATCAGGACACGGTCGTGATCATGCCGGGGCTTTACACGGAACCTGAGTCGCGGGCCAAGCCGACCAACGATCCGCGCTGCGCCAAGTACAAGATCAAGGACGACCAGGGCGGGGATATCAGCGGGGCGGTCACGTACCCCTACCAGTTCCATTGTCCCAATGACCAGAACCTGATTGCGGTGATCGGCCGCGCACTGGGGCGCGGGCACGATCCCCACCCCCCGAGGGTTGACCGCCATGGGATTCCCAACCGCGGCCGGTGCATTCGTTGCAACCTTCAGATCCTGGGCTCCGGAGTCAGCGCCAATGATGTCGTCGTCGACGCGGGACGTGCGGCCTCAGGCAACGGACCGCCGATTAAGCCGGTTAAGGACGTGGGCATTCGCGTCGACCGGGCTGACGGCTTCGTGTTGCGCAACGTCACCGTCCGCCACGCGAACGAGCACGACATCTACGTGCTCGAGTCGAACGGCTATCTGCTCGACCATTTCAAGGCGTACTGGGCCGGCGAGTATGGCGTGCTGACGTTCGTCGAGGATCACGGCTTGATCGAGAACTGCGACGCGGCGGGCAGCGGCGACTCGGGGCTCTATCCGGGTGCCGGCGCGAAGACAAACGTCGGGCGCGACATCCGCTTCTATCCGGTCGCTCGCTACAGCCAGGAGATCCGCTTCTGCGACTCGCGACACAACCTCGCGGGGTACTCGGGCACCGATGGCAGCGCCACGCACATCGACCACAACAACTTCTACGGCAACACCCTCGGGTTCAGCACGGACGTCTTCACCGCTCCCGGCCATCCGGGCTTTCCGCAGCAGGGGGATCTGATCGAGCACAACAACTTCTACTCGAACAACTTCAACCCCTACGGCCCGCACTCCAAGGTCGCACCGAGCGAACCCGAGCCCGTTGGCACTGGATTGTGGATCGCCGGCGGCGATGACAACGTCGTCCGCTTCAACCACTTCTACGACAACTGGCGGCGGGGAGTGATGCTGTTCGCCGTACCCGATTCCACCGTCTGCGGGCCCGGGGTCGGTTCGAGCGTCCCGGTCCCCGGATGCGATCCAAACAAGTTCTCCACGTCCTACAACAACAAGTTCTACGGGAACGTGATGGGAGTCTCCCCCCGCGGGGCCGTGAAGCCCAACGGGACTGACTTCTGGTGGGACGATTACCCAACGAATACAGGCAACTGCTGGTGGGGGAACCACGGCGCCCGGGGCACCGCCGTGACGGAATCTCCCTCGGACCTCCCCAACTGTGACAACGGCAGCCGGCCGTGGACGAGCACGGGCACGGGCGATCCCTCCAACGAGTCCGAACTCATCGGATGCTTTGCCGCCATCGAGTCGGTCGGCTACGACCCATCGAGCTGCCCCTGGTTCAGCACGCCTCCCAAGCCCGGCAGTGGATCATCTGGCGACCGGAGTGCAGTTCCGACCCCGGCCCGGACAAGCTTCCAGGCACTGCTCCAGCGCAAGGTTTGCCTGCTGTACGGCGACCCGATCTCGCCGCCGTGCTCGAACAGTCCTCGTCGCGGACGGTGAGCCGCGGTCGTAGGCTGGCGCTTGTGGCGCTCGTGCCGCTCATCGCGGGGTGTGGCGGCTCGGGTCACGCTCAGCCGGCCGCGCGCGTGAAGGAGCCCGAAGCGGCCACCGTGAGGACCGCGAACTGCATCTTGTGGAATGGACTGTCTGGGGCAGAGCGCCAGCAGCTCGTAGTCGGCCTGCGGAAGTTCTTCGGCGGCCCAGTTGACCGCGCCGGTACATACGGCCAGGT
>JBJMLC010000147.1:0-21378 GCA_045805485.1 Solirubrobacteraceae bacterium | reverse complement strand
GCCGCGCGCTCCCCGGAAACCCTCGACCGCTGGGACGGCGGAGCCCGCTGGGACGGCCGAGCCCGCAGCGAAGGCCGAGCCTGCTGCGAAGGCGGAGGCTGCCGCGAAGCCCAAGCCGGCTGCGAAGCCCAAGGCCGCTGCGAAGCCCAAGGCCGCTGCGAAGCCCAAGGCCGCTGCCAAGCCAAAGGCCGCTGCGAAGCCAAAGGCTGTCGCGAAGCCCAAGCCTGCTGCGAAGACCGAAGCCCCCCCTAAGCCCAAGCCCAAGCGGACCACCAAGCCCAAGGCTCCTGAGGCCGCGGCGACCCCAGAGGAGACCGCCCCAACCCCAGAGGAGGAGACAACCGATGGCACATAAGAAGGGGCTCGGCTCCTCACGCAACGGGCGCGATTCGAACGCCAAGCGACTCGGCGTCAAGGTCTTCGCCGGCGAGACGGTCACCGGTGGCGAGATCATCGTCCGCCAGCGCGGGACGCGCTTCAAGCCCGGCGACGGCGCCGGCATCGGCAAGGACGACACGATCTACGCCCGCTCAGCCGGAAAGGTGGAGTTCAAGCGCGGGCGTCAGGGCCGGGTCATCTCGATACAGCCGGAGGAGTAAGGCCCCGCTCCCCGCGCGGCCGCCCGAACCGCGCGCCTACCACGGGATAGGGCGCGCACGTCACACGTCTGGCGCACGCGCTTCAACCTCGAGCGCCCCGTCACACAAATGTTGCGAATGGGTCTTGTTCCGTGACGGGCGCCCGCGGCACGCTATCCCCATGGCCGACGGATGGCGATTTCAGTGACGTATGGTCACTGGCAACGCCAAAGTTCAGGTGGCCACGCTGGCCGGGCGGCAATTCGGGCGCATCAGTCGGGCGCAACTGCTCGGTTTGGGAGCTGACAGTCGGACGATTCACCGCTGGCTAGAAGGCGGCTACCTCCACCGCGTCCTCCCGCGCGTCTACGCCGTCGGCCACCGCGCCCGCACAACCGAATCCGATCTCGCAGCCGCCCTCCTGTACGCGGGCCCCGGTGCGATGCTCAGCCACGCCACCGCCGCCTGGTGGCTCGGCCTGGCCGATTCACGGCCGCACATGATTCACCTGAGCACACCTCGTAGGTGTAAGTCGATCCCCGGGATCAAGGTGCACCAGCGCCGCACCCTCAAACGCGCCTGGCATGAGCGCCTGCCGGTCACCTCGATCAAGCAGACCCTGGAGGACTACGCGTCCAGTACCTCGCTGTCCAGGCTACGTCGTGCCCTGGCCCGGGCCGAGTACCAGGGCTTCGATGTGCAGGAGCTGGAACCCCGGCGGAGTCTGCCGGGCAGCCTTCGTCTCCGAACGGCCCTCAAGAGCCACCGCCCAAGCCTGGCGCTCACGAAAAGCGATCTGGAGCTCCTGTTTCAGGACCTGTGCGAGCAATATGACCTCCCGCTTCCGGAGATCAACGCCAGGGTCGCCGGCTGGGAGGTCGACGCGCTCTGGCGCCAGCAGCGCCTGGTGGTCGAGATCGACGGTACCGGGAACCACCGCACTCCCGGCCAGATCAGACGCGACCGCCGTAAGGACCTCGACCTCCGCGCCGCCGACCACACAGTCCTTCGCTACTCAGACGAACAGGTCAAACACCGCGCCTCGGTCATCGCCGCCGAGATCCAGCAGTCCCTCACGAATCCTGAGCCGTCGGCCTGACCAGGATCTCGTTGACATCCACGTGCGGGGGCTGCGAGACCGCGTACATCACCGCCCCGGCCACATCCTCGGCCTGCAGAGCGCCGGAGGGCCGCTGCTCGAAGAACGGGGTATCGACCTGGCCGGGCTCGATCAGCGTTACCCGCACACCGCTGCCGTTCAGCTCCAACCGGGCTGCCTCGCCCAGGGCCGTCACCGCCCACTTCGTGGCCGAGTACAGAGAGCCGGACAGGGCCCGCCGCCCAGCCACCGACCCGGTCAGGACCAGGTGACCGACGGACTCTCGCAGCGGCTCGATCACCGCGCGGATGGTCAGTGCGGCGCCGTAGACGTTGGTGAGCACCATCGAGCGCCAGTGCTCGGGCGATTCCTCCAAGAATCCCCGCTTGGCTCCAAATCCGGCGTTGGCGAAGGCCACGTCGATCCGGCCGAACGTAGCCAGCGCCCGCGACACCAGCGCCTCCTGCTGCTCCCACTCGGTGACATCGCACTCCACGGCCAGTGCCCGCTCGGGACCGCCCAGCGAAGAGGCCAGCTCCGACAGCCGCTCCGCCGAGCGCGCCGCCAGGACCACGCGGAATCCTGCCTCCGCCGCCTGCCGGGCGGTGGCTGCCCCGATGCCGCTTGACGCGCCGGTGATCAGGAAGACACGCTCATCAGGAGCCATGGCAGGATCATCCCAGTGCAGGACCGCGCGCGAATCCACGTCCAGGCCGGAGCAGGGGGCGATGGCTGCCTGAGCTTTCGCCGGGAGGCCCACGTCCCCCGCGGCGGGCCGGACGGCGGCGACGGCGGCCGGGGGGGTGACGTGATCCTGGTCTGCGACCCGGACCTGCGTGACCTGGCCGCCTACCGGCGCTCCTCCCACTTCAAGGGAGGCCGAGGCGGTCACGGCGAGGGGTCGCTGCGCCACGGCAGGGAGGGGGAGACGCTGGAGCTCCGTGTGCCCCCGGGAACCGAGGCCCTGGTGGAGGCGGACGGGGCGCGCCACGACCTGACCACGCCAGGTCAGCGCGCTGTCCTGGCTCGAGGCGGCTCGGGCGGGCGGGGGAACAAGCACTTCGCCACGCCCACCCGGCAGACCCCGAGGTTCGCCGAGCGGGGGCTGCCGGGCGAGGAGACGTGGGTCGCGCTCCAGCTCAAGCTGCTGGCCGACGTGGGCCTCGTCGGCCTCCCCAACGCCGGCAAGTCGTCGCTGCTGGCCCGGCTGACCCGGGCTCATCCCAAGATCGCCGACTACCCGTTCACAACCCTCCAACCCATCTTGGGCACGCTGCACTCCGACGACCGGCAGCTCATCCTGGCCGACATTCCCGGGCTGATCGAGGGCGCTTCAGGCGGGGCCGGGCTGGGCCATGAGTTCCTGGCCCACATCGAGCGCACGCGCCTTCTGGTGCACGTGCTGGACGTAAATCCGTTGGACGGTTCGGATCCGCAGGTCAACCACGAGCTGGTGGAGCGGGAGCTTCGGGAGCACGATCCTCGTCTGGCCTCCCTGCCGCGCATCCTGGCGCTGTCCAAAGCCGACCTGGTCGATGCGCCGGCCCGCCAGAGGGCACTACAGGAGTGGACGCAGCGGGTCGGCCAGGACGTTCCGGTCGTGGTGACCTCGGCCGTGACTCGTCTGGGGCTGAGTGAGCTCTCCGCGCAGCTTCTGCGGCGCGTTCCATCCGACACCGAGCGACCACCCACCCGCCCCCAGGACCTGCCCGAGGAGCTCCCAGAGCACCGGACGTACCGGCCGGCCAGCGCCGGCTACGAGGTGCGGAAGCTGGGCGATCACAGCTTTGAGGTCAGTGGGGAGCGGGTAGACCGTCTGATCAGTCGCCATGATCTGGACAACGACGAGGCTCTGGCCTACCTGGAGGGCCGCCTGCGGGCCATGGGCGTCATCGACGCTCTGGCGGCGCGGGGCTTTGAGCCCGGGGACGACGTCGTCATCTCCGGAGTGGCGTTTGACCTGGATCCCGGCGTGTAGCATCGCGGCGGTCTGCGGAAGAACCGAGGAGGACAGATGCGCCGGGTCGTAGCCACGTCCGTTCTGCTGACCGCGCTGTGGTCGGCTCCGCTCACGGCTGCGCGAGTCCTTCGCGTCGGCACCTTCCACGGCATCAAGGGGCAGTACCGCTCCATCCAGGCCGCGGTGGACGCGGCCAAGCGGGGCGACTGGATCCTGATCGCGCCGGGGGACTACAAGACGCACTCCAGTCGTGCGCCCAAGTTCGGCCATCCGGCTGGATACACGCCGGCGGGGATCCTCATCACGACTCCGGGGCTACGCCTGCGCGGGATGAACCGCGGCAAGGTGATCGTCGACGGCACCAAGAGCGGGCCGCCGTGCAACCGCAAGAAGGCAGATCAGAATTTCGGGCCAAAGACCAAGGATGGTCCAGCCGGGCTGAACGGGATCCTCGTCTGGAAGACAGACAACGTGTGGGTCCAGAACCTCACGTCCTGCAACTTCCTCGGGGGCGCCGGCTCCGCCGGCAACGAGGTCTGGTGGAACGGCGGCGACGACACCGGTGGAGCGAAGAAGGTGAAGATCGGCGGCTGGGGTTTCCGCGGCTCCTATCTCACGACCACCAGCACGTTCTTCAAGGACGAGAAGTCAGCAGCCGAGTACGGGGTCTTCTCCAGCAACTGGACCGGGGGCAGCTGGGACCACGCCTACGCCAGCAACTTCAACGACTCAGGCTTCTACATCGGCGCCTGCGGCCATGTGTGCGACCAGACGGTCGACCACGTCTGGGCGGAGTTCAACGCTCTTGGCTACTCGGGGTCGAACTCGGGCGGCAAACTGATCATCAAGAACTCGCAGTGGGACCGCAACGAGACAGGGTTCTCCACCAACAGCCAGGAGGGCGACAACCCGCCCCCACAGAACGGGGCGTGTCCCCACAACGGCACCAGCCCCATCACCCACACCCACTCCTGTTGGGTGTTCATGAACAACTACGTGCACGACAACAACAACCCCAACATCCCGGGCGCCGGGCTGGCCGGAGGCGGGCCGGTGGGCACCGGCGTCTCACTCGCCGGCGGACGTAACGACACGCTGATTGACAACCGGATCGTGCGCAACAAGGCCTGGGGAATCACGATCACGCCGTTCCCGGGCAGCGGCACGCCGTGCACCGGTGGCCGGAGCGGACCGGGGGGACAGCCCGCGTGCGTGTGGGACTCCTGGGGTGATGCTGTGCTGAACAACACGTTCTCCCACAACGGTGGCTACGGCAATTCGACCAACGGGGACATCGGGTTGTCGAACACCTTCCCCAACGAGCCCTCGGACTGCTTCCGCGGCAACAAGGACACCAGCGGCAAGCTGACGACCTCCCCCGCCAACCTCCAGCAGACCTATCCCGTCTGCAAGGGCACTCAGCGCACCCCGACGGACTCCGACCCCCAGGGCCTCATGTTCACCGAGGAGGTGGCCTGCGACGCGACGCTGCCCCTGCCGTTGGCCGGGAAGGCACCGTGTGCTCCGGGCGACCATTACCCGCGGCGGACCAAGATCGTCATGCACCCCCTGCCGCGGCACCTGCGGACCATGCCGCACCCGTGTCGCGGGGTGCCAGTCAACCCGTGGTGCCCGCGGCATCACCCCTCATACCACAAGCACACCCAGCATGCCCGGCTGCACCGCGCGAGTCGCCGTCCGCGCCGGCCATCCGGGTTCACGGGCTGAAAAGGACAAGCTCCTACAAGGCAGTACCCGACGGCTGGCGTCGCGGTGTAGCATCAGCCGCGCCAGTATCGGATGAGAGGAGAACCAATGAGGGGCCGTTTGGCGCTGGGGCTTTTGGCGATTGCGATTTTGTCCGTGCCGTCCTGGGCCGGAGCAAAGGTGTTTCGCGTGGGGACGTACCACGGGATCAAGGGGCAGTTCAAGTCGGTTCAGGCGGCCGTGAACGCCGCCAAGCCGGGGGACTGGATCCTGATCGGACCAGGGGACTACAAGACCCATTCCATCAGCATGCCCACGACCGGACATCCGGCCGACAATTTCCCCGCCGGCGTCCTGATCACGACGCCGCGCCTCAGGATCCGGGGCATGAACCGCAACAAAGTGATCGTCGACGGGACCAAGAGCGGGCCGCCCTGCAGCAAGGCCCAGGGCGACCAGAACTTCGGCAAGAGCTCCAGCGACGGCCCCTCAGGCCTGAACGGGCTGTTGGTCTGGGAGGCCGACAACGTGTCGATCCAGAACCTGACCGCGTGCAACTTTCTCGCGGGCACCGGTGCGGCCGGTAACGAGATCTGGTGGAACGGCGGCGCTGACGGAGGCGGAACGACCAAGGTCGGAATCCATGGCTGGGGCTTCCTCGGCTCCTACCTCAACGCCACCAGCACGTTCTACAAGGACGAGCACTCGGCGGCTCAGTACGGGATCTTCTCCAGCAACTGGAACGGCGGGACCTGGGATCACACGTACGCCAGCAACTTCAACGACTCTGGCTACTACATCGGTGCCTGCGGAAAGCAATGCAACCAGACGGTGAACCACGCATGGGCGGAGTTCAGCGCGCTGGGGTACTCAGGCTCCAACTCGGGTGGTCTGCTGATCGTCAAGAACTCTGAGTTCGACCACAACCAGGATGGATTCGACACCAACAGCCAGAACGGCGACAACCCGCCGCCTCAGGACGGCTCCTGCCCGCACGGGATGAAGCCCCCGGTGAAGGGCGCGGTTGGTTGTTGGGTGTTCATGCACAACTTCGTCCATGACAACAACAACCCGAACGTTCCCGCTGCCGGATCCGCGGCGGCCGGGCCTGTGGGCACCGGGCTGTCGGTTGCCGGCGGCCGCAACGACACGATCATCGACAACCGGTTCGTGAACAACAAGGCCTGGGGTGTGATCCTCGTGCCGTACCCGGACAGCGGCGGGCCGTGCACGGGCGGCACCCCGGATTCACCGGTACTCGGTCCGGGCAGCTGCCTCTACGACGAGTGGGGCGACGCGCTGATCCGCAACAAGTTCACGAACAACGGCGGCTATGGAAACCCGACCAACGGTGACTTCGACCAGCTGAACTTCGAGTCGCACCCGAGCGATTGCTACCGCGGGAACACCGATTCCTCCGGCCACCTCTCGCCTGACTCGCAGAAGCTCCAGCAGAAGTACCCGCACTGCACGAAGGGCGACGTTCCGCCGAACCCCAACGTCCCGTTCCTGAACGAGGTGCTGTGTGACTCACAGACCCCGGTGCCTCCTTTTGGGTGCCAGTCGGGCGATCACTACCCGCGCCAGACCAAGGTCGTGATGCACCCGCTGCCCACCAGGCGGCTGTCGACGATGCCGCATCCCTGCAAGGGAGTTCCCGCGAACCCGTGGTGCCCGTCGCAGCACGCCCGGGACAGGAACTTCACCGGGTAGCCACCCAGACAGCCGTCGGGCGTAACTCGCGTCGGTCCACGGGACCGACGCGAGTGGCCCTACCCTCTCGCCCATGGCCTATCTGGTCGTCAAGCTCGGGTCGAGCATCGTGGTCGACGAGCGCGGGGAGCCGCGCCTCGACGTCCTGGAGGGCATCGCCCAGCAGCTCCACGGCCTCCGCGCCTCCGGCACGGACCCGGTGATCGTGACCAGCGGGGCCATCGCCCGCGGGATGGGCATCCGGGGAATCCCAGCCCGTCCGCGTTCGATCGACGAGCTTCAGGCGGCGAGCGCGGTCGGCCAGGGCCAGCTCTACCAGGTCTACGACCAGTTGCTCAGAGCCCACGGAATCCCCACGGCGCAGGTGCTGTTGACGTTCTTCGACATGAGCGCACGCACGCATTACCTGAATGCCCGTCAGACGCTGCGCAAGCTCCTGGACTGGCGGGTGGTGCCCGTGATCAACGAGAACGACACCACCACCACGGACGAGATCTCATTCGGGGACAACGACTTCCTGGCCGCCCAGGTGGCCATCCTGCTGGGCGCCAAGCTGCTCCTCCTGCTCACCGACGCCGCCGGGCTGTTCACGGCCGATCCCCGCTCTGACACCACGGCCAAGCTGATTGACCGGGTTACCGACTTCGAGGCGCTGGAGGGCCTGGAGATCGGCCACGCGACATCGCCGCTGGGCTCCGGGGGCATGCGGTCGAAGGTCGTGGCGGCCGAGATGGCCACCGCGGCCGGCATTCCCACCGTCATCGCCAGCGGCCTGACTCCCGGGGCGATTCTGGCTGCTGCGGAGGGAGAGGCGACGGGCACGCGCTTCGAGCCCCGGGAGGGCCGGTACTCGAGCTTCAAGCTCTGGCTGCGCTATGCCAAGCCGACCCGCGGACGGGTGGTCGTGGACGCGGGGGCGGCCCGGGCCCTGCGAGAGGGGGGAACCAGCCTTCTCCCGGTCGGGATCGTGGACGTGGCGGGTGACTTCGACGCCGGCGACGCGGTGGAGGTGGCACACGACGGGGCGACGGTGGGCAAGGGCATCTCGAACTACTCAGCGCAGGAGCTGCGGCAGGTCAGGGGACTGAAGTCCGCCGATGTGCGCGAGCTCCTGCCCAGGGCCACCGAGGAGGCCGTGCACCGGGACTACTTCGTGCTGGCGTGATCATCCGCATGCCCCGCTGCGAAGGCCGAAGCGCAAGGCCCTAAGCTTTCCTCATGGCCACGACCACAGTTTCCGTAGCCGAGACCTGCGCCGCCGCCAAGCGAGCCTCGCGCACGCTGGCCGCCCTGCCCTCGGCGGTCAGAGACGGCGCGCTTGAGGCCATCGCGGAGGCGCTTGAGAGCCGAGTCGACGAGATCCTGGAGGCCAACGCACGTGACGTGGAGGCGGCGCGGAACGAGTATCCCGCTGCCTTCGTCGACAAGCTGACGCTCAATCCGTCCCGCGTGGCCGGAATGGTGGCGGGCGTCCGGGCGATCGTGGCCCTGCCTGATCCGGTGGGCGAGGTGATCGACGGGCGGCGGCTGCCCAACGGGCTGGACCTGCGGCGGGTCAGGGTCCCGCTGGGTCTGGTGGCCGTGGTCTACGAGGCCCGCCCCAATGTGACGATCGACGCCGCGGCCCTGTGCCTGAAGTCGGGCAATGCCATCGTGCTCCGCGGCTCCTCCGCCGCGGCTCGCTCCAACGCCGTCCTGGCCCAGGTGGCCTCCAGCGCTGCCACCGCCGCCGGGCTTCCTGAGGACTGCGTGGCTCTGCTCGGCGGCGGGCGTGAGGAGATCGCCGAGCTGGCCACTCAATCCGGCGTGGTCGACCTGATCGTCCCTCGCGGGGGTGAGGGGCTCAAGGCCTCGCTGAAGGGCGTGGCCACCGTGCCGGTCATCTACGCCGCCTCAGGCAATTGCCACGTGTACGTCGAGGCCAGCGCCCAGCAGGACGAGGCCCAGGCGATCGTGCTGAACGCAAAGCTCCAGCGCCCCGGTGTGTGTAATGCGGCCGAGACATTGCTCGTCCATCAGGACATCGCGGACAGCTTCCTCCCAGGAGCGCTCGGGGCCCTGAGCGAGGCCGGGGTAACCCTGCACGGCGATGAGCGCTCGCGTGCCGCCGCCCCGAACCTGCCCGTGCTGGAGGCCACCGAGGAGGATTGGGCCACTGAGTACCTGGCTCTGGAGATCGCCGTGGCCGTGGTCGGCTCCACGGAGGCCGCCATCGAGCACATCAACGCCTACGGCTCCGGGCACTCGGAGGCCATCGTCACCGGGGACGCCGCGGCGGCCCGGGCGTTCGAGCTGGGGGTGGACGCGGCCTGCGTGTACGTCAACGCCTCCACTCGGTTCACCGACGGCTACGAGTTCGGCATGGGCGCCGAGATCGGAAACTCGACCCAGAAGCTGCACGCTCGGGGGCCGATCGGGCTCCGTGAGCTGTGCACGTTCAAGTACCTGATCGAGGGCTCGGGCCAGGTTCGAGCCTGACCGCGGAAGTGCGCATCGGCCTGCTCGGCGGAACGTTCAACCCGCCCCACCTCGGTCATCTCGTATGCGCCCAAGAGGCCCATCACCAGGTGGGGTTGGACAGGGTTCTACTGGTTCCCGCGCGGGTCCCGCCCCACAAGCCCGTTGACGAGGACCCGGGGATCGAGCATCGCCTGGAGCTCTGTCGGCTGGCCGTGGCGGAGGACGAGCGTTTTGAGGTGTGCGACCTGGAGGCCCGGCGATCGGGCCCGTCGTTCACGGTCGATACCCTTGAGGAGCTGCACAGCCAGATGCCAGATAGCAAGCTGTTCCTGATCGTGGGCGCCGATGTTGCGGTTGGGTTCTTGGACTGGCGGGCTCCGGACCGGGTGCTATCGCTGTCAACCCCGGTCGTGGCCGAGCGCGGCGGCATCTCTCACGCCCAGGTGGAGGATGTGCTCGATAGCCTGTCCGGTGGCCAGCGGGCGTGCTTCTTCGACATGCCGGAGATCGGGGTGTCATCGACGATGCTCCGCGAGCGGGTCCGGGCCGGCGACTCCACGCGATACCTGATGCCCGACGCCGTGCGCAATTACATCGACGAACATTGCCTGTACCGGGGGGGCCCGAACTGATGGTCCGCGAGCCCGTCGCCGTCACGCCCGAGGAACTGGCCGCCGCCGTGGCTCAGTACGCGGGGGACAGGAAGGCACTTGAAATCGTCCAGCTGGATCTGCGGAGAATCATCGGCTACACGGACTACTTCGTGATCTGTACGGGCCGGACCGAGCGCCAGACCAAAGCCATTCACGACTCCATCCACGAGGGCATGAAGGCCGAGTACGGCCGGCTGCCTGAGCGGGTGGAGGGTGTCTCCGGGGGCCGGTGGATCCTGATGGATTACCTGGACGTGGTGGTTCACGTATTCACGCCGGACACCCGCGAGTACTACCGCCTGGAGCAGCTCTGGGGCGAGGCCCCGATGCAGGCCGTCGCCAGCTAGACGCCGGGCCACAGGAGCGATAGCGTGCGCCGTTGAAGGGGGCCCGGCCGCCGATGCCGCTGCCCGTAGCCCGATCACGATTGGAGTCCTGATGCCCTCACCGCCGTCGATCCTCCCCACCCAGATCCCTGAAGGCACCGCACCCGGCGTGACGTATCGGATCGAGGGAGAACTCGTCCCGGTCCTGCATATGAACCTGGACGGGACGATGCCCGTGTACTTCGAGCACCACTGCCTCCTGTGGAAGTACCCCCAGCTCCAGATCGGGCTGCACCCGTTCAAGAAGGGGTTGAAGCGTCGCGTGTTCGGTGGCATGCCTCTGATCCAGCTCGAGACTCAGTCCGCCGGGGAGGTCGCCTTCAGCCGTGACGCCTCCGGCCACGTGGCTGCCCTGCATCTTCCGCCGGGCGAGAGCATCATGGTCCGCGAGCACCAGTTCCTGGCCGCCACGGGCGGAGTGGAGTACGACTACGCGAGGATCAAGGGCTTCGCCAACATGATCTACGGCGGTGGCTTCTTCGTCGATCACTTCACGGCCGGGGACCACGAGGGTGTCGTGTGGGTTCACGGCTACGGGAATCTCTTCGAGAAGAATCTCGACGCGGGCGAGACGATCGACATCGAGCCCGGGGGTTGGGTGTACCGCGACCACTCGGTGCAGATGCAGCAGGAGATCATGAACTTCAAGACCGGCCTGTTCGCCACCGGAGCCGGCCAGTTCATCTTCAACCGCTTCACGGGTCCGGGCCGCATCTGCCTCCAGAGCGCGTACTACCACCCGCCAGCCACGCAGGGCTCGACCGGCACCGGCGACCGCCCCGGGGGCATGATCGGCGGCATCGTCGGCGGGTTGCTCGACAACTGATCAGGGAGGAGCATCAACATGGCTGAGCAAACAGGCGGGACATTCCCGACGGGCTATCTGGCCGAGAATCCGCTGCCCAGCGGGATCGTCGGCGCCCTGGGTCTCTCCGGCTACCAGCTCCTGGCCGAGGTGGCTGGGATCGGCGCGGGGAGGCTGGGCTCATCCGCCTTCCTGCTCGTGGGTCCCGATCCCCAGCCCGGGATTCCCGCCCCCGGAACGCAGATCTCGCTTCACCAGGCGCGGCTCCGGGACGAGACCGACGCGGTGGCGTACACGCAGCTGGCGGCCCAGCTGGGGTACCTGCGGCTCTCGGGATACCGGCTGGTCCCCGAGCGGGCAGGCATGCGCAGCAAGGTCAACGTCATGAACCCCGCCTCCGGCGCGGTCGTCCTGACCGTGCCTGAGAAGCATCCGGGCAAGCTGTTCGGCGGCGGCGTTACGGTCAGGAGCCTCCTGGCCAGCGCACAGAGCCTCCCACCGGCCGGCTCCCCGCCTGACCTCCAGAACCCTGAGCTGCTGCGTCAGGCGCTGCTCGCCCTGGCCCTCCGCGACGATTCGGTCGACGCGGTCGACGCGGTTGACCTGGCCGACCGCGCGCTCGGGCTACTGCAGGCCGACAACACGCTGGACCCCGCGGCCGCGCTTCAGGCGGCCAAGACATCCGGAGGTCAGCTGGGGCCGGGAGGCTGAGCCACGGGGTGCCCCGTGCCCGGAAAGTCCGTCCGGGCCTAGTGCGAACATCAGTTCGTGCTGAACTCCAACGACAAGGGCGCCATTGCCGAGCAGGCGATCGTCCTCGCCGCCACACGGGCGGGCGTTCCGGTTTACCGCCCGGTCCACGAGCATGGGCGGATCGACCTGGTGTTTCGGGTGGGGGGGCGACTGTGGGGCGTGCAGTGCAAATGGGGGCAACTCAGTGCCGATGGGAGCGTGGTGGCCGCCGATCTGAGAACGAGCCGCTGCACCACTCGGGGTCACGTCCGGGGCACGTACGCCGCGTCGGAGGTCGACCTATTCGCTGTGTACTGCGCGGATTTGGACAGGTCTTTCCTGCTCCCGGTTTCACTCTGCGAAGGCCGCAGCGGCCTGAGCCTCCGTCTAAGCCCTCCTCGGAACGGGCAGCAGGCATGTATTAACCTTGCAGACGACTTCGACTTCGTCGGGGCTATAGCTCAGTTGGGAGAGCGCTTGCGTGGCACGCAAGAGGTCGCCGGTTCGAGCCCGGCTAGCTCCACTTCAACCTCCGACGGTCAAGCGTCCATCGGCTCCAATCCCTTCCGTGACCGCCTCGGCTATTGGCTGGAGCGGGTCGCCGCCGGTCAGGAACTCGTCGTGACCCACCGGGGGAAGCCTCGGGTCCGCCTGAGCCCGGTCGCCTCGCCCTGACGGCCTGGGCTGGCGCCGCCCACGGACATCACCGGCTGGTAGGAACATGCCCTAGCATGTGGTGACTGCCGTCGCCGACCCGGGGCCCGCTGGCGGTTTCCCTGTTCGGCGATCGAATCGCCGGCAAGGAGGAGTTCTCATGTTCAGAATGCTCGGCTCGGGGCGCCCAGGCCACGGCACCGTCGTCGCCTACCTCGCGCTGTTCGTCGCCCTCGGAGGGAGCGCCTACGCGGCCGCCTCAGCGTCGATCGGATCGAACGACATCAAGCCAAACGCGATCCTGTCCAGGCACATCAAGGATGGTCAGGTGACCTCAGCGGACGTCGGAGCCTCCGCCATCACCTCGGCAAAGATCGCTGCCAACGCGATCACCGGCGCAGACATCAAGGAGCAGACGCTCGCTCAGGTGCCGTCGGCTGCGCACGCCGCGCAGGCGGCGAGCGCCACGCAAGCCACGAACGCCACGCAGGCCGGAAACGCTGCGCTCCTGGGCGGGCAGAGCGCCTCCGCCTTCCTTCCGGCGACCAACGTTGTGCGTATGGACTCCAGCCCGAGTGGCCTGCACGGCCAGTCCACGCCGCTCGACACTCCGAGCTTTAAGGTCCATGCATTTTGTTACGGCGAGATCGGCACCTCGCGCATCGATCTGACGGTCGACGCCACGGGCCAGGGCGCCAAGGTCTATTGGTTCGATACCGCCTCGGATAACGGGGGGGCCTCGACGGTCAAGAACTCAGCCTCCGACTCCGGGGGGGGCATCTTGGTACAAAGCCAGCGAACGGCGGCGACGGCGGACATCGCCGGCACGATCGTCTACCGCGACGACACCCAGGCGATCACCGTCACGTACGGGGGATCGGTCACCTACCCGAACTCTGACTTTGACTCCGCCTGCAAGTTCACGGGGACAGCAGTCAGGGCACCGGCCTGACCGCAGTCCGGTCCCACCTCCGTGCTCCGCGGCGCCGGGCGGCCGGCAGCCAGCTCACCGCTTCACGATCGTGAACTGAAGCGCCTTGGAAGCCGTGGATCCGCTCGAGTTGACGGCCGTGATCGTGAGAGTGTGGCTCCGGACACCCAGCGACCCCTTGGTCCCGAGCCTTCCGCCGAAGGAGATCTTGTGGGCGCCGGCGCTGACGTTCCGGAACATGAGCAGGCCGTCGGTCCTCGGAAGTGTGCACGCATGGTGATGCCTGTTGTGCCTGGACGTGCGCACGCACTTGCCCGAGACCCTGCGCCCGTGGAATGTGTGGGTGAATGTCAGCACCAGCGTCGCCGGTGTGTTGAGCGTGAACGAGAACGAGGTTCCCACCGGGTGCCTCTTTGCCGAAGCGCCTGACAGCTTCGCCAGCTGGCTGCTCTCACGCCACCTCTGATGGGCCTGGCTCACCCGGGTGATCGAAGGCTTTGGCGGAACCGACACGAAGGGGCTGGCGGCGGCTGCGCTCCCGTACCTATTCCTCGCCGTCACCTTGCAGGACAGCTTGCGGCCGATGTCGGCGCGGGCAACCGTGTACTTCGAGCTCTTGGCCCCGGGAATGACGGAGCCGTGGCGCGACCATGTATACGTGTACGTCAGCGGGAGATCGCCTGACCACTTCCCCTTCGAGCAGGTGAGCATCCTGCCCAGCGCGGCAACGCCTGAGATCCTCGGTGCGGCCGTGTGGACGGGCCTCTGGGCCTGGAAGGCTCCGATGTCGCACGGCAGCCGCCGCGGCCGGCCACGCTGGTCGGTGGTCAGGCGCGGCGCTCCGGCCCCCGACGGGTCCTTGCAGGCCCCGCCCGCTCCGATCGCGGGACTGCCCGCCGCGAGCGCCATCGTCTGAGTCGGCCCGCCGTTGGCGGCGAGCGCGCTGAGCTTGGGGTCGGTGCCGATTAGATCGCCGGCTCCGAGCCCGCACTCCGAGGGCGAGGTCGACTCCAGGTTGTGCTTCTGATCGACCACCTGGGCCGCCGCCAACTTGCAGTTGCTGTTCGACGCGCCGCCGACCACGGTGCCGCCGGCGATGATCGTGTCCGCCAGCGTCAGCTCGACCCCAGAGGCGGTGAGCACGAGCAGGTTGCCTCCCGTGGCGCTGCCACCGGCCCCGGTGCTGGCGCCGTTGCCGGCCAGCGTGGCGTTGGCGAAGTCGGCCGGACCCGCCTGCAGCGCGACTCCTCCACCGGACGCGGCGCCGCTGGCGGAGCCTCCGCTGCCGCCGACTGCGAGGTTGCCCGTGATCGTGGAGTTCACCACGGTCGTTCCAAAGGAGTAGAGGCACATCCCCGCGCCGACCGCGGAACCTCCAAAGCCACCTGCCGGACCCGGCCCCCCGGTCGCTGTGTTGCCCGCGACCGTGTCGTCGACGAACGTGGCCTTACCCTCGTTGTTGACCCCGCCACCACACACCGCGCCGCCCGAGCCCGTCGTGCTCGTGCCGCCCGTGACCGCGTTCTGAGCGATCGTCGTGCGGGTCAGCCTCAGGGTGGTGCCGGGCTCGATGAACACGCCTCCACCGCCAATGGCCGGGACCGAGCCTCCGTGGCTGTTGCCCGCCGTCGCGTGGTTGCCGGTGATGGTGCTGCCTGACAACGTGCCCTTCATCCCGGCCACCGTGATCGCCCCGCCGAGCGCGAACCCGCCCCCGCCGCCGGCGCCGCCCTGGGCACCGTTGGTTGACAACGTGCTCCCGCTCACCGTCAGGCCGGCGCCCGCCATGTCCGAGAGCTGGAGGCCTCCGTACGCGTTACCTCCGCTCGACTGCGTGTCGGCCGTGATCCCGGCGCCGCCGGTGGCGGAGTTGCTGGTCACGGTGGTGTTGGTGAGCGTCACCGCCTGGGCATCGCTGGCCAGCCCGCCGGCCGCGCTTCCACCACCACCCCCAATGGTGCCGCCGCCCTTGATTCCAGCGGCGCCGCCCTTGGCGTTGTTGCCAGAGATCGTCGAGCCCACGATCGAGGTCGGGCCGGTGGAGGCGTGCGCCAGGATGCCACCCACCGCCCGGCCGCCGTAGCCGCCGTTTCCCTGTGCGGTTGCGGGAGCGCCCTTGCCCCCGCGTCCCGCCCTGGCGACATTCGAGCTGACCACCGAGTCGGTCAGGGTCAGCCGCCCACTCGAGTAGATCCCCCCAACGGCCTCGCCGCCGACGCCGCCGAACGGAGTCACACTGGTGCCCGTCCCGCCCGTGCCGGCGGTCGCTGTGTTGCCGATCACCGAGACATGGATGAGGGTCAACGGCGCGCTGGCGTTGAAGATGCCGCCGCCGTCCGCGTTGCCCCCGCCGTGCCCGGGGTGCCCGTTCCTGCCGGTCAGCGCACCGCCGGTGAGCTCAACGCCGTTGAGGGTCACGGGCTCGGTCCCGGTGACCTTCACCACGCGACTCCCGGCGCGGGTCTGGACGATCGCGGTGCCCTGAGAGCCGGTGCCGGCCCCGGCGATCGTCACCGAGCCGCTGGACGGGGCGACCGTCAGTGCCGACTGCGACAGCGTGTAGGTCGTCGCGCCGAGGCGCACGGTCGAGCCGGGTGACGCGTCGGCCGCCGCGATGGCCGCTCGAAGTGACTGGCACGCCGTGCCGGCGCAGGTGGCGCCGGTCGGATCGCCGGTACCCGTGACCGTGAAGGTGCTCGCGGCGAGCGCCAGCGAGGGACACGCCCACAAAATCACAGCCGCCGCCGCGACCGCGGCTCCCGGGCGCCGGACCTTGGCGCGCATGACGTCCCGCATCAGGCCTCCTGACACTCCCGCCGACAATACCCCCTCGCAGCCCGGAGGCAAGTCCTACGGAATGAATTCCGGGACGTCCAGGACCTCCTCGTCGGGAGGCTGGGGGAGGCTGCGATCGGTTCGGCCCCCGGCGCCTGCACCGCCTCCCCGGACGCTCGAACCGCCGCCCTTTCCGCCAACCGCCGCCTCGGCCTGATCGAGCTCCTCCAGCATCCGGAGATGGATCCGCCGGATGTCGGTCAGGAGGCGCTCGGCGTTGGCCCGCAGCGAGTTGCCCATCTCACGTAGGTTCGAGACCAGCTCCAGGCCCTCGCCACGCACCCCGTCCGCTGTGGCCCGGGCGTCGCTGAGCAGGCCCCGGGCACGGTCCTCGGCCTCCTTGCGCGTCTGCTCGGCGGCCTCCTGTGCCTCGGTCACGATCCGCTCGGCCATCGCCTCGGCATCGGCCACCACGGTGAGCGCCTTGCTGGCGGCCTCGTTGTTGATGGCCTCCGCCTCCTGACGCAGGCGGGTGGCCTCCTCGCGGGCCTCCGCCAGGAGCTCATCGGCCTCCTCCTGGGCGGCGCGGATGCGGTACTCGGCGGCTCGATCCGCCTCGGCCAGGCGCTCGCGCAGCCGGCGTTCGGCGTCACGCTCGAGCCGCTCCGCCGTCTGCTCGGCCGCGGCGATGATGGCCCCCACGCGATCGGCCGCGGCGCGGGAGGCTCGGCCGGGTGCCTGCGAGCCCTGGCGGGGTGCCGGCGCGGTTTTGCGGGGTGCTTGCTTGGCCACCAGCCCTGATGGTAAAGGCGGGTCCAGCCGTTCAAACCGACAACCCCGGGCTGCAACGGATCATCCGCCCCCCGCAAGTACGCTTCAGACGCGATGGCCGACCGACGCTACGACCCCACTCAGATCGAGCCCAGGTGGCAGGAGCTGTGGGCCAGGGAGGGGACGTGGGAGGTGAGCAACGACGAGCAGCCGGATGACCCGAACCCCTCCTACGTCCTGGAGATGCTCCCCTACCCCAGCGGCGAGCCCCACATCGGCCACCTGAAGAACTACGCGCTGGGTGACGCCCTGGCACACTTCCACCGGCGCACCGGTCGCCGCGTCCTGCACCCCATGGGCTATGACGCCTTCGGCCTGCCGGCTGAGAACAACGCCATCAAGACCGGGGTGCATCCCCGGGAGGCCACCGATAAGTCCATCGCCGCCTACCGGCACTGGTTCCACCGCTGGGGCATCTCCATCGACTGGAGCCGCGAGCTGGCCACCCACGACCCCCGCTACTACCGCTGGACCCAGTGGATCTTCCTGGAGCTCCTCCACCGGGGGCTGGCCTACCGCAAGGAGGCTGCGGTCAAGTGGTGCCCGCAGGACCAGACCGTGCTGGCCAACGAGCAGGTCATCGACGGCCGCTGCGAGCGCTGCGGCCACGAGGTGGAGATCAGGCAGCTGGAGCAGTGGTTCTTCCGGATCACCGACTACGCGGACCGGCTCCTGGACGGTCTGGATGAGATCGACTGGCCTGAGCACGTCAAGGCCATGCAGCGCAACTGGATCGGCCGCAGCGAGGGCGCGGAGGTCACGTTCAGCTGCGGAGAGCTGAGCATCGACTACCCCGTGTTCACCACCCGGCCCGACACGCTCTTCGGGGCCACGTTCTTCGTGATGGCCCCTGAGCACCCCGACGTGTTCAGGCTGGCCGAGGGCACCGAGTACGAACAGCAGGTCCATGACTACGTCAACCGAGTGCTGACCGAGTCGCTGGAGGAGCGGGGGGACGTGGAGAAGCCCAAGACCGGGGTGCTCCTGGGCCGGACGGTGACCAACCCGGTCAACGGCGAGGAGCTCCCGATGTTCGTGGCCGACTACGTCCTGATGGAGTACGGCACCGGCGCCATCATGGCCGTGCCCGCCCACGACCAGCGGGACTACGACTTCGCTCGGGCTTTCGAGCTGCCCATCCGTCAGGTGATCGCGCCCGGCGACGGCTCGGAGGCCCCGGAGGACGGTGCCTTCGTGGCCCACTCAGACGATGAGGTGCTGGTCAATTCCGGGTCGTTCACCGGGCTGACCTCGGTGGAGGGTCAGGAGGCGATCGTGGCCTGGCTTGATCGCGAGGGCAGGGGCCACGCCTCGGTGAGCTACAAGCTCCGGGACTGGCTGATCTCCCGCCAGCGCTACTGGGGCTGCCCGATCCCGATCCTGTACTGCGAGCGGTGCGGGACGCTCCCGGTACCGCAGGACGACCTCCCGGTCACCCTGCCTGACATCGAGGACTACCAGCCCAAGGGCCGTGCGCCGCTGGCCACGGCCGAGGACTGGGTCAACACGCGCTGCCCGGAGTGCGGCGGCTCAGCCCGGCGTGAGACCGACACGATGGACACGTTCGTCGACTCCAGCTGGTACTTCCTGCGCTACTGCGACCCCCATAACGACCAGGCGCCCTGGGACCCGAGGGTGCTGGCCATGTGGATGCCCGTGGACCAGTACATCGGGGGCGTGGAGCACGCGATCCTGCACCTCATGTACGCCCGGTTCTTCGTCAAGGCGCTGGCCGACATGGAGCTGCTCGACTTCCCCGAGCCCTTCCAGGCCCTGTTCACGCAGGGCATGATCCTGGGCCCGGACGGCAACAAGATGTCCAGCTCCAAGGGCAACGTCATCGCCCCCAGCGAGATCATCGAGCGCTATGGGGCCGACGCCGCGCGGACGTACGTCCTGTTCATGGGGCCCGCGGACCAGGACGCCGCGTGGTCACAGCAGGGCGTGGAGGGCGTCCACCGATTCCTGGCCCGGCTGTGGCGGTTGGGAGAGGAGCTGGGCGACGAGACCCAGGACGCCACGGCACCGCCGGATCCTCAGGGTGATGACCTGACGCTCGCCCGCAAGGCCAACTGGGCGATGGACAAGGTGACCTCCGACCTGGGCGGGCGATTTGCCTTCAACACCGCTATCGCCGCGATCATGGAGCTGGTCAACGAGATCTACCGCGCCGGGGACGCCAGCGCCGCCGGCCGCAGATTCGCCACCGCCACGGCGGCGTCGCTCGTGTTCCCGTTCGCGCCGCATCTTGGCGCGGAGGTCTACGAGCGGCTCACCGGGCAGCGGGTGTGGGAGGTCCCATGGCCGGACGCCGATCTCGGGCTGCTCCAGACCGAGACGTTCGAGCTGGTCTGCCAGGTCAACGGCAGGGTCCGCGACCGCACCTCGGCCCCCACGGGAGCTCCGCGTGAGGAGCTCGAGCGGCTGTGCCTGGAAACGAAGGGCGTGCAGTCCCACGTCGACGGACACGAGATCGCCAAGGTCATAGTCGTGCCGGACAAGCTGGTCAACGTCGTCGTCCGCTAGGCATGGCGGCGCTCTACGTGGCCGTGGTGGGCCCGAGCCAGGCCACCGCCGAGGAGCTCCGGGACGCCGAGACCGTGGGCCGGCTCCTGGGACAGGCGGGAGCGATCGTGGTGTGCGGCGGGCTGGGCGGGGTCATGGAGGCGGCCTGCCGGGGGGCCAGGGAGGCCGGCGGGACGACGGTGGGCCTGCTCCCGGGCTCAGACCGGGCCGCCGCCAGCCAGTGGGTCTCGGTGGCCATCCCCACCGGACTCGGGGAGCTGCGGAACGGGCTCGTCGTGCGGGCCGCCGACGCGGTCGTCGCCGTGGGGGGTGGGTACGGGACGCTGTCGGAGGTGGCTCTGGCGCTCAAGGTGGGAACCCCGGTGGTCGGCCTGGGCGGCTGGGACATCGATGGGGTCGAGCCCCAACCGGATCCGGCCAGGGCCACCGAGCGCGCTCTTACACTGGCCGGGTGCCCTCCTTCAAGCCCGCCTACCTGATCCACGGCGACAACCACGGCCGGATCGCCGAACGCCGGGCCAGGCTGCGCTCACTGGCCGAATCCGGCAGCGGCGCCGAGGGCATCGAGGTGTTCGAGGGCGAGACGGCGGAGCCCGACTCGGTGGCGGGGGCGCTCAACGCCATGACCTTCGCCATGGGACGGCGGTTCATCATCGTGGACGGCGTGGAGCGCTGGAAGGACCGCGATCTGGACGCGCTGGAGGCGGCGCTGGCCGAGATGCCGCCTGACACCACCGTGGCCTTCTTCGCGCGTGAGGAGGGCAGGCAGAAGGCGCCGCCCCGCCTGCACGACGCGGTCCGCCAGGCCAGCGGGCAGATTGATGCCGAGGAGAACGTCAAGCCGTGGGAGCTCCCGAAGTGGATCATCGAGCAGGCCCGGCAGGTTGGGCTTCAGATGGATGTCGAGGCGGCCCGCGCGCTGATCGCCCTGGTCGGTGACCGCCAGCAACGCCTGCTTCGCGAACTGGAGAAGCTGGTCCTGACCCATGGAGCCGGCGCCCGCCTCGACCGCAGCATGGTCGAGGAGCAGGCCGCCCCGTCGGCCGAGCTGCGAGCCTGGTCGCTGGCCGACGCCCTGGTGAGCGGGGACGCTAAGGGAGCGGCGAGCATGTATCTGGCGCTGCGCGCCCAGGGAGAGCGCCTGAGCGGTCTCATCTATTGGATGGCCTCGCGGGTCCGTCAGGCCCTGCAGGTCGCCCAGGCGCTTGACAGCGGTCAGCCTGTCGCGCAGGTCAAGCGCACCCTGCGGATGCCCTCTCGCGCCGCCGACCGGCTGATCGCGGACGCCCGGAGCAGCGGCGTGGACGGTCTGCGACGGGCGATCGAGGAGATCGCCGACCTGGAGCTCGCCTCCCGCGGGGGGTCGAAGGGCATGGCCGGCGAGGACACGGTGGCGCTGGAGGCCATTCAGCGGATCTCTGGGTAGGGGGGCGCGCATGCGCGCCCCCTGGGGTCGGCGCATGCGCCGACCCTCCGGCGCCGCATGCGGCGCCGGCGCCGGGGTGCATGCACCCCGGCGAAACCGGATAAGACCTGGCGGACCCGCGCCGCGCGGGACTTCTTGCGCG
>JBJMLC010000146.1:0-44260 GCA_045805485.1 Solirubrobacteraceae bacterium | reverse complement strand
GTGGCGGCGATGAGGATGATGTTGTCCTTCATCTCGAAGCCGTCCATCTCCACCAGGAGCTGGTTCAGCGTCTGCTCACGCTCATCGTGTCCGCCGCCCAGGCCGGCGCCGCGGTGGCGGCCCACGGCGTCGATCTCGTCCATGAAGATGATGCAGGGGCTGTTCTGCTTGGCCTGCTCGAACAGGTCACGGACGCGAGAGGCGCCGACGCCCACGAACATCTCCACGAAGTCGGAGCCTGAGATCGAGAAGAAGGGCACGCCGGCCTCGCCGGCGACCGCGCGGGCGAGCAGCGTCTTCCCCGTGCCGGGCGGTCCATACAGCAGCACGCCCTTGGGAATGCGCGCACCAAGGGCCTGGAACTTCTTGGGGTTCTCTAAGAACTCCTTGATCTCGTGCAGCTCCTCCACGGCCTCGTCAACCCCGGCCACGTCACGGAAGGTGATCTTGGGCGAGTCCACAGACATGCGCTTGGCCCGGGACTTGCCGAACGACATGACCTTCGAGCCGCCGCCCTGGACCTGGTTCATCAGGAAGATCCAGAACCCGATGAAGATGATGAAGGGCAGGATGTAGGTGAGCAGCGAGAGCCAACCGCTGGAGCCGGTTCCCTCCACGTCGAACTGGCTGGGGGCGAGCTGGGTCTGCGCGGTGTGGACGAGGTCAGCGGCCGCGTTGTTGTTCGGGATCCCGACGGTGTACTTGTCCCCATTGGTCAGGGTGACGTCGGCCGAGTTGTCCTTGTCGTTGATCTGGAGGCTCTGGACCTCAGGCGGGCTGGCCTCGAGCTGCTGGACGAGGTTGCCGTACGTGAAGTGGGGCGACTTGGAGGACGACCCGATCAGCTTCTGCGCAAAGAAGGCCAAAACGACCACGATCAGGATCGGGAAGGCGGCGCTTTTGAAGAACCTGCTCATGCCGTGCTCACGCGTGATGCCCTAAGGCCTTTTGGCCAAAAAAGCAAGCGTAGCAGTTGGATTTGGGCCTCCAAGGGCGCCGGCGTGCCGAGGAGCACGGCCGTCGGACGAACCGATCATTGCTTCAGGGAGGCCACGTAGGGCAGATTCCGGTAGCGCTCGCCGTAATCAAGCCCGTATCCGATGGCGAATGTGTTCGGGATCTCGAAGCCCACGTACCGCGTCGGGAGCTCCACCTTCCGGCGCTCTGGCTTGACCAGCAGGGCGCAAACCTCCAGCGACCTCGGATTGCGACCCGCCAGGTTGCGCAGCAGGTACTGGAGCGTGAGCCCTGAATCGACGATGTCCTCGACGATCAGCACGTCCCGGTCCTCGATGGCGGCGTCAAGGTCCTTCAGGATGCGCACCACGCCTGAGGACTTGGTGGCCGACCCGTAGGACGCCACGGCCATGAAGTCGACCTCCACCGGGATCGTCAGATGGCGCATGAGGTCTGAGAGGAAGAACACGGCCCCCTTCAGCACTCCTACCAGCACCAGGTCCCGGCTCGCGTAGTCCCGGGAGATCTCATCGGCCAGCTGGCGAACGCGCGCGGCCAGCTGCTCCTCCGGCACCAGCGTCTCCCCGATCAGCGCGTCGTCCACGTGAGCTGAGTTTATGGCTACCCCAACGGGCGCGCCGATCAGGTACGGATGCCGGAAAACGATTTCGTATGCGCTCGGCCACCGGTCGGCCTATACGTGACCGTCAACCCCACGGACTGCTTCTTCTGCATCAGCGTCTTCCGCTCGGCGGGGGCTGGCGTCAGCACCATTCGGAGCGCCGAGGACCGCCCGGCCGTCCGATCGGTGTGGGCGATCTGGGTCTGGTGGGACAATTCCACCGCGTGCACGGCCCCGCGGCCCGGCACGTTCACGGAAAAGCTCAGCGTCCCATCGGATTTGGCCCGGATGCCAGAGACCGTGAACTGGTTGTTGGGCAGGACGCGCACCCGAACCAGGTAGGTCAGGGTGGACCCGTGGCGGGAGCTGGCTTGGTACTGGAACCTATCGACCCCTGAGAACCCGGGATGCGGGTTGTAGGACACGCGGCCGGTGGCCTGATGGACCGCGCTCAGCGACCCATGTCCGGGCGCAGAGACGATCGAGTATTTCAATCTGGCTCCGAGGGCGTCCGCGCAACTGAGCTGCACCGCCACCGTCTGCCGGTAGCCGGTGGAGGTGGTCACGTTCCGGCAGGCCGGCGTGCCGAACAGTCCGATGCTGAAGGCCTGGTTGTTGGCCGTCGCGAACAGCGCTCCGTTGGGGCTGAAGGCCACCGACTCTGGCCCCGGTCCCGTCTGATAGGGAGAACCGGGCGACTCGGTCACCTTTCCCGTGCTCGCATCCAAAGCGAGCATCTCCACCTGTCCGCTCAGATCCCCGTCTTCTGCCACCGCGATCAGGCGTCCATTGGGACTGAACGTAACGTCGCGCGGGCTGCCCGAGAGAGAGAGCGGCGAGCCCGGCACCTGGGTGAGGCGATGGGTGGCCGGATTGACCGCGTACAGATTCAGCGGTTGATTTGTGTCGCCTGAGATCGCCGCGACGAACTTCCCGCTCGGGCTGAAGGCGATCGATTCAGGGGCTGGCCCCGCGGGGAATGGCGATCCGTTGACCTTCGTCAGAGCGTGGGTGGTGGGATCGACGTTGAAAAGGGCGACCGAATGGCTGCTGCCGTTGGCTGCCGCCAGCAGCGTGCCGTCAGGGCTGAAGGCCACGTCCCAGGGACCGCCGAACGTGTCGGCGAACGGCGAGCCGGCCACGGGCGTCAGGGCGTTTTGGCCCACCGAGAACAGCGAAATCGTGTTGTCGGCCTCGTTGGGCAGGGCCAGCAGGTTCCCGTCAGCGCTGAAGGAGAGCCCCTGGACATCCTCGTTGTCCGAGGCGCTGGCCACCTGGCTGAGGGCGTGTGTGCTCGGATCAATCGAATACAACTCGACGCCTCCGGCCGTGGTCACGGCCAGCATTCCCCCGGTAGGCCTGAAGGCCACCTCTCTGGGGTCATATCCCACGGTGAAGGGCGAGCCCGAGACGGGAGTCAAACGGTGGGTGACGGGGTCCACGCTGAACACCGACACGGCGGAGCCAGTGGCGTCGCCCTTGACGGCGTTGACCGCAGCGAGCAAGCTGCCAGTGGGGCTGAAGGCGACGGACGTTGGATTACTCGTGACGAACGGGGAGCCCTTGATCCGGGAGTACAGCGGTGGGAAGGTGGTCGCAGATGCCCCCGTCACAGCACAGGCCCACACCAGCCCGACGATGCAGATCCGACTCAGCAGCCGGGTCGTCCCGGCTCGCAACCCACTGTTGGCGACCATTCCCCCTCCTCAGCGCGTACGCAAATCAGTTAGCCGACGTTCCCCCCGGTACGTCGCAGCTTGGTGCGATCGCCACTGCCCCGTGTCGAATCACGGTAGCAGGGAACCTGAATCGGCCGTTATGGGCGGACTCGCGCTCCGCGCTGCGTCCGCCGGTGTTTTTTGGACTCTCGGGAGGCCGCCAATGGTGGCGTGCGCGTGAATCGCAGCATCCCGTCCCGGATCACCGCCCGGACCCCGCCGGGCAGGTCGAGCGCGGCATTGCGTCCCAGCGCGGTCAACTCCTCGACGCGCCTCGCCGTCCCGGGGGCAGGCCCTCCGGCCGCGTCGTCGGCCAGGCGCTGAACGACCAGCCGCTGGAGGGCCGTAGGAAGATCGCGGAGCGCGGCCAGCTCGATCTCGTGGCGGTCTCCGAGCGCTTCGTCGACCAGCGCGTCCAGCACGGCCGCCTCGGCGCGGAGGATCGCCGACACCGCGAGAACGTTTTCCTCGGCGGCGGGATGGATCTCCCTCAGCGCCGGGACCAGCCGGCCGCGGATCCTCGCGCGCGCGTACGCGTCTGACTGATTGCTCTCGTCCTCCCGCCAGCCGAGCCCCCGCTCCCGGCAGTGGGCGGCGGTCTCCTCCCGGCTGAAGCCCAGCAGCGGCCTGATGAGACGGCCGTCCCGGGGCGACATGCCCAGCAGCGCTCGCCGGCTGGGCGAGGAGGCCAGGCGATACAGGATCGTCTCCACCTGGTCGGTGGCCGTGTGGCCGGTGGCCACGTCAGCGCCCAGTTCCTCGGCCAACCCGGCCGCGGCGGCGTAGCGCTCCTCACGCGCCCAGGCCTGGACGTTTCCCGTCTGCGGGCGAGCGGGACCGATGACGCGCAACGGGATATCCAGCGCCCGGCAGAGCTCGCGGCAATGGGCCTCATCGGCGGCGGCAGCCTCGCGTAGCCCGTAGTTGACGTGCAGCGCCTGCACGGCATCCTGACCGGCGATCCGAAGCGCGACATCCAGGAGGCATGTCGAATCCCGGCCGCCTGAGAGGAGCACCAGCACGGGCTGCCCCGCTGCCAGCAGGCCTCCTCCCCGGACCCGCTCCAGCAGGTCGCTCATTCCTCGCTCTGCTGGTGGGCGATGAAGATCTCCGTGGACTCGGTGAACCCCTTCAGCCGGACCTCGGCGATCCGCTCGAACTCCAGGTGAGGCCCCGCTCGCTCCACAACGGGCCGGGTCACGAGGACCTCTCCGCCGGCCGAGCGCGCGGCCACGCGGGAGGCGATGTTCACGGCTCGTCCGTAGTAGTCGCCGTCGCGATACAGAGCATTGCCGTAGTGGACCCCGATCCGGGCCTGGGGCGGGCTGACGTACAGCTGCTGGAACCCCACCGCCCAGTCGGTCAGGGCAGCGGGGTCAGATCCGACGATCATCACCTCGTCGCCGATCGTCTTGATCACGCGGGCGTCGTCGGGCAGGGTGGTCTCCACCGCCTCCACGAATCGCTCCACGGCGTCGACCGCCTCGAGCTCGCCCTGCTCCTCGGTCAGCCGGGTGTAACCCGCCAGATCTGCGAAGCCGATGGCCACGCGCATCCGGCCCAGATCGATCTCCTCGGTGTCCAGATCGGACTCCATGTGGCCCACCACGTCCTGCTCCACGAAGTACTGGAGGTAGCGCTGATGCACCTGATCCATCACCGGGGAGGCCAGCGGAAGGACCTCGCGGGCCAGGTCGTGCATCTCCTCGGCGGTCTCGATGCCGCTGGCCCCTGAACGCATCAGCGGCTCATGGACGTAGAGGTGAAAGAGCCGGACCTCCGCGTCGGCCACCTGGGCGATGGCCTGTCCGTAAACCCGAACGAGCTGAAGCATGGCCACCAGGGGCAGCCCGGCCGAGAGCACGGCGGCCACGTAACGCAGGAGCTGCACGTCCTCGGCGGACAACGAGTCCGTCTGCATGGGGCTCAGGCCCAGCGCGGCCATCACCCGCTCTATCAGCGCGGGCTCCAGACCGGTGTCTCGAGCCGCCTGGTCCAGGGTGTAGTGCCCGTCTTCCACGGACGGGAACAGTTCCTCGATGTACCCAAACGCCAGCCGGCCCTCCTCGGTGGCCCGCCTGATCTCCTCCAGGGAGTGCCCTCGCTCACGCAGCCGGGCGACGACTCGGGCGTGGCCGACCGCCCCGCGGGACCAGGTGCCGTCGTACTGGGGGATCACGCCCTCATGGGCCCAGCGCCGGAGCGTGCCGGGCGACACGCCGGCACGCTCCGCGGCCTCCCGAAGGGAGATGCCGGGCGGATTCCCGGTGGCCGTGTCTTGGTTGCGCGGCATTAGGAGTGATTGTCCCGCCTGGACCTCGCGCGCCTGATCATCCGGCGGCCCGCTGGACTGGCGAGCTCTCCGGACGGTCCGTGACCGGAGCCGATGGGGCAGAGATTCCCGTCCGCTCTTGGGGCCAAAGCTTTGGCGGCGGGATTTCGTGGAGAAACGAAGTCCCGCCGCCCGCGGGCGTAACGGCCCGCTGCGTCGGCCGTTGGCGCTCGTCTCGTTTCCGGCGGCGCCTCGCGGCGGCTTCCGGGGAGTTCCCGGCAGCGCAGCCACGCTCCGGCCTGTTGCCTTTGTAAGTGAAGTGAGGTCTACTCGCCGGGCGGCCGGATGTCAATGGCTCGGTCCGCGTTCAGACCTCTAAGTGCGGATAGTCCACCGCAATCATCTCCCGGTAGCGCGCAAAGAGCGGCTTGGTCATGGGGATGATGGCCAGCGCCGCCTTGACGTCTCCACCCGCCTTGATGCGCCGGCGGGCGATGGCGATGGCCACATTCTCCTTGCCCTGGAAGTAGCGATTGGCAGTCTCAGAGCTCATCTCCATCTTGACCTTGGGCTCCCAGGCGATGTCATCCGACCACTCCCAGGTGAGATTCGGCTCACCCTGGTCGCCGGAGCGGATGTTCACCACCAGCTCCAGGTCGGTGAACGCGAAGCGCTGCGGCGTGTCGGCGGCCCGGAGCCGGGGGCCCATGTCAGGGTCCTCGCTCATCAGTGTGAACGCACGATCCATGACCTCCCGGAACTCCCGAGATGACTTGAAGGTGCTCACCCGCAGCGTCCCGCTGCAGAGGAGCCCTCGGATATGTGGGGCGCCTGAGTCATCCGGGTGCGACCATCCCGGCCCGTGGAAGCATCCCGCGGCAGTCTATCCCCGGTCCCCATACACCTCCATCCGGCCGCGCCCCTGGCCGAGCGCGTCCTGCTGCCCGGCGACCCGGGCCGAGCGCTCCGGCTGGCCCAGTCGCTGCTGAAGCAGCCGATCATGTTCAACCACCATCGCGGGCTCTGGGGCTACACCGGACAGGCCCCTGATGGTCGCCCACTGACCATCCAGAGCACGGGCATGGGCGGCCCCAGCGCCGCGATCGTCATCGCCGAGCTGGCCGACCTGGGCGCCGAGACTCTGATTCGGGTGGGCACCTGCGGCGCCCTGGTGGCCGGACTCGCCCTGGGGGATCTGATCGTGGCCACCGAGGCCCTGCGGTTCGACGGGACCAGTTCGGCCCTTCTGCAGACGGGAGCCCTGTGTCCGGACGCGGAGCTCATCCGCGCCCTGCAAGCGGCGGCGGGCGAGCGGACGTCCTCTGGACCGGTGGCCTCCACCGACCTCTTCTACGACGGGCCGCCAGAGGACGGTCAGCGATGGCTGGGCGCCGGGGCGGTGGCCGTGGAGATGGAGACGGCGACCCTGTTCGCCCTGGCTCAGCGCCGCTCGCTGCGCGCGGCCTCGCTGTTGCTGGTGACGGACCTGCTCCTGCCGCATCGCATCCGAATCCCGGAGGACGCCCTCCAGGCCGGCGAGCTACGGCTGGGCGAGGTGGCTCTAGGGGCGCTGGTGAGCGGCCGCTGAGCTCGTCTCCAGCGCCGCCTCGATGCGTTCCAGAGACGACTCGATCGCCTCCAGTCGCTGGTCCAGACCGCCGGAGGCCAGGCCGTGAATCCGCTGCTCGACCCGGTCCAGCCCATCCTCCAGCGCCTCGATGCGCTGGGAAACCGAGCGCAGCCGGCGGGTGAGGCGCTCCAGATCGCTCGCCGAGGGCAGGTTGAGGGCGCTGAGCGCCGCCTCCTGGGCCCGCAGGGCCCGCTCGCGCGTCCCGGAGGCAGCCGAGATGGCGCCGCTGAACAGCGGACTGTCCAGGAGCTCCTGGGCCAGCTTGCCGATCGCCTCCTCGCCCTGGCGGGTCACCCTGCTCTTCAGGCCCTTGTCTGCGTCGGACTCAGCCACGCCGGGCACTGTAGCGCGCTGCGCCTCACCGGCCGCGCCCGCGCTGGAGCGGATGGGCAGCGAACGGAGCGGATGGGCAGGAAACGAAGGGAATCTCAGGGTATGGTTTAGGGTTAGAATCTCCCTATCGGGGCCTCTCCGGGCGCTTCGCGGGCGCCGCGAGTCGCCCCGGCCCGGCAGCACAGGTGTGCTCAGACGCTACAGTCGAAAGCGCTGTCTGCCGATTCGTACTGGAGCGGCCGGGCGGCCCCATTTTTGTCGAGATGGCCGCCCGCCGAACGAATCCATGGTCCCCAGGCACGGTTCCTCATTGAAATCAGGCGTGACAGGCGTTAGCGTCCGCGTGGAACCGGCGCAGTACGGCTGCGCAGCCTACCTCGCGGGAGGACGCGAAAAACGGTGCTGAGAAGGCGAACGCTGAAGATCCTGGCCATCACGGCCGGCTCGGCACTGGCCACGATGGGTGTGGCGGCGATCCCGGTTGCCTCCGCTGACCAGTGCAGGGTCACCGTGACGCTCGTCACGGGCCAGACGCTCACGTTCGTGGTTAACGCGCCCGCGGGAACCTCGCCCTCGTCGCTCGTGCCCCCGGGCACGGGCCCGGTGAAGAACGTCCAGGCCTCATGTAGCGCGCCCAGCAGCGGAAGTGGAAGCGGAAGCGGAAGCGGCAGCGGCAGCGGGACTGGAACGTCGACCACCCCGACCACCACGACGACGACCACGACGACGTCCACCACCCCGACGACCACCACCCACAAGCCGCCCTCGTCTCGCAACAGGCACGGCGGCTCGTCTCACCACCGCACCTCCCACCGGACCACCAAGGCGAGCCGGCCCTCGGACTCCACGCGCACGGGATCCAACACCGGGACCACCACCGGTCACAAGACCAAGCACCCCTCCTCAAAGCACAAGGTCAAGAAGCCGCAGGCGCCCGTGACCAAGAAGGGGGTGCCGACGCCGACGAACCCCACCTTCTCGTTCTCGGTTCCCGGTCCCGCTCCGCTGGGGGTGCCCAACTTCTTCATCGACTCCTTCCAGATCCCGCCGTTCCTGCTGCCCATCTATCAGGCGGCCGGGATCCAGTACGACGTGCCCTGGCAGATCCTGGCGGGAATCAACGAGATCGAGACCGACTACGGGCGCAACCTGTCGGTGTCCACCGCCGGGGCCGTGGGCTGGATGCAGTTCATGCCCTCCACCTGGAAGCGCTACGGCATGGACGTCACGGGCACCGGCTACGCCGACCCGTACAACCCGGTGGACGCGATCTTCGCCGCCGCCCGCTACCTGCACGCCGCCGGCGCCTCCAAGGACCTCCCCAACGCGATCTACTCCTACAACCACGCCTGGTGGTATGTCCAGTCGGTGATGCTCCGGGCCAAGCTGATCGGCGGAATGCCCAACGAGCTCATCGGCGCCCTCTCAGGCCTGGTCGAGGGGCACTTCCCCGTGGCCGCCAAGGCCAAGTACGCCGACAGCGCGGTGACCAAGCTGGCCAAGACGCGCGTGACGTCCCAGAACGCAGCCGTGACCATCAACTCCCAGACCGCATCCCGCGGGACCAACATCTTCGCCAAGCCCGGCTCACCCGTGATCGCGGTCAACGACGGCAAGATCCTCAAGGTCGGCAGCACCAAGGCGCTGGGCAACTACATCGAGCTCCAGGACGCCACGGGCAACGTCTACACGTACTCCCACCTCGGCTCGATCCCCAAGCAGTACCCCGTACCCAAGCCGGACAAGGTCACCAAGGCCCAGATCACCCAGCAGCTCCAGAACGCGCCCAAGCCGACGGGCCCGGCCACGGCCGGTTCCCAGCGCGCCGCCGCCAGCGCGCACGTGGCCAGCCCCGCGACCACCACGAACACGGCGAGCAACGCGCACGCGGCGAAGCCCTCCGCCGGATCGCACAGCGGGACATCCAGCCGCGGCCCGGCGATCTCGCTGCCCACGACCACCTCGCGCCCGTATACCGATCGGTCGACGACGATCACCCAGGCCATGCCCAAGGAGCGGTTGTTCGCCGACCCGTACCGCCCGGCCTCATTTGCCGCCGGCGGAGCCCTCCAGGTCAAGACCGCCGCCCAGGCCATCTCGGACTTCCACAACTACTTCTCCGACGTGCTGCACCTGGACAAGAGCCAATACACGCTCCAGCCGCTCAAGGCCGGCGCCAGGGTCGTGGCGGGAACGGTCCTGGGCCGCATCGGTCAGGGCCAGGGCGGGCTGGCTCCGCACCTCCAGTTCACGATCAAGCCCGCGGGCAAGAACGCCCCCTTCATCGATCCCAAACCGATCCTGGACGGCTGGAAGCTCCTGGAGGCCACGGCGGTCTACCGGGCCTCCGGCGTGGACCCGTTCGGCTCCCATAAGAGCGCCACCATCGGCCAGATCCTGCTCATGTCCAAGGAGCAGATGACCAACCGGGTGCTGGCGGACCCGCACGTCAAGATCTACGCCTGCGGGCGCAGGGACATCCAGGCCGGACTGATCGACCGCCGTGTCCTGGGAGTGATCGAGTTCCTCTCGGCCTCGCAGCTGTACCCCACGATCTCGGGACTCGAGTGCGGACACAGCGCGACCGCCTCCACGGGTGTGGATGCCTCAGGGGCCAGCGGAGCGTCGGTCGACATCTCGGCTATCAACGGCGTCCCGATCCTGCACCACCAGGGCGCCGGCTCCATCACCGACATCACGGTTCGCCGGCTCCTCACCCTCCAGGGCGTGTTCAAGCCTGACGCGATCGTCTCAACGATGAGTTACAAGGGCCACAGCAACACCACGAGGATGATGGACCACGGCAACCGCATTCAGGTCAGCTACACCCCGCTGTTCGGGTCCAACAAGAAGCTGTCCAACCAGATCGCCAACCTGCTGCGGCCAGGGCAGTGGATCCAGCTGATCAATCGCATCAGCAAGATCCCTGAGCCCCTCGTCCCCATCGCTCCCAGCAAGTACGCGATCAAAGTCGGACGCTAGCGCCGGCGATCGCACCCCTCTTTCGCTTCAGCCAGCTTGAGCTTCCGTGGGCGCTCGGCCCGCCGGACGGTCGCTACCTGCTTCGTGATCTCGGCCCGGCTGATGAGGCTCCGATCGCCGGGGAGTCGCCGGCAGCCGAGGATCTTCCTCCGTCACACGTTTTGGTGCTCGCCACCCTCGGCGCCCCGCAGCGACGCAGCCTGGTCGCCCGTCGCCGAACCAAGCTTGAGGCTAAACCTGAGCCTGACCCAGCTCCCGTAACCACGGGCCGCGCCACGATCATCACCGTCGACCAGGCTTTTGAGGATCCTGACAGCGCGGCCGGCTGGCTGAGATCGGCCGGGGAGGACGAGTTGCTCCACGATCTCGGTGTGCTCAACCGAGCGCTGCACTCCTTTCGCCTGGTCGCCACCGACCCATACCTGGCCCCGGTGGGGCGCCACCAGGCGCTGGTGGCCCGGATCGGCTACGGGGCGGGCGAGCAGGTGGCGGACGGCCTGTGGACCGACGCCCAGGAGCTCACCATGGCTCATCATCACCAGCGGCGAGCCAAGGTGCTGGCCCCGCAGGCCCGGCTGGCCGCGCTCCTGGCCGGCCGCGAGCACGCCCTGGCCTGTGAGGAGCTGGTCCTGAGGGCCCGCTTGGATCTTGATCAGGGGCGGAACCGGGAGGCAGCCTTGCAGGTCGTGGTGGCCCTGGACGCGGCGATCGCCGAGCTGGCCGTCGACGCCACGGCGCCGCTGCTCGGTGACCGGCTGGACGAGCTGCGCGAATATCGGGATCCCGTGGCCGCGGCGGGGCAGGCCGCCCTGGAGGGTCCGTTGGGCGACGAGGACGAGTCCGCAGTGCGACTGGCGCTGGAGCGGATCGAGGCTGCCCTGAGGGCCAGGGCGGTGGCCAACACCGGACTGGCGTAGCGCCGTAGCGCGGTCTAGCCTTCAGCTGATGAGGAGGCTGGCCTTGTTGGTAGCCGTGGGCGCGGCCGTCCTGGCCACCGATGTGCTCTCCCAGGCCGTGCCGGCCGCCCGGCACGGCGGCCGCTCCAGAGCACCGGCCACCCTGCCTCGGGTACACCGCACCTCGCTGCGGTATCTGGGCGCATTTCGGCTGCCGGCGCCCCAGAGCGACCGGCGGACGTTTGACTACGGCGGGACGGCGCTGGCGTACAACCCGGGCCGGAACTCGCTCTTCGCGGTCGGCCACGACTGGTACCAGCTCACGGCGGAGGTGAGCATCCCGCAGCCGCGCCGGGCGGCGCATGTGGCCGGGCTTCCCCGGGCCTCCTACCTTCAGCGCTTCGTCGACGCCACGCGCGGAAAGCTGGATGACACGGGTGGTGACGACAACAAGATCGGAGGGCAGCTGGTGTACCGAGGCCGCCTCTACGGCTCGGTCTACGTCTACTACGACGCCACCGGCAGCCAGGTCCGCTCCCACTGGGCCCGCGGCTCCACCAGCCTCCGCGGCGGCCGCGTCCGCGGCCTGTTCGGAATCGGCCATCAGGGCGCCGGCTTCGTCTCGGGCTACATGGCGCTGATCCCCCGGACCTGGCGCAGGGCGCTCGGGGGGCCCGTCCTGACCGGCAACTGCTGCATCCCGATCATCAGCCGCACGTCGTATGGCCCGGCGGCGTTTGCCTTTGATCCGACCAGGCTGGCGGCGGCCCACCCCACTCGAGATCGCCCGCTCGTGTACTACCCACAGCAGCATCCGACGCTGGGGCCCTGGGACACGACCTGGAGCCCGCGCCACGGCGTCCTGTTCAACGGCGCCACCTCGATCCGGGGGGTCGTTTTCCCACGGGGCACCCGCAGCGTCCTCTTCTTCGGCACCCAGGGGGTGGGTCGATTCTGTTACGGCGAGGGGACCAGTGACCGCTCCAAGGCCTTCAAGCCCACGCCGGATGGCACGACCTGGTGCTATGACCCTGACAATTCCAGCAAGGGCACCCATGGGTATCCGTACGTAGGAGAGGTGTGGGCCTACGACGCGCGCTCGCTGGCCGCCGTGGTCGCAGGACGGCGGCGACCCTGGAGGGTGCGCCCCTATGCCACCTGGCGGCTGTCGCTGCCCTACTCCTCGCCCCAGATCGGCGGCGCGGCATACGACGCCTCACGGCGTCTGATCTACGTCTCGCAGCAGTACGCCGATGGCGCCGCGCCTGTGATCGACGTATTCCGGATCCGCTGAGCGCGTGGGTCCGACAGGCCAGCGAGGCGTCCACGATGCGGTCGTGGTGGGAGGCGGTCACAACGGCCTGGTGGCCGCGACCCTGCTGGCGCGTGGCGGCCGGTCCGTGCTCGTTCTGGAGCGGCGCCAGGAGGCCGGCGGGGCGGCGGTGAACAGCCCGGCGTTCCCCGGCGTCGCGGCTCGCCTCTCGCGTTACGCCTACCTGGTGAGCCTCCTCCCCGCGACTCTGATCAGGACGCTCGGCCTGCGGGTAGAGCTCCGGCCCAGAGCAGCGGCGTCCTATTCCCCCTGCGGAGACACCGGGCTCCTGGTGACCCGGCACGACGAGGAGACCAGGGAGTCGATGACCAGGCTGACCGGCGATCAGCGCGCCCATGAGGCCTGGCAGGGTTTTCGCTCGCTTCTGGAGCGGGTGGCCGAGCGGCTGTTTCCCACACTGACCGAGCCGCTGCGCAGCCGGGAGGAGATGCGTCGTCTCCTTGACGACGAGGAGGCCTGGAGGGCGTTGTTCGAGGAGCCCCTGTCGGCGGTGCTGGAGCGGACGTTCGCCTCCGACCTGGTTCGGGGTCTGGTGTGCACGGACGCCATGATCGGTACGTTTGCCGCCGCGGCCGATCCGCTGCTTCGCCAGAACCGCTGCTTCCTGTACCACGTGATCGGAAACGGCACCGGGCGCTGGGACATCCCGGTGGGGGGTATGGGCGCTCTGAGCGACGCGCTGGCCACGGCGGCCCGCCGGGCCGGCGCCCACATCCACACGGGCGCGGAGGTGGTGGAGCTGGCCACCGACGGCAGACTCGCCGAGGTGACATGCGCCGATGGCCAGCGCTTCCGAGCCCGTCACGTGCTGGCCAATGTCGCTCCGACGGTCCTGGGGAGCCTGCTGGACGAGAAGCCGTCTTCCGAGCGACCTGAGGGCTCAGCGCTGAAGGTCAATATGGTCCTGTCACGCCTGCCCCGGCTGCGTGACCCGCTCGTCAGCCCGGAGCTGGCGTTTGCCGGGACCTTCCATGTCAACGAGGGATATGGACAGCTCCAGAGGGCCTATGAGGAGGCTTCCGCGCTCCGGATCCCGACCGAGGCGCCCTGCGAGCTCTACTGCCACTCGCTGAGCGACCCGAGCGTCCTTTCAGCCCCGCTGCGGGCGGCGGGCGCGCACACCCTGACCATATTCGGGCTCCATATGCCCGCCCGGCTGTTCCGGGACAACCCTGATCAGGCCAAGCGGGAAGCCGTGGCGGCGACCATCCGGGCGGTGAACTCGGCCCTGGCCGAGCCGCTGGAGGAGTGCCTATGGCGAGATGCCGACGGCCGTCCCTGCCTGGAGGCGCTCACCCCGCCTGACCTGGAGGCTGAGCTGGGCCTGCCCGGTGGTCACATCTTCCACCGCGATCTGACCTGGCCATACGCCGAGCGTGAGGACGAGGTCGGGGGGTGGGGTGTGGAGACGGCCCATGACAACGTCTGGATCTGTGGCGCAGGTGCCCGGCGGGGCGGCGGGGTGAGCGGCATCCCGGGCCACAACGCCGCTCGCGCGGTGCTGGAGGCGTAGCCTGAGCGCGCCGGCTGGTCTTAGTTGACTCCGAGTGCCGCGAGCAGCGCGGCGAGCTCGTCCACCACATCGCCCCTCATGCGCACGGCGGCCAGGCGGTCCATGGGCGTTGGGCCCTGGGTGATAATGGCCAAGCGGCCACCGGACTGGAGGGTCAGCTCAGGCAGTCCCGCCACCGGGTAGACCTCCAGGGAGGAGCCGATGCACAGCATCACCTCGGCGGATGCAGCCAGGCGCTCGGCCCGCGCCAGCGCTGCCACCGGGAGGTACTCCCCGAAGAGCACCACGTCAGGTTTGAGCGGCTGACCGCAGTCACACCGGGGAACCCTCGCCGGATCGAGCTCCAGCCGGCCGCGGACATCAGCCAGCGGGAAGGAGGAGCCACAGACCAGGCAGGAGGCGCTGTCGATGGAGCCGTGGACCTCGATCACCTCCCGGGACCCGGCCAGCCGGTGGAGCCGGTCGATGTTCTGAGTGATGACAGCATCCAGCAAGCCCGCCTGCTCAAGGGAGCTCAATGCCTCGTGAGCCAGGTTGGGGCGCTTGCCCTCCAGGCTCTGGAAACGGCCGCTGTAGAAGCCCCAGAAGCGCTCAGGGTCGCGCTGGAAGGCGTCGATGTGCGCCACCTCCATGGGGTCCACGTTCTCCCACAGACCCACGCCCGGGGAGCGGAAGTCAGGAATCCCTGAGGGCACCGAGATACCCGCGCCGGTCAGCGCGACGACGGAACGGGCGGACCGAATCAACCCCGCCAGCCGCTGGGCGTTGTCGGTGGCGATGCTCACGCGGGGTCGTTCACGGGGCTCGGCGCTCACGGCCGCGGAAGCGCGGGGTTCTCTTCTCCAGAAAGGCCGAGATGCCCTCGCGGGCGTCCTCGGAGGTGAAGGCGCTCACGAACCCCTGCTTCTCTTCCTGAAGCCCGGCGTCAAGATCAGCCGCGTTCGAGACCCGCTTGATCTGCTCCACCGCCAGCGGGGCCTGGGCGGAGAGCTTGCGGGCCCAGGCCAGCGCGGTGTCCAGCAGCTCCTGATCCGGAACCACCCGGTGGACGAGCCCCAGCTCCAGGGCCTGGCCCGCGTCGACGGCGTCACCGACCAGGTTGAGCTCCAGGGCTCGCGCCGCGCCGATCAGGCGCGGGAGCCGCTGGGTGCCTCCGAACCCGGGGATGATCCCGAGGTTGATCTCGGGCTGGCCGAAGGTCGCCGATTCGGCGGCGATCCGAACGTCACAGGCCATGGCCAGCTCGTTGCCGCCTCCCAACGCCGTGCCGTTCACGGCGGCAATGGTCACCACGCTGGAGCGCTCCATCGCTCGCAGCTGGGCGTGCATGCGGTCCAGCAGGTCCTGTCCGCCGGCTGCGTCCATGGTGGTGAACGATTTGATGTCAGCCCCGGCGCAGAACAGCATCGGATTGGCCGAGGTGAAGATCAGCGCCCTGATCCGCTCCGATCCGGCCACCTGCTCCCACACCTTCTCCAGTCCCTCCACCACCTCGGGCGATATCGAGTTGGCGGGCGGGCGGTCCAGCCAGGCGATGGCGATCTGGGGCGCGGGATCCGCCTGCCCTCCCGCAGCGGGGAGACTGCGGGTTTCCAGCTTGACCGGTTCCTCCTCCCACCCGGAGTCAGGCCGCGAATATGGGAAGAAGCCCTGTCCGCTCTTCACTCCCAGCCGCCCCTGGGCCACAAGCCGGCGGAGGATCGTCGGCGGCTCGAAGTCATCGCCCCAATCGATCTGCGCCCTCTCCATGCGATCCAGGACCTCATCCAACCCGAGCTGATCGGCTCGCGCGAAGGGCGGGGGGATGATCCCGGCCCCGGCCATCATGCCCAGATCGATCTCGCGCAGCGACGCGATCCCCTCCTCCAGCACCAGGCAGGCCTCGATCAGCGCCTTGAGCGTGAAGCGGTCGACCAGCTGGGCGTCCGGGGTGGAGGTTGCGGCGCTCGCCGCGGCTGTCTGGCCGGGGTCAGCTGCCATGCTCGTAGAACCCCTGGCCCGTCTTGGCCCCCAGGTGCCCGGCGGCGACCAGCTCGCGCATGCCCTGGTGAACGTAGAAGCGGTCTCCGTAGGAGTCGTGGAGGTGCTCGGCCACGTGCAGCACCGTGTCCAGCCCGAGCAGATCCGTGAGGAAGAACGGGCCCATGGGCGCGGCCTTCGAGTCGGCGACCGTGCGGTCGATCTCCTTGATGTCGACGCCCTCCTGCTCCTGGTAGCGCCAGAGCTCTGAAACGCTGGAGTTGAGAATGCGGTTGACCACGAACCCGGGAGCCTCTCCGCAGCGGATCGGCATCTTGCGGATCCGCTGAGCGAAGTTGGCCGCCCCCTGGGCCGTCTCCGGGGAGGTCTCCTCGCCCTCGATGATCTCGATCAGCCGCATCACCGAGGCCGGGTAGAAGAAGTGGAATCCCGCCACCTTGTCAGGGCGGCCCGTGGCCTGCCCCATCTCCGTGATCGATAGGGATGACGTGTTGGACGCCAGGACGGCGTGGCCGGGTGTCACCTGGTCAAGCTCGGAGAACACGGACTGTTTGATGTCCATCCGCTCGGGGACGGCCTCGATTACGAAGTCCACGTCCCCGAATCCCTCGTATTCGGTCACGCCGGTGATCAGCAGGAGCTTGCGCTGCAGCTCCGCCGGCTCCATCTTTCCCTGATCCACCCGGGCCTGCCAGAGCGAGCGGGCCTTCTCGATCCCCTGGTCGACCAGCTCGCCCTTGATGTCCTTCAGGACAACGGGGATGTCGGCGTTGGCAATCGCCTGGGCGATCTCACCGCCCATGGTCCCCGCGCCGACCACCGCGGCCTTGAAGACGAACATGCTCCCTAAGCTACTCGACGGGCGCGGAGCGCGACTCCGCCAAGACGCCGGCGAAACGGGTCAGCGTGCGGGCCAGCGAGGCCGCCATTACCCGGCGCACGAACAGGGTGTCCACCAGCGGCGTGAAAAGCGAACGTCGCTTGATCCGGTACGTGAGGCTCAGCGCGACCTCCACGTCCTGGCCCGCGGGGGTGAAGGCCACCTGCTGGGTGCCGGTGATCGAGTCGTCCTCCACTTCCAGCGTCTGGCCGCCCAGCGGCTCGTGGTCGATGACCTGTTCGTGCACCCGTCCGCGGCCAGCCGGCCCGGATTCCCAGGTGACCGAGCCCCCGACCCGCGGCCAGTCTCCTTCCACCTCGATAACCCGCGCCAGCTCGTCCACCCACTCAGGCCACCGGGCCACCTCGTACCAGCAAGTCTCGGCCCCGTGTACTGAGCCCTGGAGCACCTGCCGCACGCTTACGGATCCCACCCTGCGATTATCTCTCACATGACTGTGCCCGACACCATCGCGCCGTACCCGCAGATATCCCCCAAGGCCTACGAGCACCCGGCCGACCGGGCGGCCACAGCCGCGCTCAAATCCATCCCGATGCTGGATTCGGTCGTGCGCAAGCTGATCGAGTGGCAGTACGAGCGGGCGCTGCGCCAGATGTACCTCAGCAACTCCGTGCGGGTGGGGGAGCGCCAGCTGCCGGACCTGTGGGGGCATCAGGTCGCCGTCTGCCGGGTGCTGGACATGCCCCGCACATATGACCTCTACGTCACCGACACGGTGATCGCCACCGCCATGGCCATCGGCTCCACGAACCCGATCGTGGTGGCCGGAACCCCGCTACTCAGGCGGCTGGGACCGGGAGAGCAGCGGTCCGTGCTCGCCCACGAGGTCGGCCACATCCTCTCCGATCACGTGCTGTACACGACGGCGCTGGCCATCCTGCTTCGCCTCGGCGGGAGCGTGCCATTCCCCTTCGGCATCCCCGCGCTGGCGGTGCGGACCGTGCTGCTGGAGTGGGCCCGGGCAGCCGAGCTGAGCTGCGACCGGGCCTCGGCGCTGGTGGTGCGAGACCCCACGATCGTGTGCCGCAGCCTGATGGCACTGGCCGGTGGCATGAACGTCGACGAGCTCAATCTCGATGCCTTCCTGGCTCAGGCTCGCGAGTACGAGGATTGGGACGACCCGAGCGATCGGGTGCGCCGCTTCTTCTACGAGATCAACGTCACGCACCCCTACGCCGTGCGGCGCGTGTCCGAGGTGATGAAGTGGGTGCAGAGCGGCGAGTACGACCGCATCCAGCGGGGGGAGTACATCCGGCGCGGCGAGGAGCCGCCCACCAAGCAGCAGGCCAGCGATGCGTTTGAGTTCTACGCCGAGCGGTTCCGCACGATCTTCCAGGACATCGGCGAGAACGTCACCAAGCTCGGCGGCCAGGTGGGAGGCCTCGCCGATCAGATGGCCGAATGGGTACGGTCGCGTGGAGGGCCGGGGAGCGGAGCGGGCCGGGGCGGCGATGGTGGAGGCGACGACGGTGAGGAGGAGTAGTTCCCGCTGCCAGGCCGGGGGGCTCGATGGCTGAGGGCAACGGGGTCGCCATCACGGTCCGCGGCCTGACCAAGAGCTTTGGCGAGGTGCAGGCGGTGCGCGGAGTGGACTTCGACGTGACCGTCGGTGAGGTGTTCGGCTTCCTGGGCCCCAACGGCGCCGGCAAGACCACGACGATCAACATGCTGTGCACGCTGGCCAAGCCCACCGGTGGCTCGGCGGCGGTGGCCGGCCACGACGTCGTGCGCGAGCGCGATGGCGTCCGTCGCAACATCGGGCTGGTCTTCCAGGATCCGACCCTGGACGGCTACATGACCGCGGCCCAGAACCTGCGCATGCACGCCGAGCTCTACGGCGTACAGCGGGACCTGGTGCGGCCGCGGATGGAGCAGGTGCTGAGGATGGTCGGCCTATGGGAGCGCAAGGATCACACCGTGGGGACCTTCTCCGGGGGCATGCGCCGCCGCCTGGAGATCGCCCGAGGCCTCATGCATTCGCCGCGCGTGCTGTTCCTGGACGAGCCGACGATTGGTCTTGACCCCCAGACCCGGAGGTCGATTTGGACCTACATCCGGGAGCTCAAGGAACGCGAGGAGATCACGATCTTCATGACCACCCATTACATGGACGAGGCCGAGTGGTGTGACCGGATCGCGATCATGGATGCTGGAGAGATCGTCGCGCTGGACTCGCCAGAGACGCTCAAGGCCCAGGTGGGCACCGACCGGGTGACGATTCACACCGACGACAACGAGGCCGCGATCGTGGCCCTGGAGGAGCGCTTTGGACTCGAGGCTCGGATCTCCGAGGGCGCGGTGGTGTTCGGGGTGCCTGAGGGAGAGGAGTTCGTGCCCCGGCTGTTCGCCGAGCTCGACATGCCGATCCGCGCCGTCAGCGTCTCGCGCCCGACGCTGGATGACGTATTCATGTCCTACACGGGAACCACCATCCGTGACGCCGAGGAGGACGCGGCCACCAACCGCAGCCGGCAGATGATGCGGGTCATGCACGGAGTCGGCAGACGGTGAGCACCACCACCCAGAGCCAGACGACGACGCCTCCGGCTCGCCCGGAGACCCCCATCGTCCGGGTCCACGTCCCTGAGCGCTCCTTCGCGTCCGAGCTGAGAGCTACTCGGATCGTCTGGCGGCGGGAGCTCATCCGGTTCGTCAACGATCCGCTGCGGATGGTCACCGCGCTGGTCCAGCCGCTGCTGTTCCTGTTCGTACTCGGCTCAGGCCTGCAGCGCCTGTCCAGCGCCGGGACGCACGGCGTCAGCCTGAGGACGTTCATCTACCCGGGGATTCTCTGCATATCGGTCATGTTCACCGCCATGTTCTCGGCGGCTTCGGTGGTGTGGGATCGCGAGTTCGGGTTCCTGCGGGAGATGATGGTGGCGCCGGTCCGCCGCAGTTCGATCGTGATCGGCAAGTGTCTGGGCGGCGCGACCGTGGCCGGCGCCGAGGGGGTGATCGTGCTGGCCCTGGCCGGAGCGGTGGGAGTGCCCTACGACCCCGTCCTGATCATCGGCATCCTGGCCCTCCAGTTCCTGCTCGCGTTCACGATCACGGCCTTCGGGCTCATGATCGCGGTCCGCATCAAGCAGATGCAGTCATTCATGGGGGTCATGCAGATGATCGTGATGCCCATGTTCTTCATATCCGGCGCCCTGTTCCCGGCCGCCGGCCTGCCCGGATGGCTGACCGTGCTCAACCGAATCGATCCGATGGCCTACGCGGTGGACCCGATGCGTCGCCTGGTGTTCGCCCACCTGACGATCTCTCCGGCCGCCCGGCGGGCCCTGGACCCCGGCATCACCTGGTGGAGCTGGCACGTCCCGGCACTGATCGAGGCGACGATGATCCTGTTCCTGGGCCTGATCATGCTCTCGATCGCCATCTGGGAGTTCAGCCGGACCGAGTAGGGCGGGCGGGTGCGAGGAGCGTGAGTGACTTGGTGGCGCGTGTCAGGGATCTGAGGTTCCGGGAGGCTCGCCCCTCGGACGCCGCTGCGATCGGGGCGCTTCACGCCGAGAGCTGGCGTCGTCATTACCGGGGCGCGTATTCCGATGCCTTCCTTGACGGCGATGTTCACGCCGACCGCGTGATGGTGTGGAGCGAGCGATTGACGGAATCAGACCGTCGGACCCAGACGCTCGTCGCGGAGGATGGTGGCGTCCTGATCGGCTTCGCGCACACCGTCTTTGAGGACGATCCAACCTGGGGGGCGCTGCTCGACAATCTTCACGTCGTCTACACCCAGAAGCGCGGAGGTGTGGGCTCGCAGTTGTTGGCGCTGAGCGCCGGCACCGTCCTGGAGCGCGGTACGGGGTTGTACCTGTGGGTACTCGAACAGAATGCCGACGCACAGGCCTTTTACGAGGCTCGCGGCGCCAAGCGCGTTGGGCGAGCATCGACCCTGCCTCCGGGTGGAGTAAACAGCCGGCTCAATGGCTCGCCGATCAAGCTGCGGTACGCATGGCCGGATCCGGCCGTGCTGATCGCTTCCCCCTGAGTGGGCCGCGCGCCCCACCTGGAGGCCCCGAAAAAAAAGGGGGCCGTTGAAGCCCCCAAATGAAAAGGAGGCCCGCTCACACGAGCCCCCCGGTTAATTTCTGATCAGCCGCCCCTGTATCCCATGGTCCACTCCTTTCCCGAGATCCTTGTGGCGGCCACGCTATCTGCAATTCCTCGTTCAGTAAATCCGCGAAACCCGCAGATTTGTGAATTTCTCAGCTAAAGTTATGGGAGGGAACCTGGACGGATGACCGAGGTTCCGGGAGGGCGACGAGAGTGATGCTTGTTGGACGCCAGGCCGAGCGTGCACGCTTGGAACAGCTGCTCGATGCGGTCGAGTCGGGCCCTGTTGCCTGCATCCTGGAGGGTATGCCCGGAATCGGGAAGACAACCCTGTGGCGCAGGTCCATCGAGAGCGCCCATCGCCGTGGTTACCAGGTTCTTGAGACCGCTCCGTCAGAGCCTGAGGCGGTGCTGGCGTTCTCCGGCCTGGGCGATCTCTTCGAGCTAATCCCAGATGAGGTCCTGGATGCCCTCCCAGACCTGCAGGCGGACGCCCTCAGGACCGCTCTGTTACTGGGCGAGCCGCCGGAGAGCTCTCTTGATCTGCAGGCCGTACCGCGCGCGATCCTGCGCCTGCTGCGCGAGCTGTCCGCTGCCGGTCCACTCGTGATCGCGGTCGACGACGAGCAATGGCTCGATCCTGCGTCGGCGCGCGTGCTGGCGTTCGCACTGTGCCGGCTGCGTGACGAGCCAATCGTGGTGATCATCGCGCGCCGATCGGAGACGGACGGCGGGCTCTCGACTGAGCTGGTTCAGCGCTTCGCCGACCGTCGCTTGGAGAGCATTTCGGTGGAGCCCCTGCCGATGGCCGAGACCAAGCTGCTGCTTGAGGAGCAGCTCGGCCGGAGCATTGCGACCCCCGTGTTGCGGCGCATCCATCAGGGGACCGGAGGCAACCCCCTGTGGGCGCAGGCGATCGCGCTCGAACTGGAGGCCGGTCACGCAGGCGGCGGTCGGGCGGGCGATCTCCCGATTCCCCGCACGCTCTCCGATTCGATCGAGCGCCGGCTCAGGCACCTTGACCCGCGTGTCGACAGCGCGCTGCTGGCCATTGCTGCGCTGTCACATCCAACCCTCGCGATGGTCCAGGCCGCCGTCCCCGAGTTCGCCCTCAGCGATCTCGAGGACGCTGAGCGGGCGGGCGTGATTGAGAGCTCGGGCGATCGGCTGCGCTTCACCCATCCGCTCCTCGCATCGATCCACTATGCGAACACCCCGGTCTCCAGAAGACGAGAGTTGCACCGGCGGCTCGCGACCTTGCTCGATGACGAAGAGGAGCGGGCGCGGCACCTCGCCCTCGGCGCCGAGGCGCCCGACGGGAATTTGGCCGAGAGCCTGGAGAAAGCAGCTGGTGTGGCTGCGCGCCGCGGAGCCCATGAATCCGCTGCGCAGCTGCTGGAGGACGCCGCACGCCTGACGCCGTACGACCAGGACCACGCGCGAAACGTGCGAATCATCGCTTCCTCTGAGCATCGCTTCACGATCGGAGAGGTGTCCCGGGCGCGGTCCATGCTCACGGAGCTACTGCCGCACCTGGACACCGGTCCGATGAGGGGGCGGGCGCGGCTCCAGCTGGCGATGATCTCCTCTGACGAACCGGAGGTGGCGATGGAGTTGTTGGAGGCCGCTCTCGCGGACGCGGAGGGGGATGACGGCTTGCGCATCCAGGTGGAGTGGGAGCTCACCTTCGCGGCGTTCACCGTCGGGCAGCTCGCCAGCGCCAGAGACTACGCCGAGTCGGGGCTCCGCACGGCGGAGCGATTGGGGGATCTCCAGCTGGTGGGGAGGGCTCTCGGAGAGATCCTGTTCACGTTCGTCCTCACCGGCGAGCCGCTTCAGGACGAGGTGCTGGCGCGTCTCTCTGAGATAGACGACTCTGACGCCGCGACCAGTTACTCCCAGACGGCCACCACGATTGCCTTGGCGCAATTCTGGGGGGCCGGGGACCTCGAAGCGGCGCGGCCTGCGCTCGAGCGAGCCGCTCAGCGGGCCCTCTCGCGCGGCGAGGAGTGGGACCGAGCGGCCCTGGAGCAGAGGCTGGCGCAGCTCGAATGGGAAATGGGGAACTGGCCCGCGGCGGAGCAGCATCGTCAGGCCGCCCAGGAAGCGGCGGGCGAATTTCCCGAGGCGCGGGTGCACCTGGTCGGCCTGGACGCCCTGTTTGCGCTCGAACGAGGCGATCTGGTGGCGGCGCGGATGAACGCTGAGGAGGGCGTCGCGCTGGCGGAGCACGCCGGCGCGGCTCTGCACACCGCTCGCTTCATTGCCCTCCTTGCCGCGGTCGAGCTCCAGTCCGGACAGCCTGATCTGGCTCACGCCCGGCTGAAGGAGCAGCGCGAATGGCTGGAGTCGATCGGATTCGGCCCGGCCGGGTACGCGAAGGCGAACGTCTGGTGGCTGGATGTCGAGGCACTGATCATGATGGGAAGGCTGGAGGAGGCCGAGGACGTCCTGGCTGAGCTCCGGGCCCGCGCGGAGGCCTGCCAGAACGACCACATGCGAGCCATCGCCTGGCGCAGCGAGGGCCTGCTGGTCGGCGCCCGCGGCGAGCTCGCCGCGGCGATCGATGCGATGGATAGCGCCGTCGCTGCGCACCTGCGCTGCCCCCGACAATTTGAGTACGGCCGGACCCTGCTCGAGAGGGGCTCACTTGAGCGGCGCGCCAAGCGCAAGTCCGCGGCCAAGCAAACGCTTGAACAGGCTCTGGCGATCCTGGAGCCTCTGGGCGCCCAGCTCCTGGTGTCACGGGCGCGCGACGAGCTGTCGCGGATCGGCCTACGCCGCGCGAGGGTGACCGAGGGACTGACGCCCGCTCAGACCCGCGTGGCGGAACTGGTCACGGAGGGCATGTCCAACGCCGAGGTCGCGCGCGAGCTTCACATGAGCCTGCGGACCGTCGAGTCGCACCTGAGCCGGGTATACCGGGAACATGGCGTGTCGTCGCGCTCCAAGCTGATCGCGGCTCTTGCCGGGTCCGGTGCCCCACCGAAGCCTGATCTCGACTGATCAGTAGCTCTTGGATGCGCGTGGCGCTCACGCGCGCGGGCGTCTATGGGGTCGCGGAGCCAAGCTCCGCCTGGATCGCCTGCTCCAGCAGTTCGGGCTTGAAGCCAAACGGCCCCGCAGCGCCCTGGAAGGCTATCCGTCCGTCCTTGCCGATCAGGTAGAGGCGATCTGGCCATCCGCCGTACTGCAGGGCGACCTCGTTGTCGACCTCGTCTATCAGCACCGGGATCGATGTCTGTAGCCGCAGCGCGCAGCTCGCCGCGACCTCGGTGCGCTCCTCCGTAGACCGTGGGTCCCGCAGCTCGATCCCGGAGCGCCTGTTGTACGTCAGGGCCCAACCGTCCTCGGGATGGGCCTCTTTGATGTAAATGATGAAGAACTCAACCTGCGCCGCGTACCGCTCTCGCAACGTCTCCAGCGCGCCCAACTGGGCGCGAAACGGCGGTCAGGTGTACGAGCCGAAGACGAGCGCCACCGGTGAGAGCTGACGGAAGCCCGACAGCCGCACTGTCTCGCCGGTCCGCCTCTCCTCCCCGCCCGCCAGGTCGAGCCTCGGCAACTCGAAGTCGAACGCCAGCTCACCGGGGCGTGCGTTCGGGGTGGCGAGGTCACGAAACGCCCCTGAGCGCTCCACATCCTTGGCGTTCAGAGAGGCGTCCGGCGCCCCACGCGGGGTGCGAGCGAGCTCCCTGAGCGCAGCCAGGACTCCGAGTGGTGCGTCAGCTGCCGAACCGCGACGAAGCTGGCCCAGCATGCGCACGAGATCCGCCGGACGTGGCCCAGCTAGTCCCGTTGAACCCGCGCGATCGCCCATCGCGTAAAGAGCGTACCGCCTCACGTGCCCGTGGGAACGAGCATTTCACCCGGAGTTCAGCCCATTAGTGCGGCGCAGCCCAGATTGGGGCCGGTACGCCCATGAGCCGATTGAGGATCCAGCCCGCAGCGGTGAGCAGCACCACGCCGACCACCACGTCCGCTAACTGCCCCAGATGAATGAGCAGGCCGGAGGCCACGATGATCGTCGTCGCTCCGGCCGGCGGATGTGCTGAGCGCAACACACGCAGAATGCCTCCGGTGAGCGCCACGGCCAACGCTACAGCGGCGATACGGGCCGGGGTCACGCCAGAAACGTATGAGCTTGGCGCGTTTAGAAGCCCAAACATCGCGGCCGCCGCGACACCCGCCGCAACGCCAACGCTGTGACCGATGATCGTGTTGCGTGGGCTGCCCACCTCGGCCAGCGGAGTCTCGAAGATCAGGAATGCTGTAGCGCCAAGGCTCGGGAACAACAGTGGCTCTTTGACAATCCACGCCCACAGTCCGCTGAGCCCTATCGCGAGCAGCGAGCCCACGCTCGTGTAGACCGCATTACCGTTGTTGCGCCAGCGTCGATACAACCACCGCTTGAGCCCGTACGAGCTCGGTATCCCGACGAGCGACCCCTGGCGCTGAAACGTTCGCACTCCAGAATCAGCGAACTCTGCGATGTGATCTATCTGATCACTGGGGTCAAGCACGCTCATCGCCGCGAGAACCCTAGCGGGCGCGGCTCTCTTATCGGACGCGCGGCTTCCTCCGGAGAGGGTTTCCCCAAATGTCAGTCACAACAGCCTGGCGGCTGAGGCGGGACTGCCGCGAGTCGTTCGGAGCCTCTGGCGGAGGACTTGGTTCCGAGGCCGACCAGAATGCCACCATCCCGGGGTTGAGGTACACCTCGCCCCCACTGGCTTGATCGGTGAGGCGAAACGGGAGGCCCTGTGCGGAGGCGAAAGCCTCGGCAACCTGACTGGGGTCTTCTTCCACCGTTACCCGCATGGTGCCGCCGGCGAAGTAGATATCAGTCGGCACGCCGCCAGTGTCGCATCGATCGTCAGGAGTCGATCGCTCCCGGGATCCGTCACCGCGGACTTCGAGCTCCGGTCGGAGCGGCCAGTGGCTTCTCCGCGGGCTCAGTCGCCGGCGCGCAACAGGCGATACGTCGCAACACCGGCGGCTAAGCCGACTACCGCCGCCGCCGCCTGAGCCTGAATAAGCCCGACGTCGAAGCCTGCAATCCGCTTCACGGTCGGCTTGCCGACCATTCGAGCGACACGTTTCTTCATGATCTGTGCCTCCTAGCTATACGGCTTACGGATGTGCGCGAGCTCAGCGCGTCGCCTTCTTGACGGCGCTGCGAGCCTTCCCTGCAGTGTTCTTGGCCTTGCCCTTGAGCTCCTTGGCTGCTCCACGAGCTTCGGTACCCGGCCGGCCGGATGCGGTTCCCGCTTCACGCTTAACGCGCCCGGTGGCCTCCTCCACCTTTCCTTTGGCCCTCTGCGATCGGTCACCCATGGTCATCCTCCGTTCCTTAGATGGGCTGACTCGTATCTACTACCCATCGGCACCTCGCTAGAAGCCCTCGGGCCACGAAAACGCCCCAGCCGCACATTCCGCTCGCGCCACCGGGCCCGGTGGTTCCGGCGGCGCTCCGTGATCCGTCCAGAGTTGGGAGAGAACCCGCTCAGAAGGGATTCGGGAGCACGGCGGCTAAGGCAGCACCGGGCGCCGGAGCGAGCGTGCTCCCCAGCAGAATTCCGTCGGCGAGGTACGTGTGGGTCGGACCGGCCGGCAGGAGGTCATACGTGTAGGGCCTCCCGTACTGCACGCGAGCATCCGACACCACGCGGGACCCCTCAAACTGCTGTCCGACCACCAGTGTGTCGACCGGCCGTCCGTTCGGCAGCGGATGACCGAGCGAGACGAGCAGGTTTCGCCCGTCGGCGAGGCGCAGCTGCACCATCAGGTGATCGGAGGGGACGGGTGTGTGGTGCACCCTCAGCACCTTGACGAGGATCCGCTGGCCAGTCAGGTCCGTGCTCCAGACGGACATGCCCGGCCTGACAGCTGCCACGGGGACGGATCCGTCTGGCGTGGCAATTCGTGCGGTCACCGCCAGGCAGTAGCTCGGAGGCGGGGCCTGGCTTCCGTTGATGTTGATGGCGTACCACCCGCCGCCGTACTGGTACTTGAAATGGCCCTTGGTCTGGCCGGGCTTGGTATCGCCCGTGTACGTGTACAGCGGGTGCCCGTAGTAGGTCACCTGGTAGGAGCCGCTCTTACGCCGGAACTTGCCCAGCTTCCTGGCGTTGACCTGTGAGTGGGCCTGCGCCACAACCCGTCCCTTCGCCCACAGCGGGACCCAGGTCCTGGAGCACTTTCGGTAGCAGGTGCTCTTATTGCGGCTGTCGTTGGCGAACCCATACAGGGTGTGATGGTTGGACCCGGCCACGATGATCCGACCCAGCTTGGAGCGCAGGCTCCCGACCGCGGTCTTGGTCGTGGTCGCAGAGGCCGCGGCGATCCCAATGAGCGCGGCTGCGCAGATCAGGGCCAAAACCCGGGCCAGCTTCTTTCCCGAGATCCGGGCGGCCCTCCCGTTGCCAGTGCCTCGATCTGTATTCAACGTTGCTCCTTTGGGTCGACCCTCGCTGAAAGCGTCTCAGCCCGCATAGCTGCCCTTCCAACACCTCCCACCGGGCAGGGTTGCGGGCCGCAGGCCAGGAACCCCAGAATACGACTTCCGCAGTGATCGACATGATTCCCGTGGTGAGCATCGCTGAGGTTCTGACGGTGAGCGACTTGCGGGCGCCTGCGGATGCCGTGTGGAGCCGGATCGCGTCGCTTGATGGCATCAACTACGAGCTCGGGCCATGGTTCAAGATGACCTCGCCCGCTGGGATCGAGCTTTCGCCGGAAGCGGTGCCGCTCGGCCAGCGGTGGTTTCGGAGCTGGATCCTGTTCCTGGGAGTTATTCCGTTCGACTATGACGACCTGTGCATCGAGGCGTTAGAGCCCGGCCACCGCTTCCTGGAGCGATCAACGATGTTGAGCGCATCGACCTGGGAGCACGAGCGAACGCTGGAATGGCTCGCCGACGGCGGTACGCGCATCCGCGATCGTGTGAACTTCGAGCCACGGATCCGGCTCATCGCGCCCATTCACCGGACGATCATCGCGGCGACCTTCCGGCATCGCCACCGACGACTACGGAGGTATTTCCGTCGCTAGCCCAACTGCCCCATCGTCGCCCGACGCTACCTAAGTGCGTGCTTGTACAGGCGTTTCCAAAGCAATGGCTTGAGTGGCACGCCGGCCTCACGGAGCTGCCTCAGGTTCACCCTCAGGGCGCGCCAAGGATCAGCCCCGAGCTCACCGCCGCTCGCCGCCGCGGCCAGCCGTGGCAGGTAGTGCTCCCAGCCGGCTCGATGGAAGGCGAACGCGCCGGGCCGAACGCGACGATGGACCAGCCGCACGAGCGTTTCCTCGCCTTCGGGTGTCAGCGAGACCTCGACGAGCGTCGATTGCGGAGGAGTTGCAAATAACTCGGTCTCCCACCCCCAGGTGAACGCAAGTCGGCGCGGTGGATCCAACTCGAGGAACTCCCCGCTCATCACCGCACGTCCAGTGGGGTTGATGCGACACACACCACCCGGCCGCGGGTCTAGCGTCGCCTCGGTCCCCATCCACTGGACCATCTTGGCCGGATCGGTGAAGAATTGAAAGACGGTCTCGGGACTCGCGGCGATCCGGGTCTCGTATTCCAGGACCCGCTCAGTTTCGCTTGGCGGCGCGGGCATTGCGGCCTCTGCGTTCCTCTCGCTCGGCGGCGGCCTTCAATCGCTCCAAGCCCGCGGGCAGGATCGCGGCCAGGAAATCGTTCAACTCCTCCAGGCCCTCGGGTCTGACCGACAACATGCGCTTCGTCCCCTCTCGGCGTTCGTTCACAAGCCCCACGTCCTTGAGAACCTTCAGATGCTGCGAGATCGCGGGCTGTGTCACATCGAAATGCGAAGCGACCTGCGTCGCGCTCATCTCACGCGCGGCGAGCAGCCTCAAGATCTCGCGCCGCTTCGGCTGGGCAACGGCCTCGAACACCTCCATGGTCCCTAGCTTAGCAGAGCCTTATATAAGGGCAACCCTGTGCGTAGCCGAAGTTGTCGTCCTAGCTTATATAAGTATTTGCTAAGCTTCCGCTAGCTGAGACAGGGAAGGCGGAGCTCGCAGGGAGCCGCCAGACACCGAGCGGGAGGAACGAGATGAGTTTTCTAACAGTCTGGTCTGTTTCACACGGGACGCTGGGCGAACGACCAAGCGTGCGCGGCTCGTGTGTGCGGAGCTTGGTCGCCGTGCTCGGCGTTGTGCTCTGGATCGCAATCGCGGTGCCGCCTGCATCGGCCCGCGCCGCAAGCCCCAGCGTGGTGGAGCTGCCGGTCTCCTTTCAGGTGACCAATTCCAACACCTCCCAGGACCCCTGTCTCAGCGACGGCGGCCAATACACGATCAGGGGCCACATCACCGGCCCCGCCTCCGCCTTGGGCGAGTCGCCGGCACCACCGGTGACGATGTATCTGTACGGCTACGAAGGCGGAGAGTGGAACTGGGACCTCAAGAGGGTTCCCGGATACGACTACGCCGCCGAGATGGCGAGGCTCGGGCACGTATCGCTCACGCTCGACGAGCTCGGCTACGGCGCCAGCGACCACCCCCAGGACGGGAACCTGACCTGCCAGGGCGCCCTCGCCGACATCGCCCACCAGATCATCGGCGACCTGCGCTCGGGCGACTACAGCCTGCAAGGCGGGCCGGGAATTCAGTTCACGACGGTCGTGCTGGCCGGGCACGACGTCGGCGGGCAGGTCGCGGAGATCGAGGCCTACTCCTATAACGACATCAATGGCCTGATCCTGGCCACCTGGGCCGACCAGGGATTCACGCCGTGGATCATCGAGCGGTCAGTTATCGCCGCCAACGATTGGTGCACCGCAAGCCCGCTGCAGACGCCGCCCGGCAGCCCGACCAGCTATGTGCACTTCGTCTCCGATCACGAGTTCCGCACACTGCTGTTCTACGACGCCAACCCGCACGTGATCGCTGCGACGGCCGCGCAGCGCAACCCCAACCCATGCGGGATCATGCGCTCGGGCCCGATCGCGGTGCAGTTTGATCCGGCCAAGACCCAGTCGGTGACCACCCCGCTGCTTGACGTTTACGGCGCCCAGGACACGCTCGTTTGGTCACACGCGGGCGAGGCCCAACAGCAGGACAACTTCGGCTCAAAGGACAAGACAACCGTGTTCATTCCGGACGCGGGGCACTTCCCCATGTTCGAGGGCTCCGCGCCGCTGTTCCGCGCAGCAATCTCCTCCTGGCTCGACTCAAGATTCCCGGATCCCGCCTAGGGCAACCGTGTTGGCGGGCGAACCCGGAACAGGTCAGCCCGCGGGTTCGGAGCCGGCGCCGAGCTGGAGATCCGTGCCCGGAAGTCGGAGGTGGTGTTCTCGTGAGGGAACGGGTCCTGAGGGACAGCTACTCCCAACCCCGAACAGATGGGCTCCCAGCCGTCGCCCGGTTGCCAGTCGATCAGTCGATCAGGCGGCACCGTCCGACGTACCTCATCGTTGTGCCGTTCGTAGGCATCGACAGCTTCAGCCTCGTTCTGCCAGCCCGGCGTTAGGCGGGCGAGTACCGACAGGGTCATAGTGCGACGCCGCGCCCAGTCCGGGCGTTCGGCCGGGACCTCGCGGCTCAACGACTGCAGAATCGTCCGCTGAAAGCTGTCCCACCAGACCTGCCCGGATTCGCGCGTGGATAGCAACACGATCGCGTCCGGGCTATCGGCGAGGAGCTCTTGCCAGAACATCGCCGCCGGAAAATCAACCGCGGCGACATAGTCCCGGCGCAGCCAGTCCCACGTTGGGAGCTCACCCGCTGCGGCCCGTTCCCAGTACACGGTGTCACCCGGCCGCTCGATCAACTCGAGCATGTGGTAGCAGCGGCCCCCAAGCAGCTGTTCGAGCGCGACCTTCAGCGAGTTGGTTCCGGTCCGTCCGAGCCCGGCGCCGACCACCCTCAGCGGCATTGCCATCCCTTCCGTCGTCAATAGCTGAAGATCCTAGCCTCGTCGTCGCCAGGTATCCGCTCCAGCCGGGCAGTGAACGTCAGGTACTTCCACACGAGCTGCTCCCCCTCGAGGTGCCGGGTGACCTCGACGGGAAACCCGACCGGGCGCAGGGTGTGTACCCCGTCCTCGTAGGAGGCCACCACGGTGATCGGCGTGGTGAAGTCGAACTCCGCAACGTCATTGACCCCGTTCTCCTCGGTGCCATCGCAGCGCATGTCGTGAATCACGCCGCCGGCCATGATGACGATCCGGTCCGCACACTGCTCGATCCGCTCGACGTGCCGCCACGCCGGATGCTCTGGAGGCGCTGGCTTCCCCTCCACCTCGACGGACACCGCTCGCCATACGCCACGCAGGTCAGGGGCCGCTTCTGCCAGTGGCTGATCGCAGCCGGCCAGCACGGGTGGCGGCATCACAGTCCCGTAACCCCCGGGCGGGGTGTGGGCCACCGGAATCTCATCGCACCTCATGAGCCCGCTCGCCAGCCCAGAGCTAGCCCGCGCTCGATCGTGTACAGCGTCGCCGCTCCGCGCGTCGAGGCTCCGATCTTGCCGTACGAGTTCTGGATGTGCCGGTCTGCGGTCTTGATCGAGATCGCGAGAGCCGCCGCAATCTGCTTGGTCGTCTGGCCACGAGCCAAGAGCCGGAGGACCTCAACCTCCCGGGCGGTGAGGCCGTCAGGGTAGAGCTGACCCGGTCGCGCTTTGGCGTCGCCGTGGCCCGCTGCCGTCAGTACGGCGGCTGCCGCCTCCGGCTCGATGCCACCCGAGCGGGCGTCGGCACGCAGCGCGTCCGCTGCCTGTTGAGGCGTGTAAGCCTGACGGTAGGCCCGTGCCTCGGCCATCGCCCGCCACCGATCTGCGGCCGCGAGCAGTCGAGCGGCCGGTGACAGCTCGGCTGCGTTTGCACGATGCGGGTAACCCGTGCCGTCAACCCGTTCATGCTGGGAGCCCGCCGTGGGGGTGAGGCTCTTCAGCCCCGGACTGCGGCTGAGAAGCTGCTCGGTGCGCACCGGGTAGAGCTCCATGCGTTCGCGCTCGGTACGAGTGAGCGGGCCGGGCTTATCCCAGATGGAGTTTGGGATGCAGACCCGGCCAAGATCGTGGACAAGCGCCGCTCGCCGTAGCAGCGCCACGTCGTCCGGTGTCAGCCCGCAAGCCCGTCCTGCCTCGGCGGCCAGCGCAGCCACGGCGCGGGAATGGGCGGCGGTGAAGGGCGATTTCAGGTCGGCGAAGTCAGCCATCACCTCCAGCGCCTGATCCAGGCCTGGATCGTCAAGCGGCGTGAGGGTTCCCGGGTCCTCCAACCAGGCCTCCCAGGGGTCGAGTTCCTCGGCCTCCGCCAGCAGGTCCTGGGCGCAGATTGAGAACACGTCGACGACCTTCGGGTCGTAGGCACCTCCCGAGCGGCTCTGCACGACCTCGAGTGCCTGCTGTGGGCCTTGGACCCGGGCCAGGACCTCCGCGTCATGCGCGACATGGATCACTCGCATGGCCAGCGGGATTGCCTCACCCTTCGCTCCGTCCGGGAACCCCCGTCCGTTCCATCGTTCAAAGCCAAAGCGCAGCGCCTCACGCGCTGCGTCGGGGATGCCCAGTCTGACGGCCAGCTTGTCGCCGACCTCGCAGGCCGTGCGGAAGCTGAGCGCGACGGGGCCCCGGCCACCGGCCAGCGCGGTGAGCACGGTCCGGACCCGATCAAGCGGTGGCCTGCCACCGCCCGCGTGGGTGACGATATCCCGAAGCATCTCCATCGGGTTGGAGGGATCCGAGATCAGCGAATGGGCGCGGAACTCGATCTCGTCACCGAACAGCACCGCGACGTCGTGAGCGTGAGAGGTACACCCGAGGTAGCGCAACGGCGCCGCCCAGCGCACCGCATCCCGCTGTGTGGCGTCCAGCCCGATGCGCCGGGCAAGTCCACGGGCGATCGCGGTCGCCCGAAGCTGCGCGTCCGCGGGCTGACCGAAGGCGCCGTCCTGGGCCAGCGCGAGCGTTCCCACGATCTCGACCAGCGGGACGGTGGCCGTCTCTGTCATCGCCGGGGAACGTACCGGACATGGGGTGTTTGCCCGATGGCGCGTGTCGTCCATCCCGGCGATATTCCCGCCCGCCGTTTGCAACTCAAACGAAAAGGAGCCAGACATGGATGCTGAGCAGAACGTCGCCGCGATCGAGCGGATGTACGACGCGTTCGGTCGAGGTGATGTCGAGGCGATTCTCGAACTGGTGACCGAGGATGTCGACTGGTCGACCGACGCCGCGATCGAGTCCGCGCCCTGGTACGGACCCAGGCACGGCAAGGATGGAGTCCGCAGCTTCTTCGAGGCGATCGGGCAGACGGGCCCCGTGACGGATTTCACGCCGCTGAGCTACGCCAGCAATGACGAGGGAGACGTGATGGTGTTCATCCGGTACGGATTCACCGTCACCGCGACGGGCAGGAGCCCCCAGATGCACCTGCACCACTACTGGAAGTTCCGGGACGGCAAGGTGTGTTACGTACGGAGCTCCGAGGACACTGCGCTGGTCACCGCGGCGCTCGAGTCATGAGGATGTCGTCACCCATGTCTCAAGACCAACAGCAGGCCATTTCACAGCAAGCGACCAGCATGACCGTCACGCGCTCGGACGCCGACGGCGATTTGGCCTTCGCCGGACTCACAAGACTCGCGGAGCTGCTTCACCACGGGCAACTGACCCCGCGGGAGCTGACCGAGCTCTACCTGCGCCGGATCGAGCGCTTTGATTCTCGCCTTGGCTCGTTTGTCCGCGTGCGCGCCGATGCGGCGCTGGCCGACGCTGACGCGGCCCTGACTCGCCTCCGGGCGGGCGAGCGCAGCTCGCTCCTGGGGATACCCGTGGCGGTCAAGGACAACCTCGATGTCGCCGGTGAGCCCACGGCCCACGGCACGAGCGGCGCCCATCAGCCGGCAGCCTCCGACTGCGAGGTGGTGCGGCGGCTGCGGGCTGCGGGCGCGATCATCCTAGGTAAGACCGCGCTGTGTCAGCTCGCCGCCTGGGGCCATTTCACCGCCTCGGAGGCACACGGCGTGACGCGCAATCCGTGGAACACTGAGCGCAGCCCAGGTGGCTCAAGCGGCGGCAGCGCCGTCGCGGTCGCGGCGGGGCTGGCTCCGGTGGCGTTGGGTTCAGACGGCGGGGGTTCGATCCGGATCCCGTCCGCGTTCTGCGGGCTGTTTGGCCTCAAGCCACAGCGCGGCCGGATCCCGCTCGCTCCCACCGACGACCACTGGTACGGCTGCACGGTGCTGGGCGGCATGGGGCGCAGCGTGTCCGACGTGGCAATCCTGGACGATGTTCTGTGCACCCCGCCAGCCGAGCCCCACGGGCAGCCAGCGGGCTCGTTCTCCGAGTCGGTTGGACTTGATCCCGGACGGCTGCGGATCGCGTACTCACTCAAACCCGCCATCCCGGGTGTCAAGCCATCCCCGCAGGCGATCCTGGCCATCGAGCAGACCGTCGAACTGCTGCGATCGCTGGGCCACGAGGTCAGCGAGACCAAGCTGGCACACCCACAGCTGCTGGTCACGTTCACTCCACGATGGACAGCTGGCGTGGCCGACGATGCCGGTCTGCATCCCGATGGCCTGGACCGGCGGACCCGGCGCGTGGCCGCGACCGGCCGCCGCCTGCACGGTCGGGCGCTCCGGCGAAGCCTCGATCGCGAGGCGGATGTGGCCCGCCGCCTGAACGCGGTTTTCGACACCCACGACCTGGTCATGACCCCAACGACCGCGGCGGCGCCACCGCCGGCCGATATCTCCCAGGGAAACGGGGCATTCCGCACGTTCAACCAGGGCAGCCCGTACGTCTGCTACACGCCGACCTGGAACTACGTCGGCCAACCCGCCGCCTCAGTCCCAGCCGGCTTCGATGACGAGGGCCTCCCGCTGGCCGTCCAGCTCGCGGCCCCTCCGAATGGGGAGACAGCGATCATCGCCCTGGCGGCGCAGATCGAGACCGCACGACCCTGGACCCAGCATCGACCCACACTCGGGCTTGCGCCCGGCGATGGCCGGTGGTAGGTTCGCGCTCCAGCGATCCTGGAGAACGGGGATGCCTCGGTCGCACGATTTCAACCCGGATGCTGATGGGACTCTGAAGCCGGTTTCTCGGCGACAGCTCCTCCGCGACGGCGCGGTCGTAGCCGGAGGTCTCGGCGGCCTCGGCTTGCTGGATCCAAGCTCCGCGCTGGCCCGGGCGGGTGCGGCGCCACGGCCGATCCCGGGGGGTTTCTCCAAGAGCTTCAAACCCGTCCCCAAGAATCCGTTCGTCCACGTGCTCACACCGGGCATTGGCTGGGAGATGTCGACGATCACCGACCTCAAGGGCGTGGTGGCCGGCTCGGAGATCCGCGGCAAGGCCCACGGCAGCGACGGGACCACGTGGGACTTCGACACCGACATGAGGTTCATGCACGGCCGGTACGTGGGGTTCGACGGGCGACTGCGCCACGGCACGTTCGGCTTCATATGAATTGACCTGTACGACCCGGGCGCCGTCGGCGACCCGTCCCACCAACGGCACGACTTCGAGCCAGGCATCCGCCGATCCGGTCTCTTCTGGACGATCCGAATCCCGGCCTCGTCGCTCAGCTTCGACATCGCCACGGGCCGGGCCCGGTTCCACGGCCACAAGGTGGCCGTGAAGGACTACCACGACATCATCAACGCCATTTTCCGCAACGGCCCAAAGCCGATCCCCTCACACGTCAGCTTCGACGTCCACTGGCACGGCGGCGGGCACCACAGGAAGATCCGCGACGAGGAGTTCGGCTTCGAAGGCCACTACGTCACCGGCAAGGCGACCGTCCAGTTCACCGCCTCGAACGCCCACGGCGTGGTCTACAGGTCGGCTTCAGCTGGGCAATACAATCCGTCGGCCAAACAGGGCGGCGCCGGGCCACCGGCCGTGGGGACTCAGCAGAATGGCGTCTTCTTCTTCTGACCCGTAACGACATCGGCGTCAGCAGCGTGTCCAAGCTTCCTGACAGGAGGATCACAAGATGAGCCTTTGGGGCCGAATCTTCGCCGGCGTGTACGACCGCGTCATGGCCAGGACCGAGAAGGCGGGTCTCTCCGCGCACCGGGAATCGCTGCTTGGCTCGGCCAGCGGCGACGTCCTGGAGGTCGGTGCCGGCACCGGCAGAAACCTCCTCTTCTACGGCGAGGGCGTACGCAGCCTCACCCTGACAGAACCGGAGGAGCCGATGGTCCGCCGGCTGCAGAAGCACCTTGGCGAGCGACGCCCGGAGGCAAAGCTGGTACAGGCTCCGGGTGAAGACCTGCCATTCGACGACAACAGCTTTGACACCGTCGTATCGACGCTCGTGCTCTGCACGGTGGACGACCAACCGCGTGCCCTGCGGGAGATCCATCGTGTGCTGCGGCCGGGAGGGAAGCTGCTCTTCATAGAGCACGTCCGGTCCGAGGACCAAAAGGTGGCCCGGCTTCAGGACCGCATGCTGCCGATCAACGTTCGCATCGCGCACGGGTGTCACTGCAATCGTCAGACGCTGGAGGGCATTCGAGCCGCCGGGTTCGAGGTGGCGCAGGTAGAACACGACACGCTCAAGCACGCGCCGAAATTCGTCCGGCCGTTGATCGTGGGGACGGCGGCGCTCCCGGCGACAACCACGGCGGAGCCGGCTGAGCGCTCGGCGGGCTCGTTGACTGAGACAGGCACATCCGCACTCTGAGCGCGTGGCTCCTGGCAACCCTGCTGCTCGCGGGGTGCGGGGGCGCTGCCAGAAAGCCAAGCGATCGCCAGTCGTCGCGGCCGAAGACGGTGACCGTCAGGCGGGCCGTGAGGCCAAGGTCCGTCCGGTTGACTGTCGAGGTCAACGGCGATCTACTGATCCACGCTCCGATTTGGGAGATGGCCTTGCGGTATGGCCATGGCTCCTATGACTTCTCGCCGATGCTTCGCGGGATCTCGCCGTACCTCAGGCGAGCCGACCTCGCGATCTGCCATGTCGAGACCCCGATGACCCCGTTGCCGCCCCAGGGCTATCCCGTGTTCAACACGCCGCCGGCGCTGGCGGTGGCCATCCGGCGAGCGGGTTGGAGGATCTGCGACACGGCCTGCAACCATTCGCTTGATCAAGGACAGTCCGGCATCAGGGAGACCGGCCGCTCCCTGAATCGGGCGGGCGTCCTCCACACGGGCTCCTTCCCCTCACGGGCGGCTCGGAACCGAACCCTGATCGTGACCGCGAAGGGTGTGCGCGTGGCGTTTCTTGCCTACACGGAGATGACCAACGGGATTCCACTTCCGCACCGCTGGTCGGTCAATCTCGCTCGGGTGGCCGCGGTGCGCCGGGCCGCTCACCTGGCGCGGGAAAGAGGAGCGCAGGTGGTGATTGTCAACTTTCACTGGGGCAACGAGTTTGTCGCGCAGCCGAGCGCGTTTCAGCTGCGTACCGCCAGGGCGCTGGCCAACGATCCTGATATCACCGCGATTGTGGGACAGCACGCGCACGTCGTGCAGCCCATCAGGCGAGTTCACGGCAAGCTCGTCGTGTACGGCGAGGGCCAGCTGCTCTCCAACGAGACCGGGGCCTGCTGCCCGGTCGCCACCGAGGACGGAATGCTCGTGTTCCTCCACATCATCGTCAGGGGGAAGACCTCCAGAGTCGCCAGGATCACCTACACACCGACCTGGACCCGTCATCCCGACTACACCGTGCTGCCGATAGCCGACGCGCTGCGGCGCCACGAGGCCCCCGCCGGTGTGCTGCGCGCGTCGTATGCCCGGACGACTTCTGTGGTGGGACGAATCGCGGGCGTCGTCGAGCCCACACCGGCGCGGCTGCCCTAACAACCTCCCCCTCCCCGCTGCTGACCGGTTACTCTCCGCCGCGATGGGCAGGAGAGCGGCGCTTGCAGCGGCAGGAGCGGTGCTGGGCTTAGCGCTGGGCAGCGCGCCGGCGGCCGCGAAGCTACCCCCACTCAAGGTTCCCGGCCTCGGGAGCTTCAACTCCGTGCTGGCCCAGGGTGAGGGGCAGACGGTCAACGCTTTTCAGCTGGCCAGCTACGAGCAGTCCGGAGCGGCGCCTCGGAGCTTCGTCAGCCAGACGCCGCTGTACGCCGGCGTGATGCCCGTGGCCGGCCGACTGACGACGTCCACCATCCATCGGTACTACAAGGACACGGATTTCGGCCAGATGCCCGGCGGTGTGGGCGCCGCGGTCTCGCCGCCCGGCGATCCCGGAGCCACGATCTACCGGGACAAGCGGTTCGACATGGCCCACATCTACGCCGACAACCGGCCAGATCTGATGTTCGCCGCCGGATACGCACAGGCCCAGGAGCGCCTGTTCCTGATGGACGTCATCCGGCGTCTGGCGGAGGGAAGACTGGCCGGCCTGCTGGGGCCCAGCGCTGCGCCGGGCGATGCCGCCCAGCTGACCAATCAGGACTTCTCGCCCCAGGAGCTGACCAGGCAGTACAACCAACTGCCGGCGAGGTACGGCGCCGCGGGTCAACGGGGGCACGATGACATCAGGAGCTTCGTGGCCGGCGTCAACGCCTACATCGACCAGGCCAAGATGGACCCCAGGCTCATGCCGGCCGAGTACGTGGCTCTGGGCGCCACCCCGGCAGCCTGGAAGGTGAGCGACACTGCAGCCGAAGCGGTGTTCCTGGTCACCCAGTTCACAGTGTCAAACGGCTCCGAGCAGGTGAACGAACAGCTCCGGGAGGCGTTCCAGCGGAGCTTCGGCCGGCGCTGGCAGAGCTTCTATGACGACATCCGGGAGGCCTCTGACCCGGAGGCGCTGACGGTGGCCAAGGTGCCCTTCCACTCGGACAATCCCGGCCGCTACCAGCCCCGCAAGCATCTGAACGCGTGGCTGGACTACGGCTCGATCCGGCCGCGCAATGCCGAGACCCAGGGTCCCAGCGCCCAGCGCTCGGCTCAGCTGGCAGCGGGCATGCCGGCCTGGGTGCGGTCGGCCGAGCACCTGCGAACGACGCTGCCGCACGTGGAGTCAAACGCGCTGATGGTCTCGCGTCGGCTGTCATCCGATGGCCGCGCGTTGGCCGCCATGGGTCCACAGGTGGGCTACTACTCACCACAGATCTTCTCCGAGTACGAACTGCACGGCGGCGGGATCGACTCCGAGGGGGTGACGTTCCCGGGCGCCAGCCCCTGGCCGCTGATCGGGCACGGCATCGACTTCGCCTGGAGCGGCACGAGCGCCAACGGCGACAACGAGGACACATTCGTGGAGCGCCTGTGCAACCCCGGCGGCTCGGCCCCCACCGACGGCAGCACGCACTACATGTACAAGGGCAAGTGCATCCCGTTCGTGATGCGCAAGCAGTCGGTGACCACGCCGGTCGCACCACTCAGCCCCACGCCCCCGGAGACGATCACATACGAGACCAAGCGTTCGGTTCACGGGCCCGTGTTCGCCTACGGCACCGTGAAGGGGGTGCCCGTGGCCCTGGCCGTGGCCAAGGCCGTGGACTTCCATGAGCTGGGAGCCGCCCTGCCGTTCATGGAACTGGCGGAGAACCAGCCCCGGAACGTCCACCAGTTCACGCGCATCATGGGCCGGTTCCCGGGCAGCGAGAACTGGTTCTACGTCGATCGCCGGGACGTGGGCTGGATCCAGTCCGGGGTCTACCCCAAGCACGCCCGCCATTCGAGTGTCGAGCTGCCCTGGTGGGGAGACGGCCGCGCCGACTGGCAGTGCTTTGACCCCAAGACGTACACGGCGTGCTACGTCCCGGCCAGCCACCGACCCCAGGCCATCGATCCTCCTGATGGCTTCATCATCTCGTGGAACAACGTGGAGGCCCGGGGCTGGCACCCGCCACCCACAGGCTGGGGGTCCGGTCCGCTTGACCACTCCCTGATTCTCCAGCAGCGGCTGAAGTGGGAGCTGAGGGCCCACCACGGCCACCTCAACCTCGGCCAGCTGGCTCAGGACGCCAACCAGACGGCCACCACCGACCTGCGCGGCCTCGACGACTACCCGTGGATGCGGCGGGCCATCGGCAAAACTCACGGCCGGACGGCTCACATCGTGGCGCTGATGGACGCGTGGCGTCGCTCTCGCGCCCAGCGCGTGACGCCGACATACCGATCCAACGTTTACGCCCACAGCGCCGCCATCGCCGTCTTCGACGCCTGGTGGCCTCGATTCGTCCGGGCGGAATTCGAGCCCGCGCTGGGGCACCGCCTGATGAACATCGTGGAGGACGACGTGCTCTCGCTGCCCAGCGTCGGCTTCGACTATGACTGGACCAGCCAGGTCCAGAAGGACCTGCGCAGCGCAGTGGGCGCTGGTGAGCGCGGCCGCTTCTCACACGTCTACTGCGGCGGCCCGGTGCGGCAGCCGGGCCGCGGACTTCACGGCCGTGCCCTGGGCCGGATCCGCGGACGCTGCCGCGGCATCCTGCTACGCACCCTGGGGGAGGCCATCGCCGCCGTGAGCAAGCAGCAGGGCCGCAACCCGGCCAAGTGGAAGGTGCTGGCCACCTGCCCGGTTAAGAGTCCTCCGCGCTGCGACCAGGAGGTCCCCACCACCGGCGGCGCGGTCTCCACGCCGCCCTTCCCGTGGCAGGACCGGGGCACCTACCACCAGGTGGTGGAGGTCCACGGGCACCGGTAGGACGCCCTGGCCCTCTGGGGACGGAGTTCGCCGCGCCAGCGTCAGATCCGCCGGGCAGGAGCGTTGTTTAGACAACGGTGACACCTGCCGCGACCGGGGAAGACGGCGCGGCACTGACGGGAGGACTTCAGAATGCATTCAGTTCGTGCCGGGCGGCGACACCTGTGGCTGTCCGCGCTGGCCGTGGTCGCTTTGGGTCTGCTCGGGACCGGAGGCGTGGCCAGCGCCAAGTCGTGCCCCAACTCATCCAAGACGACCGTCAGCGGGAAGCCGTCCTATACATACACGCGCGGGTGCATCGTCAGCTTCGACGGAGCTTCCATCGTCTACAACCTGTTCGAGCCGCTGAACCCGGCGCGGCACTCTGTGTACCCCATCATGGAGGGGCCGGGCTGGGGCGGCGCCGGGGCGACGAGCCCCGACCCCAAGCTGATCTCGGCCGGCTACGCCGAGCTGACCTGGGACCCCAGGGGGTTCGGCGAATCAGGCGGGGTCTCCGAGGTGGACGCCCCGTCGGCCGAGGGCCGCGATGCGTCGGCGCTGATCGACAAGGTGCTCACCGGACGGCCTGAGATCGTGCTCGACACCTGCGGCAAGAACCATCAGCCGACCTATCGGAACGAGACGCGGACCTCGAAGGTGTGCGGCCAGCCGGTCGTGGGCATGACCGGCGGCAGCTACGGCGGGGGCATCCAATTCGCCACGGCCGCCTTCGACAGGCGGGTCAAGGTGATCGTCCCGGTGATCACCTGGAACAACCTGGACTACTCGCTCTGGCCAAACAACGTGATCAAGCTGGCCTGGGGCGAGGGCCTGTACGGCCTGGGCTTGGCCGACGGCGCGGCCAACCACGCCCAGGGCGATCTCACCGGCGCCCCCTCCGGCGGCGACGGCGGGGTGCAGACCGGCGGCTATGACCCCAACATCCACTATGCCGAGGTGACCGGAGCCGCCCTGGGCTATCCGGATCGCCAGATGCTCTACTGGTTCGGCCAGCGCTCGATGTCCGTGTACGGCGCCGGGCCGGCCGGTCACGTCCCGAACGTCCCCACCCTGCTCATCCAGGGCGACGTGGACACGCTGTTCAACCTCAACGACGCCTGGGCCAACTACGTCGAGATCAAGGGCCACCACCCCGCCCTGCCCGTGAAGCTGATCTCCTTCTGCGGTGGCCACGTGTCGTGCCCAACCGGTGCTCCGCCCACGGGTGCCAACTACAGCGATAGGGCCTCCAAGTCGAGTCCCGTGGGCCCGGGTGAGACGGCCAGCCAGTTTGACGAGCAGCAGACCCTGCGCTGGTTCGACCACTACCTGCGGGGCAACCGCCCAGGCGACGGCATGCCGAACAACGTCGTCTACCAGGACCAGAAGGGCAACTTCTACGCCATCCGAACCTTCCCCACAGCCACCGCCCCGGGGCCGGCCAGGATCGTGTCGGCTCCGCTGTCAGGGACGCTGGTCAGCCACGGCGCGCCAAGCGGCGCGGGCCCCACCTTCACCGACGGGGCCACGAACTCCAGTGACCCCGGGCAGGTCACCGTGCCCGTTGTCAGCGCCCCGGCGCATTCCGATCTCCCGATCGTCGGCATCGGGCACGTCAATGCCACCGTCACCGTCAACGGCAGCGCCACCGAGCTGTTCTTCCGGTTGATCGACAAGAACGCCGGAACGGTGCTTGATCTCCAGACCCAGCCGCTCCGGGTCGACAACCTCGACCTCCAGGGCATGGGCGGCAACGCGCAGGTCCCCCCGGGTCCGCAGAAGATCTCGCTGGATCTGGTGGGGACGTCATACGACCTGCCCGCGGGCGACACCCTGGAGCTCCAGGTCTCCACGTCAACCGACTCGTTCACGGGCAACCGAGGTACCGCCGTGGTGAGCATCGCCAACGGCAAGGTCAGCGTGCCGACGCTGGCTTCCGAGAGCTGAGAGGAGGGGGCGCGCGGCGGCCCCGGGTCGCCGCGCGCCTGCTGACCCGGTTTTGGCCGGGACCGGCTCCTCCACACGGCGGGGCAGCAGCGTCTCCCGGGCGATGACCAGACGCTGGATCTGGGCGGTGCCCTCATAGAGCTGGAGGATCTTGGCGTCGCGCATGAGCTTCTCCACCGGGTACTCCTTGATGAAGCCGTAGCCCCCGTAGACCTGGACGGCGTCGGTCGTGACCTCCATGGCCGTGTCGGCGGCGAAGCGCTTGGCGTGCGAGGACTCCAGCGTGTTCCGCCGGCCCTGGTCGAGCAGCACGGCCGAGTTCCATGTGGCCAGCCGGGAGAGGTGCACCTTGGTCGACATGTCGGCGATCATGAACTGGATCGCCTGGTGCATGGCGATGGGCACGCCGAACTGGACGCGCTCCTTGGAGTAGTCGATTGCGAACTCCATCGCCGCACGGGCCACGCCGGTGGCCATGGCGGCCACGCCGGGGCGCGTCCGGTCCAGGGTCATCATGGCGATCTTGAAGCCCTTGTTCTCCTCGCCGACCAGATGGTCAAGCGGGATCTCGATCTCAGGGAAGGTGATGGTGGCCGTGTTCGAGGCCCGTTGACCCATCTTGTCCTCGTGCTTGTCGACCACCACGCCGGCGTCGCGGGGCACGATGAAACACGAGATTCCGCGGTGGCCCGCCTCCTTGTCGGTCTTGGCGTAGACCGTGTACCAGTTGGCGTACTCCCCGTTGGTGATGAAGCACTTGGAGCCGTTGATGACCCACTTGTCCCCGCTGCGGGTCGCGGTGGTCTTCATGCCTGAGACGTCGGACCCGGCATCGGGCTCGGTGAGGCAGAACGAGGCCAGGGCCGGACCCTCTGAGAGCCGTCCGAGGTACTCGCGCTTGAGCTCCTCTGACGCGGCGAGGTTGACCGGCGCCATGGCCAGCCCATTGGCAGAGAGCGATGTGCTGATGCCGGAGCAGCCCCAGGCCAGCTCCTCCTCAATCAGGCAGCCGTCCAGGTAGCTGAGCCCCGCGCCGCCGTACTCCTCCGGGAGGTGGCTGTTCAGCAATCCCAGCTCCCACGCCTTCTCGATGATGTCCTGGGGCCACGTGGAGTCTCTGTCGTACTCCCAGGCCACCGGGCGGATCTCCTTTTCGGCGAAGTCGTGCGCCATCTCGCGCAGGCTCTTCTGCTCGTCTGTGAGCGTGAAATCAACCACTCGGCTTCTCCTTGCACTTTTGGCCGCGCTCGTGGATGGCGGGCGCGACGGTTCAAGCCGCACGCGCACCAGGCGGACGGCGACCGATTGACTAGTCAGTCAACGGCTGGTTTAAGGGTACCCGATGTCAGACGGGCGGGCCTATGATCAAGGGTGTGCACGGAGCGTTCGGCACCGTCCTGTGGGTGGTCTGCATAACCGCCGCGATCGTGGCTCTGCTCGCCCTGATCTCGACCGGGAAGACCTGGCAGGACTTCGGCAAGAACGGGCTCTTGATGGACAGCGAGCTGAAGGAGCACCGTCCTGCAGAGGCCATGTCCGCC
>JBJMLC010000145.1:0-25779 GCA_045805485.1 Solirubrobacteraceae bacterium | reverse complement strand
CGCCGCCACGACCGGGCGGATGTTGACGATCGTCTGCGGGGTGATCGTGTCGGCGTCCTCGGTCGTGAGGCGCTCACGCACCACGCGCTCCATTCGGTACAGGCCGATCCGGAAGGCCTCCTGGATCAGCTCGCCCACCGTGCGCAGCCGGCGGTTGCCGAAGTGCTCGTACTCGTCGAGGTGATCCTCGACCGGCTCGCGCGGCATGGCGATCGCCTCGGCCGCGAAGTCCTTGATTTCCTCATCCGGCTCCTCGGGCATGCCCAGGAGCCTGGGCAGCGAGACGAGCTCCTTGACCAGGGCGATGATGTCGTCGTGGGTCAGGGTGCGGGTGTCAAGGTCGATGTCGAGGTCGAGCCGCGAGTTGAGCTTGTAGCGCCCCACCCGAGTTAGGTCATAACGCTTGGGGTCGAAGAACAGCTGGTGCAGCAGCGCCTTCGCGGCGTCGATCGAAGGCGGCTCGCCGGGCCGCTGCTTCTTGAACAGCTCAATCAGCGACCCCTCCTCGGTCCGGACCATCTCGGGATCGGAGTCGATCGTGTTGCGGACGTAGAGCGAGTTGTCGAAGAGCTTGAGGATCTCCTCGTCGGAGACGTAGCCCATGGCCCGCAGCAGCACGGTCACGGGCAGCTTGCGCTTGCGGTCGATCCGGACGTAGACCCGGCCCTTCTTGTCGATCTCCAACTCCAGCCAGGATCCACGGGCGGGCATCAGGTTGGCGATGAAGACCTGCTTCTCCCGGTCCTTGGGCTCCATCACGTAGGCGCCCGGGGATCGGACAAGCTGGGTGACGACCACGCGCTCGGTCCCGTTGATGACGAACGTGCCCCGGTCGGTCATCCAGGGGAAGTCCCCCATGAACACCGACTGCTCGCGGATCTCTCCGGTCTCCCGGTTGATGAAGGAGACCGTGACGGTCAAAGGTCTGGAATAGGTGAGGTCCTTCTCCCGGCACTGGTCAAGGTTGGCCACGGGCTCGTCGAACTGGAGCTCTCCGAACTGCACGGCCAGGTTGCCGGTGTAGTCCTCGATGGGCGAGACGTCGTCGATGGTCTCGCGCAGACCGCCCTTCTGGGGATCGGTCAGCCATTCGAAGGACCTACGCTGTATGTCAATCAGGTTGGGGACATCAAGAACCTTGTTCAGACGCGCAAAGCTGCGGCGCGTCCGGGGGGCATGAGTGGTTGCCAAGACGGCGGCTCCTCGGGCGTCGAGAGGGAGGCAGAGATCGCGTTCCCGCGGGGTGAGAACGGCCCAGACCGGGCGTCCTGCCCACAAGGAGCACGACCAGCAAAGATAGCACACGGCATCAGTGCCCTGTGCAGGACTGTTCAACTCTCACGGACCCCGCCCGCAGCACCGCGTATGTGGCGCGGCACCGCACGATTCGGGCGGCTTCGACTATTGGCTGACGGCGGGGAGTGTAGGGGGAAATCCGGCGTTCGGCAAGCAGTCGGACGAATTCCCTACCGCTTGAAGGTGAACGTCGTGCGGGCCCGAAGCGGGGCCGCGTAGCGGGCGGTCCGCCCGCGGGTTACTTCAGCTCGACGCTGGCTCCGGCTTCCTCGAGCTCGGCCTTCAGCTTGTCGGCCTCCTCACGCTCGATCCCTTCCTTGACGGGCTTGGGAGCTTCGTCCACCAGCGCCTTGGCCTCCTTGAGGCCAAGCCCGGTGTTGGCTCGGACGACCTTGATCACCTGGATCTTCTTCTCGCCCGCGCCGGTGATGATCACGTCGAACGTGCTCTGCTCCTCGGCCTCGCCGCCGCCATCGGCGCCTCCCGGCACCGCAGGCTGTGCCGGCGCCGCCATCGCGGCGGCCGATACGCCGAACGCCTCCTCAAGCGCCTTGATGCGCTCGGACAGCTCCAGCACGGAGATGTTCTTGAGCTCGTCGATCCACTCCTGGGTGGTGGTCATGCTTCCTCCTTCGTTTCTTCCGCCGGCTCATCAGCCGCGGCATCAGTTTCAGTTTGGTCTGCGGACGCGTCCGCCTCTTCAGGTTGTTCGGGCTCACTGGGAGCGGCCTCCGCCTGGCCTTCCGGCTGTGCCTCTGCGGACGGAGCCTCCGCCTGCGCTTCGGGTGGAGCGTCGTCCGCGTCGGAGGCACTCGCGCCGGATGCCGCCGCCTCGCCTTCGGCCTCTGAGGCGCGCGGGGCCTCCGCGGCGGGCGGCGCTTCGCCCTTCACCAGCCCCTGCTCGGCGATCTGGCCGAGCTGGACGGCCAGGCCCGCGATCAGCGCGTTGAGGGTTCGCACCAGACCTGACAGCGGCGCGGCGATCGTGCCCACGAGCTGCCCGTGCAGGACATCCCGGGCGGGGAGGCGGGCGATCTTCTGGACCTCCTCGGCTGTGAGTGGGGCGCCGCCCAGCAGGCCGCCCTTGAACTCCAGGGTGCCGAGCGTACGGGCCGCGTCGTTGAGCGCCTTGGCGGCCAACGCGGCGTCGCCGCGCACGAAAGCCAGCGCGGTCGGCCCCACAAGCATCGGTTTGAGCGCGTCCGTCCCCGCGGCGTCGGATGCCCGCTCGGTGAGCGAGTTCTTGACGATCTTGAACACCGTCTCGGAATCCCGCAGGCGTCCGCGCAGATCGGCCGCTTCTGAGACGGAGATTCCTCGGTAGTCGACCGCGAACACGGCCTCGGCGGCCTTCAGCTCGCCGGCCAGTTCCTCTATGACTGCTGCTTTCTGATCTCGGTTCATGTGCTCTCCAATGGCAACGCCCGCACTCAGGCGGGCGTCGGAGGCCTGCTCCGCGGCCTGCTGGCCGCTGGAGCCGGTGACTCGGAGGCTCCGCCTGCTTCGGTCTTACGCCAGTGGCGGCCGAAGGTCTGGGGCTTCGCTTTAGTCCAAATCTATACCGCTACGGGCTCCTCCTCCACGATATCGCGGGTCCTGGTGGGGTCGATCTTCACCCCGGGCCCCATCGTCGTGGTCACCGTGACCGATCGGAGGTAGCGTCCCTTGGCAGCCGATGGCTTGGCCCGGATGAGCTCGTCGATCACGGCGGCGTAGTTCTCCAGCAGCGCGCGGGCCTCGAAGTCTCTCTTGCCGATGACCAGATGCACGATGGCGTTGCGGTCGGTCCGGTACTCCACCTTGCCGGCCTTGGCCTCCTCCACAGCCCGGGCGACCTCCATCGTCACCGTGCCCACCTTGGGGTAGGGCATCTTTCCGGCGGGCCCCAGAATGCGCCCCAGACGGCCCACCACCGGCATCAGGTCGGGGGTGGCGATGGCCACGTCAAACTCGTCGAAGCCCTCCTGGATCCGGGTGGCAAGGTCCTCGGCGCCCACCACGTCGGCGCCTGCCTCCTCGGCCTCCCGGGCCTTGTCGCCCTGGGCGAAAACCGCGATCTTGACCTCCTTGCCCAAGCCGTTGGGAAGGGCGATGGTCCCTCGCAGCTGCTCGTCGGCGTGGCGGACGTTCAGCCCGGTCCGAACGTGGACCTCCACCGATTCATCGAACTTGGCCCCGGAGAGCTCCTTGGCCAGCACGATCGCCTCGGCGGGGGCGTACTCGCGCTCCCGGTCGATGCGCTTCCGAGCGTCCAGGTAGGTCTTTCCGTGGCCGGCCATCACACCACGTCCACGCCCATCGAACGCGCGGTCCCGGCGATGATCTTGGCCGCGGCGTCGACGTCGTTGGCATTCAGGTCTTTCATCTTGCGCTCGGCGATCTGGCGAAGCTGGTCCTGAGTGATTGTGCCCACCTTCTCCCGGTAGGGCTCCGATGCGCCCTTCTCCAGCGACAGCGCCTCCTTGATCAGGACGGCGGCGGGGGGACTCTTGGTCTCAAACGTGAACGATCGGTCCTCGTAGACCGTGATCACGACGGGGATTACGGTGCCGCCCTCGGACTGGGTCTGAGCGTTGAAGGCCTTGACGAACTCCATGATGTTGACCCCGTGCTGACCGAGGGCGGGACCCACGGGCGGCGCCGGGCTGGCCTGCCCGGCCGGCGCCTGAAGCTTGATCTGGGTGAGAACCTTCTTCGCCATCAGGGGGTTCCTCGGAAGCCGCTCATATCTTCTTCACCTGGTCGAAGCCGACCTCGACGGGCGTCTCGCGGCCAAAGATCGACACCAGCACCTTGAGGCGCTGAGCATCCTCGTTGACCTCCGAGATCTCGCCTGAGAAGTCCGACAGCGGGCCCGAGATCACCTTGACCGACTCGCCGATGGCGAACTGAGCTCGGCTGCGCGGCCGAACCTCCTGCTCGCGGTGCAGCAGCCGGTTGACCTCGTCCTGGGTGAGTGGCACGGGTTCGTTGGATGCCCCCACGAAACCGGTCACGCCGGGGGTGCCCTTGACCAGGCTCCAGGAATCCTCGTTCAGGTCCATGTTCACCAGGACGTAGCCCGGCATGGTGCGCTTCTCCACGGTGACCTTCTGGTTGTCCTTCATCTCCGATACCGACTCCGTGGGTACCACGATCTGACGCACCGCCGTCTGCTGACCCAGAGACACCACCCGGTGCTCCAGGTTCTGCTTGACCTTGTTCTCGTGGCCGGAATATGTATTGACGACGTACCAGCGAAACATGGGAACTCGCGATCGAGGATCGAGGCGGACTATTTATCCCGGTCGGTGAGCGACCACCCGACCGCCGACAGTACGACGACGGCCACGGCGACCCACGCCCAGACCGAGGTCTTGCCGGTGAGGATGTAGTCCATCAGGTGCGACGCCGCCGTGTCGGCCACCCCCAGGAACACCCCGGCCACGATCACAAAGCCGATCACGACCGCCGTGGCCTGGATGACCTGGCGCCGGTCCGGCCACTGTACTCGCTGAAGCTCACGCCAGCTGCCCTGGAGGAAGCCCGTCAGACGCGAGGGGAGACTTTCCTTATGCTTCTCCGCCCCGGGGGCAGCCACCGCCCCGGCGCGTCCGGAAGCTGCGGCTGGCGCCAGTTCTTCAGATTCGGTGCTCGCCCCGCCCGCGGCGTATTGATCCGCGCTCAGGGCCGCGGGATCCTCCACCCCAACGCCGTCGCCCCCGGCCTCGCCCTCGGTCACCACATCGGGGCGGCCCACGGCAAGCTGCGCGTCGGCAAGCTCCACGTCAGGCGCGGCGTGCTCCAGCGGTGAGGGCGCTGCATCCCCGCCGTTCGGACCGGTTGCCCGAGACCGGGCGGCCACCGGCTGGGGGCGCCGTCCCCGCCGTTCCTTTGCCCGTTTGCGATTTCGAGCCACCAGAAAGTCCTAGCGCGTCTCGCGGTGCGCCGTGTGCTGCCGGCACCAGCGGCAGTACTTGCGCAGCTGGATGCGCTCCGGATGGTTTCGCTTGCTCTTGTTCGTCTGGTAGTTCCGGCGCTTGCAGTCCTCGCAAGCGAGGGTTACAGCAATCCGGACATCTCCGCGGGCCATGTTCCTGCTTTGTTTGGGGCGTGGTCAGGACTGGCTGCGCCCGGCTCACCCGGCGCTGCCAGCAGCGCCGCCGGCGCCGGTGTTGAGTGTAGCTGTTAGCTCAGTTCCCTGGGCACGATTTCCAGTTCCAGCCACCGGCCCGAGCGGAGCACCTCAAGCCGCATCGACCGGCCGATCGCCTCCTCGCTCATCAGCTTCTGGACGTCGTCGGCGCGCTCAACCGCGCTCCCGTCCATGGCCACGATGAGGTCCTCGGCTCGGAGGCCGGCCCGGGCCGCCGGACTGTCGGATGCCACGTTGACCACCTCCAGACCGGCCTGGCGGTCCAGCCGGACGCGGGCGTGCGGGGGCAGCGGACGGGGGCCGCCGGCGATTCCGATGTAGGCCCGCCTGACGCGCCCGGAGCGCATGAGGGCCCCGACGATCTGCCGGGTGGCGTCGTTGATGGGAACGGCCAGGCCCAGTCCGATCCCGGCCACCGCGGTGTTGATGCCCACGACCCGCCCCGCGCTGTCGGCCAGGGCTCCGCCCGAGTTGCCTGGATTGAGCGCGGCGTCGGTCTGAATGACGTTGTCTATGTACCGGACGGCCTGACCTGAGCGGGCTGGAAGCGAGCGCCCCACGGCCGACACGACTCCCGCGGTCACCGAGCCCGCGAAGCCGTGCGGATTGCCGATCGCCACCACCAGCTGGCCCACACTCAGGCGCTCGGCCTCGCCGAGCTCGGCCGGCGTGAGCTCTCCGCCCTCCACACGCAGCACCGCCAGGTCCGACAGCCTGTCCAGGCCGACGACCTCAAAGCTGAGCTCGCGGCCATCCACGAAGGCCGCCCGGCCGGAGCGACCCGGCCCGCTCACCACGTGGGCCGAGGTGAGGAGGAACCCGTCCGGGGTCAGCGCAACCGCGCTGCCCGCTCCCGCGGGCACCCGCCCCACCCGGCTGCGCCGGACGACGCGCAGGTTGGCCACCGATGGGGCCAGCCGCTCGGCCACCCGGACCACGATCTGTGAGTAGGCGTCAAGCGCCTGCGCCTCCGCCGCGTCAGGGGACTCCATCGCGGTGGCCATCACGCCTCGCCGAAGCTGACCGCCACGTCGCGTTCGTCGTTTCCGCGGATGATCGTGAGGTCAAGCCGCCCGCTTGACCGCGCGGCCTCCAGCGCGTCATAGAGACCGTCCACGCCATCCAACGCCTGCCCGCCGGCGGCCACGATCAGGTCCCCCCGGGTCAATCCCGCCAAATCGGCCGGGGATCCGTCCTGAACGGACCGGACGAGAATCCCGTCCCGAGCGGGTAGTCCCACCGCCGCCCGCAGCCGCCGGGCCGCGTGCGCGGGCGCGACAGCCACGCCCAGGCGCAGCGCTCGCGGCTGCTCGCCCCGGCCCAGGGCATCCACGCGCTCGGCGGTGCTGCCGGAGACGGGTATGGCCAGCACGAGTCCCGGGTTCAGGCGGACGCTGTTGACGGCGATCAACCGTCCATCGAGATCGATGAGCGGCCCGCCGGAAGATCCTCTGGGCAGGGGTGCCGTGTGCTCGATCGCCGCCCGCACCCGCCGCCCCCGCGGGCTGCGGAAGCTCCCGGCCACCGAGGACACAAATCCCGGGGCGATGTGCAGGCCGCGACCTCCGGGGTTCGACAGGGCCAGGATGCCGCGCCCGATTGACGCCCCATCCCCGTTCCTCGCCCAGTCGACGGGCGGGATGTCCCCGGTGTCGACTCCGACCACCGCCAGGTCGAGGTCGAGGTCGTAGCCGGCCACCCGGCCTTCCTCGCTCCGCCCGTCGGCGAACGTGACCGTGACCTCGTCGTGGCGCAGATTGTGCGCGCTGGTGAGGACACGTCCCGGGGCCACGACCGTCCCGGAGCCCCACGCGCGGCGCAGTCCGACCACCGCCGGTCCCACACGCTCGGCGGCATCTCTGATCGCTGATTCAAGCTGTAGCTCCATACGGGCTCACTCCACGGTGGGCGTCGGCTCCAGACTCCACGGTGGGCGTTGGCTCCAGACTCCACGGTGGGCGTTGGCTCCAGAACAGGCAGTAGAATAGCGAATTGCAAGTTGCAAGTCACCTCCAATGGTGCCCGAGCGCCCTGACCTCGCCCGATCGCACGCCGCCGCCCCGGCCGCCCCAGCCGGGCCGGGCCGGGGGCTCGCCGCCCGGGCTCACCGCTGGGGCTGTCCGAAAAACGTGACAGATAGATACGTTTTTCGGACCGGCTCATGACCCCAGACTTGACCGACCCCCCGCCCACCAACGCCGACCCAGTAGGCAACGACACGTCCTCAGCCGAATCCCCCGCGCTGGCCGCCGCGCTGGCCACCGTGGGCGAGCGGTGGACCCTGCTGGTCATCAACGCACTGCTCGGGGGGCCGCGGCGGTTTGGCGAGCTTCGGCGGGAGATCCCGGAGATCGCTCCCAACATCCTGACCCAGCGGCTGCGGAGGCTGGAGCGAGATGCGCTGGTGGTGGCGCGTCCGTACTCCGAGCGTCCACTGCGGATGGTGTACGAGCTGAGCGCCGCCGGCGCCGAGCTGGCGGGGGTCATCCGTCTCCTGGCCGGCTGGGGAGCGCGCAACCTGGGCGGGGCCTCATCTCCGCGCCATTCGGTGTGCGGAACCCCCATGGAGGCGCGCTGGTGGTGCCCCACCTGCCAGGAGCCGGTGAGCGAGGAGGCGAGCGAGGAGCTCCACTTCCTGTAGGAATAGCGGCATGCCGCACCTGGTGGGCCTGATGATCTCGATCGGGTTGGTCGATTCGCTCAACCCCACGACGATCGGCCCAGCCCTCTATCTGGCCCATGCCGATCACCCTCGCCGGCGGGTGCTCGAGTTCACGGCCGCCGTGTTCACGGTCAACCTGCTCGGCGGGGCCCTGATCGCGCTCGGTCCGGGTCAGCTGCTGCGCTCCGTGCTGCCCCACCCCCACCCCACGGCCAGGCACATAGGCGAGATCGTGGCCGGTGTCCTGCTGATCATCGCGGCGATGTTCGTGTGGCGCAGCCGCGAGCGGATCGCGCGGCGCGGGCTCCCTCAGGCCCGCCACGGGAGGTCAAGCGTCCTCCTCGGCGCGGGGATCGCCGTGGTGGAGCTCCCCACCGCGTTTCCCTACTTCGCCGCCATCGCGGCGATCCTGGGGGCGGGGGTCAGCGTGCTGCACGAGTTCGTGCTGCTCCTGATCTTCAACGTCTGCTTCGTGCTCCCCCTGATCGGAATTGTGGTCGTGCTGACCGTGGGCGGGCCGCGGACCGAGCGCATCCTGGGGCTCGGCCGTGACTTCTTGGAGCGGCGCTGGCCCCACATCCTGGCCGTCCTCGTCATGGCGGTGGGAGTGATCGCGCTCCTGATCGGGGCCTCAGGCCTGGCCGCCGAGAGCAGCGGATTCTTCCGCGGTGTCCGGCACTTCTTCCACCTGAAGTCCTGACGGCCGCTCAGCCGGCCTGGCGAGCGCGGCGCACCAGCCGGCGCATACCGGCGATCCACCGGTCGTCGTCGGCTCCCCGGCGGCCCATGTACTCGGCCACCTGGGGGTGAGGGAGGATCAGGAACCGCTCCTCGCGGATGGCCGCCACGACGGTCTCGGCGACATCACTGGGCTCCAGAAGCTCGTCGGCCAGAAGGGCGGCCGCGCCGACGGTGTTGTCGAGTGCGCCCTCGAGCATCGGCGTGCGCACCCCGAGCGGACACAAGCAAGAGACCTTGATGCCGGCGTCGCCGTAGGTGATGGCCAGCCACTCGGCCACCGCCACCGCCGCGTGCTTGGTGACCGAATAGACCAGAGCGCCCACCTGCGTCAGCAGGCCGGCCGCCGACGCCGTGCTGAGCAGGTATCCGTCGCCGCGCTCCAGCATCTCGGGGAGCAGGGCTCGAGCCGCCCACACGTGAGCCATGACGTTGACCCGCCAGGCCCGGTCCCATTCCTCGTTGGCGGCTTCAGGACCTCCGGCCGGGCCACCGATCCCGGCGTTGGAGAAGAACACGTCGACCTGCCCCCCCAGCTCGCGCGCCTGCTTGACCAGGGCCTGGATCTGATCCTCTTCTCCCACGTCGACCTGTACGGCCTCGCCCCCCACCTCCTCGGCCACAGCCTGCACGGCCTCCAGGTTGAGGTCGGCCACGACCAGCTTCCGCGGACCCTCCTGGGCGAAGCGATGGGCCACGGCACGGCCGATGCCACTCCCGGCTCCGGTGACCACGACTGTCCGCCCGGCTAGCTCCATTGGGCCAGACAGACTAGTGTTCCGCAACCAGAGATGGAGTTCGAGTTCAGTGACCGCTGCCAGGAACTGCGGGAGCGCCTGCTCTCCTTCATGGACGAGCACGTCTTGCCCTCCGAGGCCACCTATCACGAGCAGCTGGTGGACTCAGGCAATCCGCACTTTCACCCCCCGGTGATGGAGGAGCTCAAGGAGCGCGCCCGGGAGCACGGACTCTGGAACCTGTTCCTCCCCCATGAGGATCCCGATCTGGGCGTGCCGGGCTTGAGCAATCTCGACTACGCGCCGCTGGCCGAGATCATGGGGCGCAGCCACATCGCCTCGGAGGCGTGCAACTGCGCCGCGCCGGACACAGGCAACATGGAGGTGCTGACGCTGTTTGGCTCACCTGAGCAGAAGGAGCAATGGCTGCGGCCCCTGCTGGAGGGGGACATCAGGTCGGCGTTCATCATGACCGAGCCCGAGGTGGCGTCCTCGGACGCCACCAACATCCAGCTGCGGATCGAGCGCGATGGGGACGACTACGTTCTGAACGGCCGGAAGTGGTGGTCCTCAGGCGCGATGCGGGACCGCTGCAAGATCATGATCGTGATGGGCAAGACCGACCCGGACGGTCCCCTGTTCCGGCAGCAGTCGATGATCCTGGTGGAGCCCGGAACGCCGGGGGTGAGCATCCTGCGCAACCTCCCCGTGTTCGGCTACGTCGACCAGGAGAGCCACGCCGAGATCCTGTTCGAGGACGTCCGTGTGCCCGCGACCAACCTGGTCGCCAACGAGGGCGATGGGTTCCTGATCGCGCAGGCCAGGCTCGGGCCGGGCCGCATCCACCACTGCATGCGCACGCTGGGAGCGGCCGAGCGGGCGCTCGAGCTGATGTGTGAGCGCGCCACCTCGCGGGTGACCTTCGGCCAGCCGCTGGCCGAGCGCGCCAACATCCAGGACTGGATCGCCGAGTCGCGGATCGAGATCGACATGGCGCGGCTGCTCACCCTGAAGGCCGCGTGGCTGATGGACACCGTAGGCAACAAGCACGCCCGTACGGAGATCTCGGCGATCAAGGTGGCAGCGCCCAACGTGGCCCTGAAGGTCATCGACAGGGCGATCCAGGTGTTCGGAGGAGCAGGGGTGTCCGACGACTTCCCACTGGCCACCATGTACGCCCACCTGCGCACCCTGCGGCTGGCCGACGGCCCGGACGAGGTCCACAAGCGCACGCTCGCCCGCCACGAGCTGCGCAAGGTGGCCGCGCCAGCCGAGGTCCCGGCTTAATCGGAGCGCCATACTGGGGTCGATGCCCCTCCTGGCCCGCAGACGGCACGCGGCGCCTGCGTCCCGCTTCCGGCGCCGAGGTTCGGACAGGACCGATCGACCCAAGCTGCCTCGGTCGGCCTGGACCAGGCTGGCGGCGTGCACAGGGGCCGCAGCCCTGCTCCAGCTGGACGGAACGCTGATCACGGTTGCGCTGCCCTCGGTTAGTCGCGGCCTGGGCGTAACCGGGGCCTCCACCGCCAGCTTGCTCAGCGCTTACTTCGCCGCCTACGCAATCGTGCTCCTCCCGGCGGGCGCCCTGGTGGACCGATACGGGGCTCGACGGCTGGCCTTGATCGGACTGGCCGTGTTCGCCGTCGGCGCGGGCGCCGGAGCGCTGGTGGATGACTTCGGACTGCTGGTCACCACGCGCGTGGTACAGGGTGTGGGCGCGGGCCTCGTCAGCCCCGCGGCGCTGGCCGCCGCCGTCAGCGGGTTCCCGCCGGAACGCCGCGGCAGCGCCCTGGGGATCTGGGGGGCCAGCGCCGGGGTGGCCAATCTCGTCGGCCCCCTCCTGGGGGGCCTGCTCACGGTGGGTTTCGGCTGGCGCGCCGCCTGGTGGGCTCTCGTTCCCATGGCCGGGGTGGCGGCGTGGGGAATCGAGCGTCAGGTCCCCCGCTCATTGCGTTCTGAGAAGGCCACGGGACGTCAGCCCCTTCTCAATCCGACCGTGCTCACGGCCACGCTGATCGCCGGTCTGACGTTCGCGGTCATGATCGGCTCGTTCTTCCTGGCCGAGCAGTACCTCCAGCACTCAGCCGGATTCTCGGCCCTCGGGGCCTCGGCCGCCCTCGTGCTGGTGGCCGTCCTGGTGGGTGTCGGCGCCCCGCTGGCCGGCCGGCTGGTGGACCGCCACGGCGAGCGGCTGCCGGCCGTGCTCGGCTTCACGGCCACGGGGCTGGGGCTGGCCCTGCTGGGGATTCCCGGGGTTCCGCTCCACAGCGTTGTGACGATCCTGCCCTTGATTCCTGTGGGGCTTGGACTGGGAATGCTGTTCGTGCCCACCTCCAGGGCAGCTTTGAACGCCACCCCCAGCGCGTTCCACGGCCGGACCTCCGCTGTGCTCTCAGTCGGACGCCTGCTGGGTGCCGCCGTGGGAGGAGCGCTGGGCGGCCTGGCCCTGGCGGGCGGCGCGAGTGCCTCGACCGTGCACGACTCGCTGCTGGTGGCCTGCGCGATCTGCTTGTTCCTCGGCGTGCCGGCCTCACTGCTCCTCGGTACGGGGCCCCCCCTGGGATCCGGAGTCAGGACCTCGGGCGATCTCGCATGATCTCCCGGTCTCGCCGATTGATCCTGGTCACGGCCTCCTCGGCCACAGGGCTCGCCGGGCTGGTGCTGGGGCGGCGTCTGATCCGCGCTCACGAACCCGAGCGAGCGGTCAAGGACAGACCGCCGTATCGGATCCAGGCCGATGAGAAGGTCGGACCCGCTGTGCGCCGCATCGCCGCGGCCCAGCTCGACCTTGCCCTGGGGCGCCTCGGCGACTTCGCACCCATGGACGAGGAGGCCATCCACGACGCCCGGAAGGCGCTGAAGCGGACCCGCGCCCTGCTCCGCCTGAGCCGGGATCTCCTGGGCACCGAGACCTTCCGGCGGGAGAACCACAACCTCCGTGACGCGGGGTTGGCCCTGTCAGGCGTGCGCGATGCGCAGGTCCTCCAGGAGACGCTGATCAAGCTCGACCTGGAGGTGGGCGACTGGTCGGCCGCTCCTGGCGACACCGGTGGGGCCAGAGGCCGCAGGCAGGCGATCTCGGCCGTTTCGGAAACCCGTCTCCGGGTGACCCTGTGGCCCCTGCCCCAGGACGGCCATCTGTCGGCGCTGGCGCCGGGCTATCGGAGGATCTATCGACAGGGCCGACGCGGCCTGGCGCGGGTCCGCGCGGAGCCGAGCGACCCCCACTGGCATGAGCTCCGCAAGCGCGCCAAGGACCTGTGGCATGCCTCCCAACTGCTGAAGGCCGCTCACCCGCGCCGGATGGGCAAGATGGCCAAGCGAGCGCACCGCCTTTCGGATCTGCTCGGAGACGACCACGACCTGGTGGTGCTTGCCGACCATGCCCGCCGGAAGCTTCCGGCGGAAGATCCCAGACTGGACCGCCTCGCCGCGGCCATCACGCGGCGGCGCAGCGAGCTTCAGCGCGAGGCGCTGGAGCTGGCCGGGCACCTCTACAGGCGAAAGCCGCAGAAAGCGCTGCACCGGCTGCATCTGCTGTAGGCGCGGCCGAGCAGAGTCCGGGGCGCCCTAAGGGCGCAGCGAGCCTGGATCCCCCGGCACGTCGACGGCGTACTGCTCCAGGACCTCCAGCGGGACGATGTCCCCCGCCCTCTCGTGCGTTGCCGACAGCACCACGAAGGCGGCCACACCGGCCTCGTGCGCTCGCAGCCAGTTGCTGGCGGTGACGCACCAGCGATCGCCGGGGCGCAGCCCGGGAAACCCGAATTCCGGGATCGGCGTGCTCAGGTCGTTGCCGATCTCGCGCTGGTACTCCAGAAACTCGGCGCTGACCACGGCGCAGATCGTGTGGCTGCCCAGGTCGGGCGGGCCGGTGTTACAGCAGCCGTCGCGGTAGAAACCGGTGAGGGGATCTGTGCTGCAGATCTCCAATGCGCCGCCGAGTACGTTGCGCTCCACGGAGCCAGTATCGCCCACAGGCTCCGGGGCGGAGCGCCCACCGCCTCCGGGCCGTACGGACGGTTCTCGCTTGCGCGCCCGTTTTGCGTTGCTAGGGTGCGCGTGGTCCAGACGTCGCGAGGAGGCGGCCCGATGCGCAGGTATCTAGCGATCATGACCGGTGCTGGGGTGATGGCGATCGCCCTCGTCGCCCTCGGCGGCTCAGGAAGCTCTGCGCACGCCGTCGCTGCCAAGGCGAGCAAGATCACGTTCTCGGTTCCAGCGCCGGTCGATCCGATCCACACCTTCGGCGAGCCCAGCATCAACTTCAACGGCCCCAGGAACGAGCTGTTCGCCAGCGGGCCCACCGGCACGGGCACGCAGCGCAGCGAATGGGAGGCGTCTGCTGATGGTGGCCACACCTTCCGGCTGATCAATCCAGGGGGCGTGCCCACCGCGATCCAGAGCTCGCCCGGACCGAAGCCCGGGGGCGGGGACACGGACATCAACCATGACCGCTCAGGCAAGGAGTACTTCATCGACCTGTACGCGCTGGCGTGCGATCGCACAGCGACGACCTCCGACGGCGGGGCGACGGCGAAGCAGAGCTTCAACGGCTGCGGAGGCCACCTGGGTTCCGACCGTCAATGGCTGGCCGTTTACGATCCCCCGCCGGGGACTCCCCACAAGTCCAAGTATCACGGGCCCACGCCGCTCGTCTACGAGGAGTACAACAACCTCGTGGGCAACGGGGGTAACGGCGATGCTCAGTGGAACAGGAGCACCGATGGGCTCAATTTCACGAACGCCACCACGGGCGTCACGCCGGCCAACGAGGTCGTCTACAGCCCATTCGGCTCTGACGGTTATCCCGCCATCGACCAGCAGACCGGGAAGGTCTTCGAGGCCGCCGGACGGTCCACCGGAAAGACGTTTGCGATGGACCTCAACATCGGGACGCCTGATGCCCAGGGCAACCTGACCTTCCTGGACCGCCCGACGTCGTCCGGTGGTGGCCCCAACACGGCGGGTCTGATCCCCATCGCAACCAACCTGCCCGCGAGTCCGGACACGCTGTTCTCCGTCCTGTCGATGGACAGCGCCCGGAACCTGTTCGTCGTCTACGCGGTCAACTCAAGCAGCAAGCCCAAGTTGGACCAGGTCTGGGTGTCGGCCGCCTCGGCGGCCTCAGGCTGGAAGAAGTGGACCAAGCCCGTGATGGTGTCCGACGGCCGGACGGCCACCGGGGATGCTGTGAACATCTTCCCCTGGATCAAGGCGGGCGGGCCTGGAAGAGCTGACGCCGTGTGGTACGGCGCCGACAAGGCCAGCGATCCGAGCACCCCGGCGCACCAGAGGTGGAACGTGTTCATGGACCAGGTCGTCTTTCCGGTCAACTCCCACGGCGGGATCACGGGAGCCCCCCCGAGGAAGACGCTGGTCAAGGTCACGCCCCATCCGATGAAGTACAACGAGGTCTGCCTGGAGGGCACGGGGTGCATCGCCTCGCAGGGCAACCGCAACCTGGCGGACTTCTTCTCCGTCGACATCGACAAGCAGGGCGCCGCAGAGATCGTCTACGACGATACGTCCAATGGCCTCGTCCAGCCCGGCTTCACCCCCGGTAATCAGCAGTTCCTGGACCACGCCGGAGCGCCACTGGTCACGCTCGCGCACCAGGCGTCGGGCATGGGCCTGTATGGCAAGCCGGTGAAGGGACCCTCCCACAAGCCGGTCACCGGGATAAACGACTCCGCGGGCGACGCCCTCTATCCGGTCATCGGCGGCAAGAACCTCCCCGGCCTGGACATCCTGGGCAGTTCGCTGGAGGTCTCCTCCAACGGCCGCACGCTGACGATCAAGATATCCGTCGCCAATCTCAAGGACGCATCGGCCACCGCGGCCAAGGTCCCCGGCACCCAACTGCTGGAGTACGTGACCCGCTGGCAGCTGGGCAAGACCCTGTGGTACGCCGGGATGTCCACATCGCCGTCGGGCTCGAAGTCGTTCTACTCCGGCAAGTCGCAGAGCGTTGACCTGTGCTCGGTCAGCGCGTGCTTCCCGCACGTGCTCACGTATCCGGAGTCCGGCTCAGGCGGAACGTCCAGGCAGGGGAAGGTTTCCTGCCCGCCACACCCATCGGCAAAGACGCCGTGCACGATCACCATCGCCGTGTCGGCACAGGACGTGGGCCTTCCCAAGAGCCCGAGCCGGGACATCGGCGGCGTTCTCTCTCACGCCCGCGTGCTCCAGGAGGTCGGGACCTACGCGTTCGCGACCTCCCACCCCCAGGGGGTCACCACGAACGCCCAGGCCCAGGCCGACAGCGTTCCCCTCCAGATCGACGGTCTGTGCTGTTTCAACTTCAGCGCCAGCCCGCAGGTGGCCCACAAGCCGCCCCCCAAGAAGCATCATCATCACCACCACCAGCACCATCACCAGCACCACCGTCACCACCGCCACCACCATCGGCATCACCATCCCAGCCGGCGCCCGCGGCGGGCCCGAGGCTTCACGGGCTGAGTCCTCTGCGTGACCGGGCGCCCCGGCGCCCGGTCCGGAGCTCCTGGCGGCCCCTACGATGAGGGCCAGCCAGGAATGTTCGTGATCGATCCGGGACGTGAAGCCATGATCTCCACAAACCAGCTCAAGAGCGGCAACCACATCGATGTTGACGGCACCGTCTACCGGGTCATGGAGTTCCAGCACGTCAACCCGGGCAAGGGCGCCGCGTTCGTCCGCACCCGGCTCCGGCGGGCCAGCGACGGCGCGGTCATCGACAAGACGTTCCGCGCCGGAGAGAAGCTGCGGGACGTGCGCACCGAGACCAAGCGCATGCAGTTCCTCTACGCCGACGGCGAGGAGGCCCACTTCATGGACAGCGACACGTTCGAGCAGATCACGCTGCCTGAGGAGGCGCTCAAGGACGCCCTGAAGTGGATCAAGATCAATGACGAGGTCGACCTTCTGTTCATCGACGAGCGGCCCAGCGATCTCCAGGTGCCAGCCGCGGTTGACCTGGAGGTCACGCAGACGGACCCGGGGGTCCGGGGCGACACGGCCTCGGGCGGCGGCACCAAACCGGCCACGCTGGAGACCGGCGTCGTGATCCAGGTCCCGCTGTTCATCTCCATCGGCGAGACGGTGCGCGTGGATACGCGCGAGTCGAAGTACCTGTCACGAGCCTGATCTACGCGCCGAGGCGCTCGGCGGTGCGGGCGGAGGTATCGTGGCGGCGATGGAGATGGTCTACGGCAAGCACTCCGCCCGGGCCGTCTTCCTCACCCGCCCCCACGACGTCAAACGCGTGGTTCTGGGCGGGAGGCCGGAGTACCACAGCGACACCTTCGAGGCCGCTCGGTCCGCCGGGGTGGAGCCCGAGCTTGTGGCCTGGCCTGAGTTCCGCCGGATCACCGGACTCACCGACGATGACAAGCACCAGGGCGTCTGCCTGTTCACCGCCCGGCGTCAGGTGTTGGGCGAGCACGACCTGGACCGGCTGGCCCGGGGACGGCGGGTGGTGGCGCTGGATCAGGTCTCCGACCCGCAGAACCTGGGGGCTGTGCTCCGTTGCGCGGCGTTCTTCGGCGCCGACGGGGTACTGGTGCTTAAGAACCGGTCGGCAGAGCTCACACCGAGGGTGGCTCGGATCGCGGTCGGAGGGGCCGAGCTGGTGGACGTCTACCGGGTGACCAACCTGGCCCGAAGCCTCGACATCCTGCGCGACTACGGGTTCTGGATCTACGGCCTGGACGAGCGGGGCGAGCGCGGTGTGCGAGAGGCCGAGTTCGATGCTCAGTCGGTGCTCGTCGTGGGGGCCGAGGGCCAGGGTCTGCGTCAGCGCACGCGGACCAAGTGCGACGTGCTGGTGCGCATCCCCGGCGGGCGCCAGGGCGTGGAGAGCCTGAACGCCGCCGTGGCCACCGCGGTCGCCCTGGCTGAGGTGGCGGCCCAGCAGGCGACATCCGAGCCCTTGGCCGAGGGCGTGGGCCGCGGGGATGTTCGAGAGCCTTGACTTTGTGTACCTGCCGAGCCGGGACGCCGCCGCGGACGTCCGGCACTTCGTGGACGGACTGGGAGGATCGCCGGTGTTCGCCATCGAGGCCTTCGGCACCCGGGTGGCCATGGTCGAGATGGCCGACGGGGGGCCGGCGGTGCTGCTGGCCGAGCATCTGGAGGGTGACCGACCGATTCTGGTCTTCCGGGTCGCAGACCTCGATCAGGCCGTCGCAGCGGCGGCTGAGCGGGGAGTCGAGACGCTCGTGCGATTCGGCATCCCCGATGGTCCCGGCGCCGAGCTCGCCATGAACGGCCCTCAGCGGATCGCGCTCTACCAGCTCACGCGACCCGAGGTTGCACAGCGGCTCAGGGGCCGGCGCGACTTCTGAGAGGCCGCGCGGGCCGCGGTGCAGCTCATGGCCATCATCCGCGGGGACAGCGCCCGCGAGTCGCCCTAGCTGACGCAGCTCTCGATCTTCTTGACCTGGGCCTGGAACGCGGCCCGCCGGGCCGAGGGAGTGTTGGCCGCTCGGAGGGCGTACAGGACGAGATGCGTGCCGGGTTGCACGGTCACCGAACCGAAGACGTCGGCGTGCCTGCCCAGGCCACTGTCGCGGGCGTTGGGGGAGTTCTTTGCCGCTGCCGGCGACTTCCAGAACGCGATCACCGCGTCGGCCGTGTCACTGCCGACCTGGGGCTGCACGCCACCTCGGGCCACGAGCAGCTCACCGGTCTGGCCGGGGCCGCGGCTCTCCGCCCCACCGCTTGAGATCTCGGACTGCGGCACGGTGGTCACGCCGTAGGCTTGGCCCTGCAGGCAGGATTGGACTTCGGCCGGCGAGTTCCCGCCACCGCCAGAGCCGCCACAGCCGCTCAGCGCGGCCGCGATCAGGGCCAGAACCAGTGTCCCGCGGATTGACGATGACGCCGTCATCTGGGCGATTCTACGCTCGGCTCCATGGCTCACAGACGCCCGGTCCGGGGCGGCGGAGGGCAGTGCACGACGATGTGGAGATCCTACGTCAGTTCCTGGAGCACTCGCCGGGCCCGCCGGTGCGTTTGAGCTGCTTCTTTTGACGCCTGGCGTGCTGCGACCAGCGCCTCGTCCGCCTCGCGGAGTGCCGACTGCGCGCGGCGGCGTCGTTCCTCTGCAGCCTCTGCCTCGCGAGTGGCTCGCTCGAGCTGACGACGCGCATCGGCCTCGTTCTTACGCGCGGTACGCAGCCGGGCGCTTCGCGGCTTGGCGTCCTCAGCCGTTTTTCGGGAGCGCGAAGAGGCCTTGGTCGACCGGCGGGTCGCCGAAGCACCGCCGGTGAGTTCACCGAGGCCGACGTGCCGGAGCTCGCGGACGAGCTCTCCCTCCCGCACCCGGGCTCTGGTGTCCTGGTCAAGCGCAGCGGCGTGGAGTGTCTCCGAGACCTGCTCGATCCTGGCGGGCGTGAGCTCGTGCCCCTCCGAGCTGAGAAGCCCCCGCGCCTTGTGTGACAGGTGGTCGACCGCAGCGCGCTCTGACTCGACGGCCTTCCGTAGCGAACCTGGATCCCCGCGCTTGGCCAGCAGGTCCGCCTGCGCCTCCTGAAGCGCGTCGCCCGCCTCGAAGAGCGCGTCCACGTCACGTCGCTGGGTACGCACGAGCTGATTGACCGCCCAGGCAGCCACGGATGGCTTGGCGAGCTTGGCCACTTTGCCGGCCTCGTCACGCCGGCCCTCCTTGCGGAGCTGCTTGGCCAGCGCGTTGCGCTCCTCGGTGAAGCGGTCAAGCGGGAGGCCGTAAAGGTCGCGCGGATCCATCAACCGGACTTGTAGCGCGCCGATAGCTTGAGCGCGAGCTGAGGCGGGGCTGTGGCGGCTAGGCCGCCGCCTTGGCCTTCTGCCGTTTCTTAGCTCGGCGGTGGTGCGCCCAGAGGCCACGAGTCCCCCACCCCTCGCGGGCCCCCGGACCGGGCTCCAGCCGGACCTCGTCGGCATGCAGTGGCTCCCCGCAGTTTGAGCAGCTGACCGCCGCGTCCACAACCTCGCCGCAGCGTGTGTGCCGCATCAACATCGGGACGCCTTCCTTCCCCGCAGTCCACCGGTCACCCCACGAGATCAAGGCGAGCAGGACATCCATGAGCTCCCCGCCCTTCTCGGTTAGGTGGTACTCGTGTCGGGCCGGACGTTCTCGATAAAGCCGCCGTTCCAACGCCCCTTCGCGAACCAGCGTGTCAAGCCGCGAAGCCAGAACCTTGCGCGAGATCTCGAGGTTTGTCGCGATTTCGTCGAAGCGTCGGCGCCCGAGCCAGACGTCTCGGAGGATCAGTGGGGTCCATGGCTCGCCAACCAAGTCCAGGCTGCGCGCCAGCGAGCACGCCATGGTTGCGAACTGCGTTCGCTGCACAACTCCATGTTAGTAGCTTTGGGGAACTGAGTCCGAAGCACTGCGTCATAGTTGCCTCGCGCTGCCGTCTCGCCCGGCATCCGAGTCGGGCGCGCCCAGCTGGTGGCGGCACCGAAGCTACAGTGTGCTTGGGGAACTCACTATCGGCCAAGTCACCCAAAGGCGCTACTGATTGAGCCCGATGCGGCGAGTAGAAGGGTCATCCGACCAATCGGCACCGACCGGGCTTGTCGGGCGCGAGGGCGAGCTGGCTGCGATCGAACTCGCCCTGAGCGAGCTCGGCGACCAGCGCGACGGCGCCCTGTTCATCACCGGCGAGCCTGGGATCGGTAAGACAGCTCTGGTCCACGAGATCCTCGCTCGCGCTTCGGCCGCTGGCTGTCGCACGTTCACGGGACGCGCGTCTGAATTCGAGCTGGACGTTCCCTACGCGATATTCACCACCGCGCTCGAGACTGAGCTCACTGGCCTCGCCGACCATCGCGTCGAGGTCTCTGACGACGTGCTCAAGACGCTGAGCGCTGCGTTCCCCTCGCTCTTTCTAAAGGCAGAGCAACCAACGGCGCCGACAGAGACGGGGCATCGGGTCCGCGCGGCGGTGCGGGTCCTATTGAGTCGCTTGGCCGACGAGGCACCCGTGGTCATGGCGCTCGACGATCTCCACTGGGCCGATCCCGCCTCGATCGATCTCGTCTGTCACCTGCTTCATCGCGGCTTTCAGGCACCCGTGCTGCTGGTGCTCGCGGCCCGTGTCGCCCAGGTTCCGGCACGGCTGGTCACCGTGGTGGAGGAGGCTGAGCGAGTGGGACGCTGTCGGCGCCTCGATCCCGGGCGGCTTTCACCCCACGACGTCAGTCAACTCTTGGGCGACGACATCGGCGGCGCAGCTCTGGAGCAGCTCTACCGGGAGAGCGAGGGCAACCCTTTCTACGTGGAGCAGCTCGCCGGTGCAGCTCGGCGGGGCCAGCTGCGCTCAGTGGAATCCGAGCCGCCGACGGTCGAGATCCCAGCGGTCGTGAGCGCGGCGATCAGGCAGGAGGTCGATGCTGTCTCCGATGATGCGCGACAGGTGCTGCAGGCCGCGGCGGCGCTGGGGGAGAGCTTCGATCCCGAGCTTCTCGCCCGGACGGCGTCGCTCCCGGAGCATGAGGTATTGCCGGCGATCGACGAGCTCGCCGCTTCCGACCTGCTTCGCCCGGCCGAATCGCCCAATCGCTTCCGGTTCCGACACCCGATCCTGCGACGCGTCGTCTACCAAACCGCGGGACCGGCATGGCGCATGGCCGCTCACCGCCGAGCGGCAGAGGCGCTGAAGGCGGACGGAGCTCCCACGGTGGCTCTCGCCTCCCACGTGGAGCGCTATGCAGCGGTTGGGGATGACGAGGCGATTGAGCAGCTGGTGCGGGCCGGTGAGCAGACGGCGCTGCGCGCACCCGCCACTGCCGCCGCTTGGTTTGCCGCCGCGCTCCGGCTCATCCCAGACAACGAAGAGAACCTGGAACGGCGGCTTGGCCTCCTGGTTCAGCGAGCTGCTGCGCTTGGGATTGCCGGCGACATCGAAGAAAACCGGGAGGCCCTGCGGGCATTCATGCGGATCTCCCCCCGCGGCTCAAACCCTCTGCGGCTGAAAGCGGCGATGCTGGCCGCGCTGCTCGACGATCTGGCCGGCGAGCAGGACAGGGCGAGACAGCTCCTGCTCGACGAGCTGGCCGCGCTGCCCGATGACCGTTCAGCCGATGCCGCCGAGTTGATGCGGATCCTGTCGCTGACCGCCTATCTGGATGCCGACTGGGGAGGAATGCGAGACTGGGCGCAGGCGTCTCTGTCAGCGGACTGCCGGGGCATGGTCAAGGTCGGTGCGCTGAGCGCACTCGGGCTGGCGGGCCTCGGGCTAAACGACGTCGAGGAGGGTGTCCGGAACGTCTCGAAGGCCGCCCAGCTGTTCGATGAATTGACCAACGGAGAGGTCAACGAACAGCCGGGAATCACCGCCTGGCTTGGCTGGGCTGAGGTCTGCGCTGAGCGCTTCGAGGAGGCGGTGGAGCACCTCGAGCGGGCGACGGCCGTCTCAGGCGCGGGGCGGCACAGGCCTCTAACGGTTGGGCTCTACGGCACGGAAGCGCAGGCGCTCGCGGTGCTGGGGAATATCCGGGACTTGACCGAGGTGGTCGACAGCGCCTTCGAGGCCGCGCTCAACGCCACCAGCAACCTGTTCCTTTCCTGGGCGATGCAGCAGAAGTGCGCGCTCGAGCTCCATCGCGGTGACCTCTTCGCCGCGGTGCGCTACGGCGAACAGAGCGTGAGCCTCCACGCGGCGACCGGAAGCCCGCTGACCGAACGGGCCCACCTGCAACTCGCCGAAGCGCTGCTGGAGATCGGCGAACCGGAGCGGGCCAGCGAGCAGCTCACCAACACCGACGACAGTCCTCGGCTCCCGCCGTTCCCACCACAACATGCCGGCTACTACGAGCTGCGGACCCGGCTCGAGCTGGCGTTCGGGCGCCGCGATGAGGCGTCACACTTCGCGCAGCGGGCCCACGAGGTTTCCGAGGGAGTGGGGCTGCGCGTTCCGCTCCTGCAAGCCCTCCGTGCGCAGGCGACAGTCGCTCTCGCCGAGGATCGCCCGCGCGAGGCGCTCGATCATGCGATGGCGTCCGTGCGGATCGCGGAGGAAGCTGCCGCCAGGGTTGCCCTGGGCCGGGCTCGGGTTCTTGCCGGGCGGGCGCTGGCCGCCATCGACGACCGCGACCGGGCGGTGGCGGAGCTCCAGGCCGGCCATGAGCTGCTCTCCGAGTGCGGGGCGACGCACTACTGCAACGAGGCGGCGCGAGAATTGCGCCGCCTCGGACATGTGGTCCGCGCCTCCCGGGAGATGGATGGGGGCGAATCGCTCCTCTCCGCGCTGACCCCGCGTGAGCTCGAGGTCCTGGAGTTGGTCGCCATCGGGAAAACCAACCGACAGGTCGCGGGCCAGCTGTATCTCAGCGTAAGAACGGTCGACAGCCACGTCTCGCGGGTCTTTGAGAAGCTCGGCGTGAACTCACGCGCTGCCGCCGCAAGCGAGTATCAGCGGGCGCGACCCGCATGAGCGCCGCAGGGTGTGCGCCCTCGCCGAGCCTCTCGAGGTGGGCGGGTGGGGTAACCCATCGCCCCCGCGCTCATCCAACCATCGGAGTGATGGTTCGGGCGGTCACGTCGTAGCGCGCGTCGGTCAACGTGCCGGCCTGGCACTGGTCCATGGTGGATTGGCTGAAGTACGGCAGCAGGTTGATCTCCACGACGCCGTCTCCTCCCGCACCCTGAAAGTGCCCGCCGGCCTCAACCCCGGCGAAGGCGACGTCGGTGTATACGCGGATTTGGGATCCGTCATCGAATCTCAGCACGTCGTTGGTCAAGGTATGGCCGCCGAAGCAGCTGAGCAGACCGATACCACTCACCTGGTTGCGCACCACGTGCGCAGCGCTCGGGCCACCATTCAGTGAACCCTGGCAGGTGCCGGATTGGCTGCCGGTGAAGCTCGTCGACCGTGGCGTGCTTCCGATCGGGGTCGCCAGCGTCAGCGTGCCGGTGAGTTGACACGTTCCATCGAACGAGCTGCCCGGGACATACACCGGCTTGGCGTCGGCGAGCCCCGCCGTGCACATGCAGACCAGCCCAGCGGCCAGGCCGATGATCAGTCGAAATCGCATTTTCGCGCTCCTCATTTGCCGAGCAACTCGATCAGGGACTGGAACGTGTTGTCGACGACGCCCTGTGGCGTGTTGCATTTCGAAATGACGGTGGGGTCGACCAAGAAGTTCGCGTTCTCGGAGCCGACGAGGTTTCCGTGGCCGTCGTACAGCCGCGCTGGCCCCACGCCGCCGGCCGCGACTCCCGCAAACCTCGCCACGCCGGGAATGCCAAACGCCCTACCGTGGAACGTGATCTTGCTGCACGTCGCTCCCGTGTCCATGGTTCCCTCGAAGGTGAGCGTTCCGGAGCACTGGCCGGCGAGCGGGCCGGTCGCGTAGAAATCAATCGGATGAGTTGACGCCGTGTTGCTGATGCCCTCGGCGTTGTGGTTCTGTCCGGTCGGCGCGAGCGGAGTCCCGCCCCATGTACAGGTCCTTGGCGCCTGCGAGGCCGCCGCACGTGTGTGGGCGGACGCAAGCGTCACGAACCCTGAGCCCGCTCCCCAGACCTCGAGCTTGGCGCTGAACTGTGCGCTGGTCAGCCCCTGGGAGGTGCCACATGCCATGAAGGTCGGATCGCTGGAGGAGTGAGCCACCGGCTGGTCGGCGCCCACAACCCGGCCCTGCCGGTCATAGAGAAAGTCCTGGACGACGGCGCTGCCCGCGCCGGCGTAGCTGTATACGCCCGGGAGCCCGTACACCCGCCCGTGATAGGTGGCAAACGCGCAGGTTGAGCCGGCCGCCACCTCTCCGACGAACGTCACTCGGCCGTGGCAGCGGCTGCCGCCCGACAGGCCGCCAGTGCCATAGAAGCTCAGCGGCCCAGTTGCGGGTGAGTTCGTGATGCCTGGGCTGAGCTTCACGCTCCCGGTCGGTTTTGCCAGCGTCCCGCCCCAGTCGCACGTCCTCGCACTCGAGGCCGAGGCCACTGTGGATCCGGGTCCCAGCACGACACCCCCTCCGAGGAGGGCGACGCCAAGCATCCATCTACGCATGTTCACTGTCTGGCTCCTTTGTTCGCCGCTACCAGGCGCAAACTAGGGCTCCCGGGCCTCGCCGCCAATCCGCAGGATCACCGAATCGACCTACCGATCTTGTACGGCGCGCTCAGTGAGGTCGGTTGTCAGTTGCTTTAGGAAACTGAGATTGAGCTAGGTTCGTTTCCCTGAAGGAACGGCCACAGACCATTGCAGTCAGGCCAGCAGCGTGCGGGATACTGGGCGGGTGATGTTCTGTGATCCGGAAGTCGACGATGCCTGATCTGCGACACCCGCCGGGCAAACTGACTCTCTACACCTGCCATGTTGGACGCGGGGGACCGTCGTTCCTCCCTCACGGGTGCCGCCGCGCTCATGAGGCGCTCGACGAGGCGGGGATCGTGTACGAGAGCGTCATCTTCGGCAAGGGCCGTCCGCTCGCCATCGGCACGACCGGGAAGCGCCCCGACCTCAAGCAGATCAGCGGGCAGGAGAAGCTTCCGGTGCTTGCGCTCGCGGACGGAACGACGGTGAACCGCTCGGACGCCATCGTCGCCTGGGCCGCCGAGCGCAAAGCGTCCACTCACTGAGATCCGCGGGGCCGGTTCCGATGTCGCAACAGAACGTGGCCATTGTCCGTGCCATCCACGAGGTGTTGGCGCGCGGCGAGTCTCCGGCGACCCTCGGGCTACTGCATGCCGACATCGAGTACGTGAATCCGCCCGGCGCGGTCGAGCCAGGGACACGGCGGGGAATCGCGGCCTACGAGGACGCCCTGCGCTCGATGCATGAGGCGCTCGAAGATGTCCGCATCGAGGTGCGCGAAATCATCGATGCCGGCGACCAGGTCGTCGTGTTGGCGACCTTCACCGCGCGGGGTAGGAGCAGCGGTGCGCAGCGTCAACACGAAGACGGGTACGTATGGACCGTTCGGGACGGGAAGGCTGTCAGCTTCCAGTGGTTCAACGACCCGGCCAAGGCCCTCGAAGCCGCGGGGCTAGGTGAGTAATACGCGATACTCGGCGGGCGATGTCGTCTGAGAACGTTGACGTGATGCGACGGATCGTTGAAGCGGCTGGCCGTAAGGATTATCAGGCGGTCCTAGTCGATCTCGACCCTGAGGTAGAGATCGATGACACCGATATCCCCGAGTCAACGGGCATGGACTCGTTTCTCGGGTGGCTCGCCCGCTGGGACCAGGCGTGGGAGAGTTGGCGCATCGAGGACATTGAGATTCGCCCGGCGCGT
>JBJMLC010000144.1:0-4991 GCA_045805485.1 Solirubrobacteraceae bacterium | reverse complement strand
CGTGGCCCCGCCGTCTCCGCTCAGTCCGATCCGTTCCAGATAGGCGTCGAAGTCGAGCATCGCCACGAAGGCTAGTCACAGCTCGAGCACTGGTACGGTGGCGGTGATCAGGGATGAGCTGGCGGATCCGTGGGACCTATTTCGAGTCGTGCAACTGTGACGCCGTCTGTCCGTGCCGCCGCATCGGCGGGGTGGCGGGGGGACGGTCCACGCACGGGGTCTGTCTGGGCGTCCTCTCCTGGCTGATCGAGGAAGGCACCGCCGAGGGCACCGACCTGTCCGGGCTCGCGGTGGCGATCGCATCCCGCTACAGCGACGATGAGCCGGGGTCACCCTGGACGTGGCTCCTGTACCTCGACTCGCGCGCGTCGGACGACCAGCAGGCCGCGCTGGAGCAGATCTTCACCGGACGACTGGGAGGTGACGCAAAGCGACACTTCCCGTGGGCCTGGAAGCCGAGCGAGCTCATCGCCGTGCGACCCGTGGAGATCGAGGTCGACCACACGCGTCGTCGCCAGCGCCTGCGGATCCGGGAGCTGGTCAGCGTCCGGATTCGGGACAGCTTTCACAGCCAGGAGACCGTCACATGCGTGATCCCGGGACATGATCGGGAGGGGGAGGAGCTCGTTGCCGATGAGCTGGTGGTGGAGGACACCGGATTGGGGTTCAGCTACCGCGGCGTGTGCGGTTACGGCTCCACGTTCGACTACGCTGGCGAGGAGTCAGGAGTCCGTAGTTGACCGCCGCCGCCGAGCTTCACGAGACGATCGCCGCCTACAACGAGGCGTGGAATGACCACGACATCGACCGGATCGCCTCCATGCACGCGGCCGACATGGTGTTCGAAAACCACACAGCAGGTGAGCGAGCCGAGGGCCAGGAGGCGCTGGAGCACATCTCCCGCATCTTCGAAGCCTGGCCGGATATCGCTTTCCGCACCCGGCGTCTGTACGTGCGTGACGATCTGGTCGTGCAGGAATGGACGGCAACGGCGACGCACGTCAAGCCACTCAGCCGGGGCGACATCGTCGCCGAGCCCTCAGGCCAGGAGATCGAATGGGACGGCATGGATGTGATCCCGTTCGAGGACGGAAAGGTCAAACGCAAGGACGTCTACTCGGACTCGGTGTCGATCCTGCGGCAGGTGGGTCTGCTCTAGCGGTGCCGGGATGCCGCCGTGCGGCGGTCGCAGGCGGGTGTTTTGACGGCTTCCCGTCCCCGTACTACCATGGGGCTTCGCGTAGGGGGCCGCGGGGGGCAACCGTGGTGGCGCTTGCGAAATTCGAATTTAGGACGGTGAGGGGATGTTCAAGCGTGAGCCGACGCGCCTGCGGAGCTGGGGCAGCGTCGTCGTACTGACACTGATTGCGTGCCTGGCGATGGGCGTCGGCACCGCCAGCGCCCGGCATCGGCCGGGGTGTGGCAGCCGGTGCCGGCAGGCGGGCGGAGTTGGTTCAGGGCCCGGGCAGCCGCCGCCGCTGATGGCACTGTCCCACAAGCGGGTTCACCGTCACGGGCGGTACGTGGACGTCAGGCTCCGCTGCCTGCAGAAGCGGAAGGCCTGCCACGGTGTCCTTGTGATGCTCGCCAAGAGCTCAAAGGCGCCCGAGCTCTCCCGGGTCGATCTCCGCGTGCCGGCGGGCAAGACCTGGACGCTGGAAATCAGGCTCAGCCGCAAGGGCCTGGCCTATGCCAGGGCGCACCGGCGCATCCGGGGGTATCTGACCGCGATCTACCACAACCAGGTAGACATATTTCGGATCACCATCGTCAAGGCGGGCTGAGGATGTTCAGGCGGGCAGGGGGCCCGGAGCGCGTCATTGGCTGAGCGGGTCCGCAGCACGCGGTTCTCAGGCCGGCTCAAGCTTCTCGCCGCTGTGGCCGCGCTGGCGGCCGGGGCGGCGATCGGCCTCCACGCGGCCGGCGCGTTCATGTCGCTGGAGCTCAAGACGATCGATGCGCGGTTCCACATCCGTGGGACCGACAAGCCGCGCCAGCCGATCGTCGTGGTGGGAATCGACCCGCGCACAATCGAGGACCTGAACGTCCGGCCTCCCCTGCCCAGGGCCCTCCACGCTCAGGTGATCAACCGGCTTCACCGTGACGGAGCGCGACTCATCGCATACGACATCTCATTCCTGAATCAATCCGATCCCAAGGACGACAGCGCGCTGGTCCACGCCGTATCGGCGGCCAGGCCGGTCCTGCTGGCGACGCAGGAGACCGACGACGGCCGTGCGGACCCGGTTCCGGCCGGCCACAAGCCCTCCAGCGTGGGCGCTGTGACTGCGAGCGTCGGCGTGCCGACGGACTCCGACGGAGTCGTCAGGCAGATGTTCTACGCGCCCGTGTTTCTGAAGACGCTCCCGGTGCGAGCCGCCGAGCTGGTCACGGGCAAGCCTGTGTCCGAATCGCACTTTCCCAATAACGTGGCCTGGGTCGACTACGCAGGACCGCCAGCCACCTTCCGCAATGTCGCCTTCTCCGACGTGCTGGCGGGCAGGGTTCCGGCGTCGACGTTCCGCGGCAAGATCGTCCTCGTCGGCAACACCGCTCCGGTCCTTCACGACATCGCCCAGACCCCGGTCTCCAGCACCCCGATGGCTGGCACCGAGATTCAGGCCAATGCGCTGGAGACCGTCCTGGATGGCTTCCCGCTGCAATCGGCGCCCGGATGGCTGAACGTGCTGATCATCATCGTGCTGTCGGTGCTTCCCGCTGCACTGGCAGTGCGGCTCCCCTCGCTCTACGTGCTCGGAGCCTCCCTCGTGGCCGCGGTGTTGTTCCTGGTCGGGGCGCAGTTGGCCTTCAACTCCGGGACCATCGTCGCCACGGTCGATCCGCTGTTTGGCCTCCTGCTGGGCACGGGCGGAGTGATCGCCGTGGATTCGTGGGTGGAGCGCCGCCAGCGCCATCGCCTGGAGGAGGCACTCGGGCGCCTGCTCCCCAAGCCCACGGCGTTCTTCATCTCCTACCGGCGCGATGACACCCGCTGGCCCGCCAACAGCCTTCGGGCGGCGCTGGCCGAGCGGTTCGGACCGGCCAGCGTGTTCATGGACACGCACACGATTAGCCCGGGGCAGGAGTGGCCGAGCAGCATCGAGCAGGCCATCCGGGGATGCACGGTGGTGCTGGTGCTGATCGGCGCACGCTGGCTGGAGCTTGACGAGTCGGGGCGCAGGCGGATTGACGATCCGGGGGACTGGGTGCGCCGGGAGGTCGAGGCCGGGCTGCGGCGCACCGACGTGGCCACCGTCCCGGTGCTGGTGGAGGGCACCATCATGCCCCACGACTCGGTGCTGCCCGAACCGCTGAAACCGCTCAGCCGCCGGCACGCCATAAGCCTGAGCGCCGAGCGCTACGGCGCGGAGCTGGATGAGTTCGTGGACGCGATCGAGCTTGGCCTGATCCAGGACTACGTGGCCCGGCAGGGCGCGCCTCCGCCTGATGAGGAGGACGCAGTCGCGGCGGCCGACGGCGATGGCGCGCGGCCGGAGCCTGCGCCCGCGCCGAATGAGCCCGCGGAGCCCGAGCCTGCGCCGCCGGCGGCGACCGCTCAGGCGGAGCCGCCCCCAGCGCCGCCGGCCGCGAGCACGCCCGCGGAAACCCAGCTGCGCCTCTCTCCCCAGCTCCCGCACTGGCGGCTCGTCGGCGCCCGCAGCCGGCCTAAGCCTGCCGAGCCGGAGGGATCGCGGGATGCAGAGGCCGCCCGCACCGACCCGCTCAACACTACGAGGTCGGACTAGCCTAAGCGGCTCGCCGCTGGACGCGCGCTGATCCCAGGGCCCGCTTGGCGGCCAGGAGACGGTGGTCGGCGGCGTCAAGCAGAGCCTGGGGTGAGCCGCCGTCGGCCGGGAAGCTCGCCGTGCCCAGGCTGGCCTGGAGCGTGTCCAGTCCAGCCGTGACGCTGGCCACCGCCCGGGCCACCCGAGCCTCGAGCCGCCGCGTTCCGGGTCCGTCGGTCTCCGGAGCGAGTACGCAGAACTCATCGCCCCCGATCCGGCCGGCCGTGTCCTGGGCCCGGATCGTGCGTTGGAGCGCCAGAGCCACGTCCCGCAGCAGGTCATCCCCGGCCAGATGCCCGAACCGGTCGTTGAGAAGCTTGAAGCCATCCAGGTCGATCATGACCAGCGTGAAGCTGCTGCGGGCCCGGGCATGGCGGGAAATCTCATAGTCGATCCGGGCCAGGAGTGACCGCCGGTTGGCGATCCCGGTCAGCGGATCGCTGAGCGCCGAGCGGCGCAGAGTCTCGCACTGGCGCTCCAGCCGCTCCCGGACGGCGACCAGCACGGCCACGCTGGCCAGCGGCACGACCGCTGCCAGCGCGAGCTGCCGGGCGGACTGGTCTTGTCGGTGCAGCAACGCCGCCGCGGCGGCAGCACCCATGATGATGGCCGTGCTGGTGGCCGCACCCCGGCGGCTGCGGGACCTGGCCACACCGAGTAGGACAGCCGGGACGCACAGCCAGAAGGCCACCCCCCCGCCGGCGACCGCCACCGCCCCCGCGGTGACCGCGGCGATGAGCAAGAGCATGCCGCACAGTGTGGTCAGCGGATCGGACGGCGCGCGGGGGCGCGGGCGAGGCTTTTCCGTCTATCCCGCCTCAGTGGCTGGAGTACTCCTCGGCCAGCGGCGACTTGGTTCGGGCTGAGTCCTGCACTCTCATCGCGCCGATGGCGGTGCAGACCCGTGAGGATGGGCACGACACAGCGGACAGGCTGCTCCTGATCGCGCCCCGGGGATTGGGAGTGTGCTGAACGTGCCAGTGACCGCGGCTCCAGCGCTCCGCCAGGGTCCAGTAGTCGCGACCGCCCTTGGTGTACTGCCCGACCGTCGTGCATGTCCTGGCTGAGGGGCAGGAGATGCTTAACAGGAGGCCGTACCTTCCGGGCCGCAGGCGGGGCAGCTGGTGGATGGTCCACTGGCTGCCGTTCCATCGTTCGACAAAGCCCTTCTCTGGTACGAAGCGGGGCTGGACGGTGGTCGTGCCG
>JBJMLC010000143.1:0-39371 GCA_045805485.1 Solirubrobacteraceae bacterium | reverse complement strand
GCTGGCTGGCCCGACGATCATGATCTGGGGCACCCCGGAGCAGAAGGAGCGCTTCCTGGGGCCGATTGTCACCGCCGAGGAGATCTGGTGCCAGGGCTTCTCCGAGCCCGAGGCGGGCTCCGACCTCGCCTCGCTCAAGACCCGGGCAGTGAAGGAGAACGGCCACTGGCGGATCACCGGGCAGAAGGTGTGGACCAGCGGGGCTCAGTACTCCAAGTGGTGCATGCTCGTGGCCCGCACCGACACCGAGGCCCCCAAGCACAAGGGCCTCACGTACTTCCTGCTGGACATGGAGCAGGAGGAGGTGCAGGTCAGGCCGCTGCGCCAGATCACCGGGGAGGCAGAGTTCAACGAGCTGTTCATCGAGGACGCCAAGGTTCCCGACGAGAACATGCTGGGCGGCGTGGGCAACGGATGGAAGGTCGCTCTGACCACGCTGATGAACGAGCGGGCGGGTCTGGCCTTCTTCCTCCAGGTCCGCCTCCGCCAGGTGCTGGACGAGGTGGTGGGCGAGGCCGCCAGCCGCGGTCTCCTGGATGACCCCGTGGTGGCCGACAAGCTTGGCGAGCTCCATCTGAAGGCCGAGGTGCTGCGGCTGACGGCCTACCGCGGCCTGACCTCGATAGAGCGCTACGGCCAACCCGGCCCGGAGGGCTCGCTGACGAAATGGATGTGGTCCGAGACCAACCAGCAGCTGACCCAGCTCACGGCGGACCTTCTGGGCCCCGAGGCTGTGGAGGCGGGTAGCCGCTGGAGCTATGAGCTGCTGAGGGCTCGCGGGAACACCATCGAGGGCGGGACAACCGAGATCCTCAAGAACATCGTGGCCGAGCGAGTGCTCGGTCTCCCCAAGGCGAGGTGAGGACATGGACTTCGATCTGAACGACGAGCAGAAGGAGATCAAGCGGGTGGCCCACGACCTTCTGGGCGCTCGCTCACCGTTCTCCAAGGTGCGCGAGGCGGCGGAGAAGGCCGCCTACGATGACGAGCTGTGGCGCGAGTTGGTGGAGCTGGGCTGGCCCGGCATCGCCGTCTCAGCTGAGCACTCCGGACAGGATCTGGGCGCGGTGGAGCTCGCGGCCCTGCTGGAGGAGCTGGGGTACGCCTGCGCGGCCACCCCCTTCCTGGGCAGCGCGACCACCGCGGCGGTGATCCAGGCCACGGGCACGGCGGATCAGCAGGCCCGGTGGCTGCCTGGGCTGGCTTCAGGCGAGGCCAGGGGGGCGGTCGGCGTGCCGGAGCTGGTCTGCGATGCCGACGGCGCGGCGGTCATCATCCTGCTGGACGGCGACGACGCGCAGCTGCTGGAGGCCGCCAGCGCGGAGGTGGAGGCATTCCAGTCCATCGATTCAACGCGGAGCTTCGCCCGCGTCAGCGGCTCCGGTGAGCCGCTCGGCGCCGGCGCGGCCGACCGTGTCCGCATGGCCATCGCCGCCGAGGTGCTGGGCGTCTGCCAGCGGGCGCTGGACATGACGCTGGAGTTCGTCAAGGACCGCAAGCAATTCGGTGTTCCGGTGGGCTCGTTCCAGGCCGTCAGCCACCGCTGTGCGCAGATGCTCCTGGCCACCGAGAGCGTGCGGTCGGCGACGTACTACGCCGCCTGGGCGGCCGGGGCCGACCCGGAGCGCCTGGGAGAGGCCGCTGCCCTGGCCGCGGCCAGCGCGGCCGACGCCGGACGCGAGGTCACCGCCAGTGCCATCCAGGCCCACGGTGGAATCGGTTTCACGTGGGAGGCAGACGTCCACTGGCTGTTCAAGCGGGCCCAGCTGGATTCCCTGCTCCTGGGCGGATCGAAGCGCCACCGGGCCAAGCTGGCCACGCTGGCCGCCCAGCGGGTCACGAGCTCGGCGGGAGCTGCTCGCTAAGGGACCACCGGGGCTGGCGGGGCGACCGGCCCACCTCGGGCTGCCAGCTGGCCGCACGCCGCGTCGATCTCCCGCCCCCGCGTCAGCCGGACGGTGGCCCGCAGACCGCGGCGCTCCAGCACGTCCTTGAAGGCCTCGATGGCCTTGGGCGATGAGCCCGTGAAGTCCGATCCCGTGGGGTTGTAGGGGATCAAGTTGACCTTGTAGACCCTGGGATCGTCAAGCGCCTCGGCCAGCTGCCGGGCCTGGGCCACCGAGTCGTTGATCCCGGCCAGCATCACGTACTCCACGAACACCTGCCGGCGTTTGCGCTCCCAGTAGGAGCGGCAGGCCTCCAGCACCTGGTCCAGCGGATAGCGGTCATTGACCGGCATCAGGGCCGAGCGCAGCGCCGGGTCCGCGGCGTGGAGCGAGAGAGCCAGACGCAGCGGACGCGCATGGCCGGCCAGCCGCTGGATTCCGGGAATCCAGCCCACGGTGGAGACGGCCGTCCGGCGGGAGGTGATCCCCACGTCGGGCAGCCGGTCGCAGGCATCCAGGACCGCGTCCAGGTTCAGCATCGGCTCGCCCATGCCCATGAACACCGCGTGATCGACGTTTGTGATTCGACGAAAGTGCAGCGCCTGGTCCAGGATCTCGGATGCCGTGAGGTTGCGCCCGAAGCGCATCTGCCCGGTGGCGCAGAAGGTGCACGTGAGCGGGCAGCCGGACTGGGATGACAGGCACAGCGAGCGCCGGCCGTCCCGGTAGCGCATCAGCACGGCCTCCACGGGCCGGCCGTCGGCGGTCAGGAACAGGGCCTTGATCGTGCCGTCGCGGGCGCGGGCCTCGTGCTCCAGGTTCAGGGTCGAGAAGGGGACCTCGTCGTGGAGCTGCCCTCTGAGCGACAGCGGCACGTTCGTCATGTCCGCGAACGACTCGGCGCCCTGGGCCGCCCAGCGCCAGATCTGCTCGGCCCGGAAGGCCGGCTGCTCAAGGCGTTCCAGCGTGCGGTTCAGATGGTCGAGGTCCACCGTTGAGAGGGTAGGACCACCGCCGAGGCGGAAGTTTGGCGTTTGCGCGCACCCTGTGTGCGGTGAATTGGCATTCATCCCCGCGGCCGAGGCGGCTGGGCCGTCGGATCCGGTCGAGGCGGCTGGACGGTCGCATCCGGCCGAGGCGGCTGGGCGGTCGGCGAGGAGAGCCGACATATCCTCAGCCCATGCGCCTGGCCAAGTTCCTCGCCACGGCCGGCGTGGCGTCCCGCCGCGCGTCGGAGGAGATCATCAGGGACGGCCGGGTCGCGGTCGGCGGTGCCACGGTCACCGACCCGGCTCGGGATGTCGACGAGCGCAGCGGGGTGACGGTCGATGGCCGGCCGCTCCAGGCGACCGCCGAGCGCGTCGTCTACATGCTCAACAAGCCCGCGGGCATCGTCTCCACCGCCCGTGACCCCCAGCGCCGGCCGACGGTTGTCTCGCTGGTCCCCTCCGGCACGAGGCTGTATCCGGTGGGGCGACTGGACGCCGACAGCACCGGCCTGATCCTCCTGACCAACGACGGTGACCTGGCTCACCGCCTCATGCACCCTCGCTTCGAGGTCCCCAAGACCTACCGGGTCGCGGTGGCCGGGGGGCCGGTCAGGCAGACCGCACTCCGCATGCTGCGCCAGGGCGTGAGGCTCCAGGACGGTCTGACCTCACCGGCCCGGGCCCGGCTGATCGAACCGGATGTGATCGAGATCACGATCACGGAGGGACGCAAGCGACAGGTCAAGCGGATGTGCCAGGCGGTGGGCTACCCCGTGCGCTCGCTTAACCGGGTGCGCTTCGGGCCGCTGGAGCTGGGCGAGCTCAGCCCGGGCGATCACCGTCGGCTGAGCGACCGCGAGGTGCGGGCGCTGGCGGAGGCGGGAGGCGCGGGCGCCCCCTCCAGCGCCTAACGCTGGACGAGCACCTCGTTCCCCGTCTCCACCTGACCCCCGCTCCGAATGTGCGGCCTCGCCCCGAGCCCGAACCAGGCCTGGGAGGCCGTGATCGTGGAGCTCCCGCCGACGGCCACGAACCGCTCCACGGTGAATGGGTACACGCTCCGGCGCCACAGCACTCGGAACCCCTTTACCGGGTACCTAGTCTCGAGATGAGATGGGGTGAGGTTGCACGTGGCTCCCCACCAGCACAGGTCCACACGGGGAGCCTGCACGGCCACCACGTCGAACTCGCGAGCCGTCGCCGACCCGTGCTGCAGCCCCGGCGGGACCTTCTCACCGGGCTGGATCGACAGACCCGGGAGGAACTTCAGCCCCGGCAGGTACAGCGATAGCGGCAGCAGCGTTCGGTAGCGCTGGACCAGCAGCACCCGCCCGCCCGCCGGGGGGCGCTCCCCGAGCAGACGCGCCAGCTTGCGCCAATCCGGGCGCTGGAGAGTGCGGTCGAAGGACACCGCTCCGGCCATCGTGACGCCGATCCCGCACAAGACCACGGTCGCGACCAGCCCGGCGGCCCGGGCTCGGGCGGCCGCCAGACCGCCCGCCAGAGCGATCGCGGCGGGCATCCACAGCTCGATCGCGTTCCGGGTGATCAGGTCGTCCACGCCCCCGGCGATCAGCAGCAGGTTGAGCACCACCCCGGCCAGGGCGATCCCTCCGGCCACCAGGGCTCCTGGTCGCTCCCGGGGGTCGCTGCGGGTGAACAGCAGGACGATCCCCACGAGCGCCGTCGCCTCGGCCACGCGCTGCATGACGGTCAGCGCCGGGCCCCCGTAGCCGACCAGGAACTGAGGGATCACCTGTCCCAGCCGGGGTCCGAGAGGGAGCGGGGCGATCCAGCTGGCGTGGCCGGTGGCGTTCTGGCTGATGGCAAACCAGAGCAGGGGAGCGGTCCACACGGCCAGGCCGGCCAGGCTCCACCACAGCTCACGGCGCCTGCGGTGCAGGTAGAGCAGCCACAGCGCCTCCGGGATGACGACCAGCAGCGCGTAGTACTCCGTGGTCAGCGCCAATCCCGAGATAACCGCCCATGCCGCCATGGCCTTCCACGACGGGTTGGCGCGCGCGAACGCGAAGGCCATGAGCCCCGCCCCGGCCAGCAGCACCGCCAGCGAATACGCCCGTGCCTCCTGCGAGTACCAGATCAGGTAGGGGTTGAACGTGACCAGCGCCGCCGCGATCAGCCCGGCGCGCCTGGAGATGAGCTTGGCGGCCGCTCCATAGGCCACCGGGACCGCCAGGACGCCCATCAGCGCCGACAGGGACCGCAGCCCGACCTCGCCGTAGCCGAAGACGTGCGCCCACACCCAGGCGACGCCGTAATAGAGCGGAGGCGTGGACTCGTAATGCTTGAGCAGCGTGAGCATCTGGCCCACCGTGAAATGGACTTCCTGGGCGGTGTTGCCCTCATCGAACCAGAACCCCTGGTGCCCCAGCCGGTAGAAGCGCAGGAACGCCGCGATCACCACGAGCGAACCCAGCACGAGCAGCGTGCGGTCCGCGAGCAGCGCCCGAGCCTCTCCAGCCCGCTCGTCGGCGGCCCGCGGACGAGCCGCATGAGTCAGGCTTCCGACACTCACCGCCGTCATCTTAGGCTGCGGCGCCCCGCGGGCCCGCAAATTCAGAGGGCGCCGTTGCAGGCACCAAAAAAAGTCCGGCCGCCCACTATCTTGTGCGCTAGTCGTGGCACGCGCACCAGCTCATCCAGAGCAGGCCAGGGTCGCCTCGTCGACCGTGCCCACCACGGGCTCGGGCGAGGGCACGTTTGCGCTGCCCAGAGCGCTCCCGCTCGGGAAGATCGCCATTCCGGGGACCCTGAGCCTCAGGGGCCGGCTCACCGGCTTGATCGCGCTGGGATCCCTGATCGCGGGCGCTCTGCTGCTCGTGGCCTTCAGCTCTGCCGGCCCCTCGGCGCTCGTGTCCCGCAGCCTGGACGTCTTCCCGAGCTGGGAGGCGGGTCCGTGGCACGCCCTGTTCAACGGCATCTCGACCAACAACCTCACGGTCACGCGATACGGGTTCAGCTTCCTGGTCGTGGCGATGATGCTGGCCTACCTGGTGGTCCTGGTGGCGGCGCGTGCGCTCTCGCTGCGGTCGATCGTCATCTGCATCGTGGCGCTGCACGCCATCCTGCTCCTGGGACCGGCGGTGCAGAGCAACGACCTGTTCACCTACCTCGGGTACTCCCGGCTGGGCGGACTGCATGGGTTCAACCCCTACAGCCACGTGATCGCTCAGGAGATGTACGACCCCGTGTACGCGTTCAGCGGGTGGCGGCATCTGTCAAGCCCCTATGGCCCCCTGTTCACAGCGGCGACATATCTTGTGGCCTGGGTTCCGCTGTCGGTGGCCTTCTGGAGCATGAAGATCGTCACCGCCCTGGCCAGCCTCGGTGTGCTGTGGCTGGTCTACAAATGCGCCCGCGCTCTGGGTCGGGATCCCCGCCTGGCACTCGCCTTCGTGGCCCTGAACCCGGTGTATCTGGTCTGGGCGCTGGGCGGGTTCCACAACGACTTCCTGATGCTGTTGCCCTCGATGGCGGCGATCCTCCTGGTCCTCAAGGGGCGGGATCGCTCCGCCGGCGCCGTGCTGATGCTGGCCGTGGCGATCAAGTTCAGCACGCTGCTGCTGCTTCCGTTTTTGGTGGTGGCCGCCTGGCCAGCCCGCAGCCGGGTCAAGAGCATCCTCATCGGCGCCGCGCTGGGGGCCATCCCGCTGATCGCCCTGAGCATCGGGCTGTTTGGCGTCGCGCACCCCAACCTCCAGTACCAGACCACGCTGCTGAACAACTTCAGCGTCCCGAATGTGGTCGGGGATGTGATCGGCGCCGGGGGCGGCGCGCCGTGGCTGCTTCACCTGGCCGACGTCGTCCTGGTCGCGGTCGTGGTCCTGTTGCTCCGAGCCAAGGGGGACTGGATCTCCCGGGCCGGCTGGGCGACGTTCGCGCTGATCCTCAGCCTGGCCTGGCTCATGCCCTGGTATCTGATCTGGCTCACGCCCCTGGCCGCGCTGGGCGCCAGTGACCGCCTGCGCAAGGTCACGTTGGGCTTGACGGTGTATCTGGTGCTCTGCTTTGTGCCCATCACGGACATCGTCTTGAGCCAGCACGGGCTCGACCCGATGAACACCAAGGTCGGTCAGCAGTCACAGACCCTTCAAGACACGCTCCAGAAGTAGCGTCTTGCGGCTCTTTGCGTTACGGGGCGCCAACAGCGTCCAGTCCAACCGGGCCGAGGACATCCTGTCTGCCACGGACGAACTGGTGCGTGAGCTCATGTCGCGCAACGACCTGGCAGCCGAGGCCATGGTCAGCTGCATCTTCACGCTGACCGAAGACCTGAATGCCGAGTTCCCCGCCGTGGCCGCCCGCCGGCTGGGCCTCCAGCACGTCCCGCTGCTCTGTGCCCGGGAAATCCCCGTACCTGGGTCGATGCCCAAGGTGATCCGTGTGCTGGTTCACTACCACGCCTCGGACGACCACTGTCCCGCGCACGTCTACCTCCACGGCGCCCGCTCCCTGCGCTCGGATCTGGACTCGGCACAATAGGTCGCAGCCGTGGCGATCGAGTTCGCTCAGCGCATCCGCCGCATCCCCGTCTACCCGGTGGCCGCCGGGTACCAGCTCGGGGACGACGTGGCCATGCTGGCCTCCAACGAGTCCTGCTTCGGCCCCCTCCCTGAGGTCGTGGAGGCAGCACAGCGGGTGATCGCGGGCGCCAATCGCTACCCGGATCCCTCCTACGGGACGCTCAGAAAGGCCCTGTCCGAGCGGTACGGAATCCCCGGGCAGCGAATCGCGCTGGGCAACGGGTCCTGCGACATTCTCCTGGCCGCCGGGGAGGCGCTGCTGGAGCCGGGCGCCGAGGTCGTCTACAGCTGGCCCGCGTTCTCTGTGTACCCCCACCTGGGGGCCGCGTCCGGTGCCCGGGCTGTGGAGGTCCCGCTGGACTCCGAGGACCGGCACGACCTGGAGGCGATGGCCCGGGAGATAACCGTGGCCACGCGGCTGGTCCTGGTCTGCAATCCCAACAACCCCACCTCGACCTCGGTGGGCCTCGACGCCGTCCAGCAGCTTCTGGAAACGGTCCCCCCGTACGTGTGCGTGATCCTGGATGAGGCCTACGTGGAGTTCTCCCTGGCCGTGGGCGACCCGGAGGCTTCGCTGGCTCTGCTGGCCCGCCATCCGAACCTCGTCCTCCTGCGGACGTTCTCGAAGGTGTACGGGCTGGCCGGGCTCCGAGTGGGCTATGCCCTGTGCGGCTCGGACGACTTCCGCACCGCGGTCGACCAGGTGCGCCAACCCTTCTACCTGGGGATGGCCGCTCAGGCCGCCGCCGTGGAGGCCATGACACACCAGGACGAGGTGGAACGGCGGGTCACTCGCACGATCGCCGAGCGCCTGGCGCTGGAGGAGGGGGTGCGGGACCTGGGGCTGTGGGTGGCCAAATCAGACGCCAACTTCATCTGGCTCGCCCTGCCGGAGGAGAGCGATGAGGCGGAGGTCGTCCAGGGCCTCGTCGAGCGGGGTGTGCTCGTCCGAGCCGGGACTTCGCTGGGACGGACCGGGCGCCTGCGGGTGACCGTGGGCACCGAGCAGGAGAACGAGCGGTTCCTGGCCGCCCTGCGCGAAGTCCTCTCCTAGGGCGGCCTGGCCTTGCAAGATATTTGGCAGGTCCGCCTGCCTCTGCTAGAAACCGTGGCGATGACCCCTGGCAGCCAGTTTTATCCGTATCCCGGCTGCCTCTGGTCCTGGCGATTTAGCTAGGCGCTAGCGCTCCTACCGGGCTTCGCGCTCACCAGGCTGAGCCCAACCAGCAGCTGGCGCCGTCGAACAGCCACGCCCGCGCGCCGCGCGGGTCCTTCCCTACAGTTCGAGCCAGAGAGGACCAGGACCACCATGACCGCCACAGAACGAGGACTCCCAGCAGGAATGACCGACCCTCCAACCACCGCCTCGTCCCACACCGGGGATGCCGTCCGCGATCAGCGGATCGAACGCTACGAGGCACTCGTCTCCCCTCAGGCACTCCTGGATGAGCTGCCCGTGGACGGCGAGCGGACGCAGGGCGTCCTGGAGGCGCGGGTTCAGACGCACGCCGTCCTGGACCGGCACGACGACCGGCTGCTGGTGGTGGTGGGGCCGTGCAGCGTGCATGATCCGCAGGCCACGCTGGAGTACGCCCAGCGCCTCAGCGAGCAGGCGCAACGACTGCGGGAGGACCTGCTCGTGACCATGCGGGTGTATTTCGAAAAGCCTCGGACGACCACCGGGTGGAAGGGTCTGATCAACGACCCGCTTTTGGATGGCTCGGGCGACGTGAATCTGGGGCTGCGCACGGCCAGAGGACTGCTGCTGGAGGTGCTGAGCCTGGGCCTGCCTGTGGGGTGCGAGTTCCTTGACCCCGTCATCCCGCAGTACATCTCGGACGTCGTCTCGTGGGGCGCGATCGGAGCTCGGACCGTGGAGAGCCAGACCCACCGCCAGCTCGGCTCGGGGCTGTCGATGCCGGTGGGCTTCAAGAACCGGACGGACGGCAACGTCCAGGTTGCGGTGGATGCGGTGCGGGCCGCCGCAGTGCCCCATGCTTTTACAGGGATCGACATGACGGGCACGCCGGCCATCGTCTACACCCGCGGGAACCAGGACTGTCACGTCATCCTGCGCGGCGGCCGGGGGAGTCCCAACTACGAGGCTCACGCCGTCGCGACGGCACTCGCCCAGCTCCGTCAGGCCGGCCTTCCCGAGCGCCTGATGATCGACTGCAGCCACGACAACAGCGGCAAGGACGCGGAGCGCCAGCCGGCCGTGGCGGCCGATGTGGGCCGCCAGGTGGCGCAGGGGAGCCGGGAGATCGTGGGTGTGATGCTGGAGTCGTTCCTGGTCGCCGGACGGCAGGAGCTGAGCCTCCAGGCTCTCAAATACGGCCAGTCGATCACGGACGCCTGTCTGGGCTGGGATAGCACTTTGGAGGTTCTGGAGGGGCTGGCGCGAGCGGTCAGGGACCGGCGATGCGCATCGCGGTCATAGGGGTCGGGCTCATCGGAGGATCGATCGGCCTCGCCGCGAGGGATCGGCTCGGGGCAACCGTGACCGGGTATGACCCGGAGCCCAGAGCTCTGGAGATGGCCCTATCTCGGGGGGCGTTGGACGAGGCGGCCGGCGACCTGGGCGGCGCGGTCCGCGATGCCGAGGCCGTGTTCGTGGCCGCCCCGGTGGGCGCCCTCCCCGACGCAGTGGCCGCGGCGCTCGACGTGGCGGGTGAGGGTTGCGTGGTCAGTGACGTGGGCTCCACCAAGCGGGAGATCGTCTCGGCCGTGGAGGACCCGCGTTTCGTGGGCGGACATCCGCTGGCCGGAGCCGAGTCCTCGGGCGTCGAGCACGCCCGGGGGGACCTGTTCGAGGGGGCCACCTGGTACCTGACCCCGATCGACAACACATCCGGGGTTCTGTACGAGCGGCTCCACCGACTGCTGCGGGCGATCGGTGCCCGGCCGGCGGCCATCGACCCCGAGGCTCACGACGCAATCCTGGCCGTGGTGTCCCACCTGCCGCATGTTCTGGCCAACGCGCTGGTGGGGCAGGCGGGCGAGGCGCTGAGCTCGGGGGGCGAGCGCCTGCCCGCGACAGGTCCCAGCTTCCGAGACGCCACCAGGGTGGCCGGTGCCCCCAGCTCGATCTGGACCGACATCTACCTGTCCAACGCAGATGCCCTGAGCGACCAGATCGAGGCCACCGTGTCGGCGCTCCGGGGGGTGGCCGAGGCGCTCCGGGCGAAGGACAGAGAGTGGATCACGGACTGGAACGACCGGGCGGCGTCCGATCGAGCCCGGCTGATCGAGGCCCAGCTCGGGCCCACGCCGCTGCTGGAGCTCCGGGCCTCGGTGCCCAACCGTCCCGGCGTGGTGGCCCAGCTGGCTCTGGAGCTGGGGCGGGCCGGCGTGAACATCGTCGACCTGGCGCTCCATCCGGCTCCTGACATGAGCGAGGGCGTGATCGCGTTCTGGGTCTCCGGCGAGAACGACGCCGGGCGAGCCGCCGATTTGGTGCGCAGCCTGGGATATCCGGTGGTCATCAGATGAACGTCCGGTTCCCGCCCTCGGACGGGCTGCGCGGCGGCCTGCGCGTGCCCGCCGACAAGTCGATCTCGCACCGGGCCGCGATCGTGGGGGCGATGGCCTCAGAGCCCGTCAGGGTGCGCAACTACCTGGGCGCGGCGGACACCCGGAGCAGCCTCCGGGCGGTGCGGGAGCTGGGGGCGATCGTCCAGGAGGAGGATGGGGAGCTGGTCATACGCGGAGTGGGCCTGCGCGACGCCCAGCCGCCTCCGGGTGCGATCGACGTCGGCAATGCCGGAACGCTCATGCGGCTGCTCCCCGGCTGGCTGTCCTTCCAGCAGGGACAGGTGTTCAAGCTGGATGGCGACGAGTCGATCCGCCGCCGGCCGGTGGACCGGATTGCGGAGCCGCTCGAGCTGATGGGCGCCCGGATCGAGGCCCGGGAGGGCCGGTTTCCCCCGTTCACCGTTCACGGTGCGCTGCTGCGCGGAATTGAGTACGAGCTGCCGGTGGCCAGTGCCCAGGTCAAGTCGTGCGTTCTGATCGCCTCGCTGCTCACCGATAGCACCACGGTGATCGAGCCCGTGCCCACCCGGGACCACACCGAGCGGCTGCTCCTGCGCGCGGGGGCTGCGCTGGAGCGGGAGGGCGAGCCCGCCCGCGGCTACCGGATCACCGTGTGCAACACGGACGAGCTGGAGCTCCAGAGCCTGGACATACCGGGCGACATGTCCTCGGCGGCCTTCCTGATCGCGGCCGGGATCCTGGTGAAGCACTCTCGGCTGGTGCTTGAGGGGGTGGGGGTGAATTGGACCCGGACGGGATTCCTGCGCATCCTGGAGCGGATGGGCGCGATCGTCCTGTGCGAGGCCGAGCCCGTGGGAGAGCTGACCACGGAGGAGCCCGTCAGCGACGTGGATGTCTCGCATGGCCCCCTGGAGGGGACGACCGTGGAGCCTGAGGAGGTTCCCCTGGCCATCGACGAGCTGCCACTTGTCGCCCTGCTGGGGTGCTTTGCCGAGGGGGAGACGATCGTCCGGGGAGCCGGAGAGCTCCGGGTCAAGGAATCAGACCGCATCGCCACCGTGGTCGAGGGGTTGCGGGATCTGGGGGGTGAGATTGAGTCGACCCGCGACGGGTTCGTCGTCCGCGGCACGGGGGGCCTGCGCGGCGGCCGGCTGCGGGCTCGGGGCGACCACCGCCTCGCCCTGCTGGGGGCGGTGGCCGGTCTGGCCTCCGAGGAGGGTGTGACCGTGGAGGGGATGGAGGCGGCTGACGTCTCCTACCCGGGCTTCGCCGAGGATCTGAAGACGCTGGCGCAATGACCGTCGTGGCGATTGACGGCCCCGCCGGGGCGGGCAAGTCGACGGTGGCCCGAGAGGTGGCCCGCCGACTGGGCTTCACCTACCTGGATTCAGGGGCCATGTACCGCTCGGTTGCACTGGCCGCGTTGCAGCGTGACCGCGAGCCGGCGGAGGTCGCGTTCTCGCTTCGCATCGAGCTGAATGATGGCGTGCGTTTGGACGGCCAGGACGTGACGCATGACATCCGGCGGCCCGACATCTCCGCCGCCGCGTCGCAGGCCGCCGCCAATCCCCGAGTCAGAGAGGCGATGGTGGCCGAGCAGCGGCGGCTGCTGGAGTCCGGTGACTGGGTGGCCGAGGGCCGCGACATCGGCACCGTGGTGGCCCCGGAGGCGGAGGTCAAGGTGTTCCTGAGCGCGGATCCGCAGGTCAGAGCCCGCCGCCGCGCGACGGAGCTCGGCGCCGACGTCGAAACCGTGCTGGCCGAGCAGGTCATCAGGGACGCCCGCGACCGCGAGCGCGAGCACTCGCCACTTCGCCCGGCCGACGACGCGGTCGTGATCGACACCAGCTCGCTCGGCTTCGAAGAGGTGGTGGAGCGCGTGGTGGAGCTGGTGGCCGCCGCCTCCCACTGACAGTTCTGCCCCGTCACCGCGTTCATGGAGCGGGGACAGATCGGCACTCGATCCCCCGCTGATTCAGACACGACGCCCCCGGACCGGGGCACGGAGGATTCCACATGAACAGAAGGTGCATCCTGGCCGCCGGCTCGGCGCTCGGCGTCACGCTGGGCGGTTTTCTGAGCGGCGGGGCCATGTCTGCCTCGGCCAAGCGCATCCTCATGCCAACGCTCAAGAAGGAAGCCCAGCTGCAGCGACAGGCCCGTGCCAATGGAGCGCTTCAGCCCCCCGCGCCGCCGTGTCCGCAGAACGGAAGCCTCCCGTGCGGGGTTCCGGAGGCGGTGGCCACAACCCTCCCCTGGCCGACCAACATGGCCTACTACGGCGGCCACGTCCAGGTCAGCCCGAAGGTCTACGTCGTGTACTGGGGCTGGGGCGAGAAGGGCGCGTTCCCCGCGACCCAGAAATGCCGCTCCGAGTCGCTCGCGGAGGGCAGGATCACGGCCACCCTGCGCTGCGACCCCGACGGCGCCGGGAAGTACATGGCCAACTTCGTCAACCAGCTCGGCGGCACGCAGTGGGCGGGCGAGCAGACGCAGTACTACGAGACGGTGAAGGATCGAGCGGGTAACTCGTATGACCAGCACATCGCCAACCCTGCCAACCAGCTGGGCGGGATCTGGGTCGACGACGCCAACTCCATCACCGGCCTCCCCAAGACCTCCAGCAGCAATCCGCACGGCCCGACCAACACGTACACCGATCTCGCCGCAGAGGCCCAGAGGGCGGTGCAGCACTTTCGCATCACCGACCTGCGCAACGCCAACATCGTGATCGCCCAGCCGGCCAACTACAGCGACCCCAACGCCGTGTCCACCGGCTACTGCGCGTTCCACGACTACACGCAGCCGACCATAGAAGGCGGCTGGTACAACGGAATCACCCCTGGGATCGCGTACACGAACATGCCCTACGCGCTGAGCATTAACTCCAGCGGCTTCAACGTATGCGGCGAGAATGCCGTCAACGCCGGCGCCGCCGGCAAGCTGGACGGGTTCTCGATCGTGCTCGGGCATGAGATCGAGGAGACGGTGACCGATCCAGGCGCCGAGGAGATCATCGGCTCGAACAACCAGCAGATCGGCGGTTGGTACGACGCGGCCGATGCCAACGAGAACGGTGACAAGTGCGCCTGGGTGGGCGAGAACCTGTTCACCGGACAGGAGCCGGTGCTGCCCGTCCCGGGTGCCATGGGCGACATCAAGGGCAACGGCGGCCAGACCTTCGCCGTCCAGTCCCTGTGGTCCAAAAACGCTGCCGAGGGCGCCGGCTACTGCGCCGGCGCCGGCACGGACCTCCCCCAGCCCGTGCCCGCTCAGTAGCCCCCTTCTCCGGCTCGGATCAGAGCAGCGGACCGCCCACCGACCGCCCACTACCCTCACCCCGATGAAGGTGGCGGTGGTCGGATACCCCAACGTGGGCAAGTCTTCGCTGGTCAACCGGCTCGCCGGATCCCGCGAGGCGGTCGTTCACGAGCAGCCGGGGGTGACCCGGGATCGCAAGGAGCTGACCACCGATTGGAACGGCCGGCCGCTGACGCTGATCGATACCGGGGGCGTTGACCTGGCCGATCGTGAGGAGCTGGCCGGACTGATCCGGGAGCAGGCCCGGGCGGCACTGGCCGAGGGCGACGTGGCGGTGCTGGTTGTGGATGTCCAGGCCGGGCTGCGCCCCGGGGACCAGGAGATGGCCCAGATCCTGCGCGGGCACACGGTGCCCGTGGTCGTGGCGGCCAACAAGGTGGATACGGCCAAGGACATCCCGCTGGTGGCCGAGTTCCACGGCCTGGGCCTGGGGGAGCCCATCCCGGTCTCGGCCGCGCAGGGGCTGGGAACTGGCGACCTGCTCGACCGGATCCTCGAGCTCGGTCCAGCCGACGACGAGCCCCAGGAAGGGGATGACGAGGTTGTGCGGCTGGCTGTCATCGGGCGGCCCAACGTGGGCAAGTCCTCAATGGTCAACCGCTTCGCCGGTCAGGAGCGGGTGATCGTCTCTCCTCAGGCCGGGACGACCCGGGACGCCATCGATCTCCCGCTCCGGTTCGGCGAGCGCGAGCTCATCCTGATCGACACGGCCGGGCTGCGCCGGCAGTCGAAGGTGGAGGAGTCGATCGAGTACTACACGTCGCTGCGCTCCAGGCGGGCCGCTGAGCGGGCCGATGTGGCGCTGGTGATCTGCGATGCCACCGACGGCATCACCTCCCAGGACCTTCGCGTCGCCGAGCTGGCCATGCGCAGCGGCTGCGCCACCGCGCTCGTCCTCAACAAGTGGGACCTGATGGCCGCGCACACCGAGGCCACCGGGACGATCGGAGTCGACCTGCTTGACAGCGAACGGGCCCGAGCCCACCGCAAGCTTCGCCTGCGGCCCCGGGTCCTGACAGCCAGTGCCAAGACCGGACGCCACGTCGATCGGCTCCTGATAGAGGTCATCGCCCTGGCCGACCGGGCGCGCACCCGCATCCCCACCCCCCAGCTCAACCGGTTCGTGGCCGAGGTGGTGGCCGCCCGCCAGCCGCCGGCGGCCAGGGCGGGGCGCGGTCTGCGGCGGCTCAAGCTCCTTTACATGACCCAGACAGAAACGCGTCCGCCCCGGTTCTCGATCCAGGTCAACTCGCGCAGCCTGATCACCCGGGACTACGCGTATTACCTGGAAAACCGGCTGCGCGAGCGCTATGGCATGGACGGTATTCCAGTGATAATCGACTTCGTGGCTCGGAGCGAGCGGCGGCCGGCTGCGCGTGCCTCCTCGGGCGCTCGCTAACCTGCGCCAGCAATGACTTCAGATAACGAATATCTCTTCACATCCGAGTCCGTGACCGAGGGTCACCCGGACAAGATCGCCGACCAGATCTCCGATGGCGTCCTTGATGCCGTGCTGCGGGACGACCCGATGGGCCGGGTGGCCTGCGAGACGCTCGTCAACACCGGCCTGGTCGTCGTCTCAGGCGAGATCACGACCGAGACGTACGTGGACATCCAGGAGGTGGCCCGCTCCACGATCAAGCGGATCGGGTACACCGACGCCGACTTCGGCTTCGACTACAACACCTGCGCCGTCATCAACGCCATCGACAAGCAGTCGACTGACATTGCCCAGGGCGTTGATGTGGCCTGGGAGGCCCGCACCGATCCCTCTGACGATGATGAGTTCGACCTGGCCGGGGCCGGCGACCAGGGCATGATGTTCGGCTACGCCACCAGCGAGACCGACGAGCTCATGCCGCTGCCCATCTCGCTCGCCCACAAGCTGGCCCGCCGGCTGGCCGACGTCCGCCGGGCGGAGATCCTGCCCTATCTGCGACCTGACGGCAAGACGCAGGTCACCGTGCGGTATGCGAACGGGCGCCCCGTAGAGGTCGTGCGCCTGCTGATCTCCACCCAGCACCGTGATGGGGCCGAGTCGCTGATCAAGGACGACCTGTGGGAGCACGTCGTTGAGCCGACCCTAACTGCGGCCTGCGACGGCCTGTTCGAGTCGCGGGCTCTGTACAAGAGCTTCCTGGTCAATCCCACCGGCCGGTTCGTGATCGGCGGACCCATGGGGGACGCCGGTCTGACGGGCCGCAAGATCATCGTCGACACCTACGGCGGGATGGCCCGCCACGGCGGCGGCGCGTTCTCCGGTAAGGATCCCTCGAAGGTGGATCGCTCAGCGGCCTACGCCGCTCGGTACGTGGCCAAGAACGTCGTGGCCGCCGGCCTTGCCGACCGGGCCGAGGTCCAGGTGGCCTACGCGATCGGCGTCGCGCATCCCGTGTCGCTCATGATCGAGTGCTTCGGAACCGAGAAGATCGGCCGATCGCAGATCCTGGACCTGATCACCGAGCACTTCGACCTGCGTCCGGGAGCGATTCGCCGCGATCTCAACCTGCACCGCCCGATCTACCAGAAGACCGCCGCCTACGGCCACTTCGGCCGTGAGGACCACGACTTCACGTGGGAGCGCACGGATAAGGCGGACGCCCTCCGCGCCGCGGCGGGCCTCGGAGAAGCCGCAGCTCAGCCGGCCTAACGCCGCGACACTAAACGCCGCCCGCCGGGCCCGCCGGCCCGCCGGGCCCGCCGGCCAGGTCCTGGATGGCCCGGTCCACCAGACGGACGATCTGCTCCGGCCCGCCGACCCCGCGGAATGCGAAGTCGAAGCCGGCGCCTCCGGCGGTGTCGAAGTCGACTGCCCCGATTCCCAGCATCCGGTCAAGCAGACCCTGGCGGGAGTTGACGTTCTGGACGCGCTCCAGGCGCGTCTCGTGCAGATCACGTGAAAGGAGGCCAAACCGGATGGTCAGGCGTCGCGAGGTGATCGTGTACGTCGTGGCCAGGCGCCTGATTAGCGCAATCAGGAACGCGATCAGCAGCACGATCAGAACCGCAGCCACCACCCAGGGCACCTGAACGCTCCCCTTGGCCGCCGCCGAGGCCAGGCCGACGACCACGCCGACGCCGATGGCCACGAGGAGTCCCTTGAGGTGAAGCGAGAACATCGAGCGCCAGGAGGGATGCCCGTGGAACAGCAGCTGCTCGCCAGGTTCGGTAACCACCGGAGCGCAGAGTAGCGTGGAAGACGTGAGCGCAACCGCCCGTTCGCTGCCCGCCATCGCCCGCGTGGAGCCGCTGACCCGCACCCGAGCGGTGCGCGGACCCTTCGATTACCGGCTGTCCGCCGAGCAGCCTGACGTGGCGGTCGGCTCGGTGGTCCGGGTCCCATTCGGGCGGCGGGCCATGGCGGGGGTGGTCGTCGCCCTGGCGGAGGAGTCCGAGGTGGAGCCCGATCGGCTGGCCGAGCCGGAGGCCATCCTGCCTGATGCCCTGCGGTCCGATCTCGTTGAGTTGGCGCAATGGATGGCCCGCGAGTACTGCTCGACCGCCTCGCGCGCCCTCTCCCTGCTGCTCCCCCCGGGGCTGACCAGGGGGACTCGCCCCCGGAAGGCCGCCCAGGGCGCGCCGCCGGATGCCGGTCGGCCCCGGGCCGCTCCGCCATCGCTGACCGCCGACCAACAGGCGGCTCTCCAGGAGGTGCTGGAGGCCATCCACGGTGGTTCAGGGCGATTCCTGCTCCACGGCGTCACCGGGTCAGGTAAGACGGAGGTCTACCTCCGAGCGGTGGAGGCCGTGCTGGATCTCGGGCGCGACGCCATCGTGCTCGTGCCTGAGATCGCGCTCACCCCGCTCGTGCTGGGGCGCTTTCAGGACCGCTTCGGGGATCTGGTGGCCGTGCTGCACTCGGGGCTCACCCCGGCTCGCCGGCGCCAGGAGTGGCGTCGTCTGCGCAGCGGCCAGGCCCGGGTGTGCGTGGGACCGCGTTCGGCTGTATTCGCGCCCCTGGGGGACCTGGCGTTGATCGTGGTGGACGAGGAGCACGACGCCTCCTACAAGCACGAGGGCGACCCGCGATACGACGCCCGCACGGTGGCCCAGCACCGCGCCGAGCAGCACGGGGCCGTGCTGCTGTGCGGCAGCGCCACGCCCCGCCCTGAGAGCGTGGCCACGCTGAGGCGCCTGCGGATGCCGAGCAGGATCGACGCTCGCCCGCTTCCCCCCGTGGAGGTGCTGGACATGCGAGGCCTGCACCACCCGCTGCATCCGCGCACCCGGATGGCGCTGGCCGACGTCCGGCGAAGCGGCGGGAAGGCGATCATTCTCCTGAATCGCCGGGGCTGGTCCAACTTCCTCTCCTGCCGGGGATGCGGGCGGGTCTGGAGCTGCCCCAACTGCGAGGTCGCGCTCGTGCTCCACCGGACGGCCGGGACGCCGTTCGTGGCCTGCCATCACTGTGGCCACCGCGAGCCGGTTCCGGACCGGTGCGGGACATGCGGATCAGCCGCTCTGGGGCGGCATGGTGCGGGCACCCAGCGCCTGGAGCACGAGCTCGCCGAGGCCCTGGGCGGCGACGGGACCTTCCGGATCTGGAGGTTGGACGCCGACGTGGCGGCCGGCCGTGACCGGGCGGCGGACACGCTTGATGAGTTTGGGCAGGCGGCGTCAGGCGTGCTCGTGGGGACCCAGATGGTGGCCAAGGGCCACGATTTTCCGGACGTCACTCTGGGCGTGGTGCTGGATGCCGATCAGACGCTCCGCTTCCCGGACTTCCGGGCTGAGGAGCGGACGTTTGCCCTGGTCACGCAGCTGGCCGGCCGGGCGGGCCGGGGCGACGCCGGCGGACGGGTCCTGGTGCAAACCCTGGCCCCTGACGCACGGGCCATTCGCCACGCCGCCGGTCACGACTCCGACGGGTTCTCCACCGGAGAGCTTCAGCGCCGGCGCGCCCTGGCCTACCCCCCGTACGGCTCGCTCATCAGGGTGGTCTGCTCGGCCGATGAGGCGAGCGAGGCACAGGCGGTGGCCGACGAGCTCCGCCGCCGGCTGATGACCGCGGAGGCCATGGTTCTGGGTCCCGCGCCGCTGTTCCGGCTGCGCGGCCGGGCGCGCAGCCAGCTCGTCGTCAAGGCCAGCGACCGACTGCCGGCGATCGCCGCGGTCGGCCACGCGGTGGATGCCGTGGCCCGGGATGCGATGCGGCGACGGGTCGCCGTGAGCGTGGATGTAGACCCTCAGTGAGGGCGGGCGAGGAGTCGGCAAAACCCCATAGCCATTGGGGATGACGGCCCGGCCACCCGGCTTAATAAGATCATTTGCTCGTGCACTCGACCCAGGAACATGCGGTCGGGGGGGTTTCGGCTGCCTCCGGCATATCACGACGGCAGCTGCTCATCGGCGCCGGTGGGCTGGCCGGCGCTGCCGTGGTGGGCGGCGCGGCGTTCGAGATCGTCAATCAGCTCGGCGGAGGGATCACGCCCACGCTGCGCAGCTTCCCCGTGCGACCCTCGGGCGACGTCCGTGACTTTCACACCCGCCCGGACCTGAAGCCGCCGACGATCTCACTCACGGGCGCGAAACCGGTGGATGACGGATTGATGTTTCTGGGTCCCTGGGCCAGCGGTGGAGACCAGCCGGGCCCGCTCGTGGTCGATCAGCAGGCCGAGCCGGTGTGGTTCAAGCCCGTCGATCCCAACCCCGGGATCTCATCCCAGTGGGGCACGAACTTCAAGCCCTGGGAATATCGGGGTAAGGCCGTGCTGGCCTGGTGGGAGGGTCACGTGAACCACAACGGCCTGGGTGTGGGCGAGGGAGTCGTGATGGACAGCTCATACCGGGAGGTCGCCCGCATCAGGGCGGCCAACGGTCTTGACATGGACCTCCACGAGCTCCGCCTCACGCCGGAGGGAACCGCCCTCTTCACCTGCTATCCCCGCCGGCTCCCGTTCGACCTCTCGCCGATCGGAGGCCCCCGTGACGGCCACATCCTGGAATCGGTCATTCAGGAGGTGGACGTGCGTACGGGGCGCCTGCTCATGGAATGGCGAAGCCTGGACCACATCCCGGTCACCGACTCCTATCACCCGGCGAAGGACGAGCTTGACTACGTGCACATCAACTCGATCGACTTCGCGCCGGACGGAAACCTGCTGGTCTCTGGGCGCCACACGTGGGCGCTGTACAAGCTTGATCGCAGGACCGGTCACGTGATCTGGACGCTGGGCGGTAAGCAGAGCGACTTCGACATGGGCAAGGGCGCGCAGATGGCCTGGCAGCACGACGCCAAGCAGCAGACGCCGAGCACGATCAGCTTGTTCGACAACGGATCCAACGGCCCCATCAACACCAAGACCCGGTCCCGTGGAATCGTCCTCAAGGTCGACGAGTCCGGGCGGAAGGTCACGCTGGCGCAGGAGTACCGGCACCCAACTCCGTTGCTGGCCGTGGCCATGGGCAGCGTCCAGACGCTGCCGAGCGGCCACGTCCTCGTGGGGTGGGGAACCGAGCCCTATGTCAGTGAGTTCACCGCTGACGGCAGCAAGGTGCTGGGCGACGCTCGCCTGCTCTCCGGATACAAGTCCTACCGGGCGTTCCGCGTGCCCTGGCAGGGCATCCCGCAAAACGCGCCTGACGTCAGCGTCAGCCGGAGCAAGCTCACCGGGAAGGCGACGGTGTACGTGAGCTGGAACGGGGCCACGGACGTGGCGGCGTACTGGCAGGTGCACGCGGGGTCCAGGGCGCGCGATCTTCGGACCATCGGGGTCGCTTCGCGACGGGGATTTGAGACGGCCATTCCGCTCCCTGCCAGCGGTGGCCACTTCGCGGTCACCGCGCTGGATGAGGACGGCAGCCGGATGGCCACCAGCCGGACCGTCAGCCTCTGAGGGGTCTAGCGCGCCGCGTAGACTGCACGCTCGTAGTGGCCAGTCACGCGCGCCGATCCACGCCCAGCGACGAGCCCCTGGCGGGGGATGAGTTCGAGGTCGAGCCGGTCGATGAGGTCGATGGCTCAGAGCCGAGCGAGGAAGGGGAAGAGCGTGAGCTCGACCCGGAGGTGGCCGCCCGGAGGGCCGCCGCCCTGGCCCGGATCCGGAAGTTCGGCGATCCGGTTCTGCGGACCCGGGCCCGCCCCGTGCAGCGGTTCGACGAGGAGCTGGCTGTGGAGGTGGAGCACATGGGTCGCCTGATGGGTGATGCGCTGGGTGTGGGGCTGGCGGCCACACAGGTCGGCGTCCTGCACCGTCTCCTGGTCTACCGCGTGGGACCGGAGGGTCCGATTGCCGCGCTGGTCAACCCGGAGATCGAATGGAAGGGGCGCGAGACGGAGATCCTGGAGGAGGGGTGCCTGAGCCTGCCCCGGGTCCTGCTGGATGTGGAGCGGCCCATCCATGTCCGGGTGCGAGGCCAGGACGAGGAGGGGAGCCCGCTCATGATCGAGGCGTCAGGGCTGGAGGCCCGGGTGATTCAGCATGAGATCGATCATCTGGATGGCGTGCTGATCCTGGATCGGGCCTCCCGTGAGGCCCGCAAGGAGGCCATGCGAGCACTGCGGGAGGCAGCCCAGGCCGACGAGGCCGCGTAGGCTGCGCCCAGCGAGCGCGGTGGAGCGGTGAGGACGGTATTCCTCGGCACCTCGGAGTTCGCCGTGGCGGTCCTGCGTCGCCTGGCCGAGTCTGAACACCGTCCGGCGTTGGTCGTCACCCGGCCTGACCGGCCGCGGGGGCGAGGGCGCAGGCTCTCGGCCCCGCCGGTGATGGAGGCTGCGCTGGAGCTGGGGCTGGAGGTGGACCAGCCGAGCTCGGTCAATGACGAGGCGGCTCGGCAGCGTATTGCGCAGACCCGCCCGGACACGGTCTGCGTGTGCGCCTACGGCGCGCTGATCAAGGAGCCCCTGCTCTCCTCCTACCCGATGCTCAACGTGCATCCCTCGCTGCTCCCCCGGTGGCGCGGCGCCGCTCCGATCGAGCGAGCGATCATGGCCGGCGACGAGGTGACCGGCGTGTCGATCATGGAGGTCACGGCGGGGCTCGACTCAGGTCCTGTGTCCGCACAGCTTTCCGAGCCGATCGCCCCGCGGGACACCTACGGCAGCCTGGCGCCGCGCTTGGCGGCGCTGGGGGGCGATCTCCTGGTCCAGGCGCTGTCGGATCCCTCCCCGGGCGCTGAACAGGACGATGCTCTGGCCACGTATGCCGAGAAGATCACCGCGGAGGATCGCCGCCTGGATCCGTCCCGGGATGCCAGGGAGCTCGAGCGGGTGGTCCGGGCGCTCAGCCCCCACGTGGGCACATTTCTTGAGCTGCCCGATGGGCTGCGGCTCGGGGTCGCTGAGGCGCAGGCGCTTCCGGCCAACGCGGGCCCTGCCGGGCAGCTCGTCCTCACCGGTGGCGATGCGCCCACGATCTCCTGCGGCCGAGGCCAGCTCCAGCTCCTGCGTGTGAAGCCTCCAGGGCGCAACGAGATGAGTGGGGCCGAATGGGTGCGCGGATACCTGAGGTGAGCCCCGCGCGCGCGTGCGCGTTCGCGGTCGCGCGCCGAGTGTTCGAGCAGGGCGCCTATGCCGACCGGGCATTCGCCTCCGAGGCCGCGGATCTCCAGGCACGTGACCGCTCGCTGGGCATGCGCATCGCCTACGGCGTGGTCCAGCGGCGGGCCACTTTGGACCATCTGGCCGCCCGGCTGCTGCGCCCAGAGCTGAGCCGGCTGGAGCCCGCGGTGCTGGCCGCAGTGCGCGTCGGCCTCTTCCAGGTGCTCTATCTGGACGGGATCCCTGACCACGCCGCGGTGGGGGAGAGCGTGGAGCTCGTGAAGCGCACCAGCCCGGGGGGCGCCAAACTCGTGAACGCGGTGCTCCGCCGGGCCGTCCGGGAGGGCCCAGCCCTGCTGGAGCGCCTGGACGACGATGGGCCCCAGACGGCCGCGGTCATGCACTCGGTACCCGTCTGGCTGGCCGAGATGTGGTGGAGGGAGCTGGGGGCCGAGGAGGCCAGGGCGCTGCTGCGGAGCGTCAATGAGCCCGCGGAGTCGGCCGTCCGGGTCAACCTGCTGGTGAGCTCGGCGGCAGAGGCGAGCGAGCGGTTGCCTGTGCCCCACCGTCCGGCCCCTGACCTGCCCGAGGGACTCGTCCTGGACGGGCCGTTCGACGCCCAGGGCTCGGCGCTCTGGGCCGCCGGGGCGATCATGCCCCAGTCCCGGGCCTCGATGCTCGTCTCGCGGGTCCTGGCCCCGCAGCGTGGCCAGCTGGTCCTCGATCTGTGTGCCGCCCCAGGTGGCAAGACGACTCATCTGGCGGCCCTGATGGAGGGCACGGGCAGCGTGCACGCCGCGGAAAGGCACCCGGGACGGGCCGAGGCCCTGGAGCGGACCGTGCGGCGAATGCAGGCCCACAACGTGGTCGTCGACGTCCTCGATGCTGCCGAGCTTCCCACCCTTCGCCCACAGGCGGTGGGGCTGTACCACAGCGTGCTGGTCGACCCTCCGTGCAGCGGCCTCGGGACCCTGCAGTCGCGCCCCGACCTCCGATGGCGGGTGTCACCCCAGGACGTCGCGGAGCTGGTGGAAGTCCAGAGCAGGATCCTCCGTGCTGGCGCGGCGTGCACGACGCCCGGCGGGACGCTCGTCTACTCGGTGTGCACGATCTCCGCCGCCGAGGGCCGAGGAGTGGTGGAGAGGTTCCTTGATCGCCACCCCGCCTTCAGCGCGGACGAGCTCGGAGCCCAGCATCCTCAATGGGCCGACCACGCCGACCCGCGCTACCTCCAGCTGCTCCCCCACCGGGACGGCACGGACGGGTTCTTCATCGCCCGCCTGCGACGTGAGCCTCGCCCGCCCGCGACGTGAGCCTCGCCCGCCCGCGACGTGAGCTTCGCCCACTGCTGGGGGGATGCTCCGGTCCGAGGGCTAATCTTGATCTGTGGAGGACGCGGCAATCAACCTCGGGCCCGAGTGTCCCAACTGTGGTGAGCCGTGGCTGCGCCCCAGCGCCGTTCCGGGCCGCTACCGCTGCGTGTACTGCCTGCACCGCTACGAGCTCGTGTCGGTGTGTCCCAATTGCGGCGAACACTCCACGATCGTGCGCATGTCCAGCACCGCCATCGTCGCCTGCAACCACTGTCAGGGCAGCATGCTCCGGGCGGTTTAGTGAGGAAGTCTTCCCGTGGATCCTGAGGCCGCCGTGGCTGAGGCTCCCCGGCAGCTGATCCGCGACCGGCGGATCGCTCCGTCGATCCTGTCGGCCGATTTCGCCCGGTTGGGCAGCCAGGTCGACGAGGTGATGGCCGCCGGCGCACGCATCATCCACGTCGACGTCATGGACGGCCACTTCGTCCCGCCGATCACGTTCGGTGCGGTGGTCGTCGGTGCCCTGGCCGACCGGGTCCACGATGCGGGGGGCATGGTCGACGTGCACCTCATGATCGAGCGACCGGAACGGCACGTCGAGGACTTCGTCCGCGCCGGGGCCGACAACATCACGATCCACGTGGAGGCGACGCCGCACGTCCACTACGCCCTGAACCTGATTCGCGAGTCCGGCGCCCTGGCCGGGGCGGCCATCTGCCCGGCCACGCCGGGCCCGGTCCTGGACGAGGTGGTGCGAGAGGGCCTCGACATCGCCCTCTGCATGAGCGTCAACCCCGGGTGGGGGGGTCAGAGCTTCATCGAGTCCTCGCTGGACAAGCTGTCCCGGATGCGGGCCGCCCTGCCGGACCACGTGGCTCTGGAGGTGGATGGCGGGATCCATAGGGACACGGCTCCAGGCGCCGTGCAGGCCGGGGCCAACCTACTGGTGGCCGGCTCAGCGGTGATGGGAGCCGACGATCCGGCAGCGGCCTACGCAGCTCTGGCCGCTAGCGCGGCGACGACATGATCCGCCCGCTCCTGCGGTAGACGAGCCCCAGAAGTCCGCACAGCACTAGGGCCGCGCCGAAGTAGCCGACCTCCACCCTGGTCACCTGATTGGAGATCGTGGGCGCCGCCACGAAGACCACGAACAGGGCTGCGGCCACGAGCCAGGCGACAGCGGCGACGGCCGACCGGCCGCGCGCCAGGGCGGCCTGATTGAGCGTCCCGCTGACGAGATGAAAGCCCATCCCCAGGCCGACCAGGGCCAGGCCCCACCGTCCGTATGAGAACCCCTTATTGCCCAGCAGGGCGTTCATGACCTGCGGGCCGATGAGCAGGAGGCCCAGGGCCACCGCGCCGGCGAATCCCGCGATGGCCAGCACCGTGACGCGAACCGCCCGGTCGAATTCCCGCCGGTTCTGGCGGGCCTCAAGCCCGGTCAGGTGCGGGAGGATGGCCGTCTGCACGGCCTGAAAGAGCTGGAGCGGGGCGCGGACGATCAGCAGGACGTTGAACACGAAGCCGCTGAGCCCGGAGACGATCGATCCGCCGGTGGTGGCGGCGATGATCAGGACGCCGGCATTCATGAGCGTCTGCTCGGCGAGCATGATCCCCACCACGGCCACCGCGAACCCGGTCCCGTACCTCAGCGTGAGGTCGCTGGCCGCCGACTCCAGCTGGCCGTGGGCAGGGCCCTCTCCAGCGGCATCCGCGGCTGGGATCCCCTCTCCCGGAATGGGCGGATGAACGCGTGAGAAGGCCAGTGGAATGACGCTCAGGGAGACAAACGGCGCCACGGCCATGCCCAGCGCCACCGCCGTCTGGCCCGAGGCGATCCCCACCGCCACCGCCAGCGCGAACAGAAACCGGGAGGTCGACTCCAGGAAGACCAGCCCGCCGTAGAGCCCGAAGCGCTGATGGCCTCCCAGCCAGCCGCGGGCGAAGTAGCTGGCGGCATAGGCCAGCACGCCGATGACCAGGATCCAGTACAGCGCGGCTGACCCGTCGAACATGCCCTGCTGAATCTGCTCGCGGAGCGCCAGGACCACGATCAGGAACAGCAGGGCAAAGCCGAGCTGGATGGCCGCGGGTATGCGCAGGGCATGACCGCGTAGGCCGCGGGCCCGCCGGTCCGCGATCGTGCGGGAGAGCAGCTGCTCGATCGGACGGTAGATCACCGACAGGACCACGAACATGATCGCCCAGCACAGGGAGATCCTGGAATAGGCCGCCTTCCCCAGCACATTGCTGGCCACGGCCAGGTACAGGAAGGTGAAGATGCCCGTCGAGGCGATGCCGATCGACAGCACACGTGCCCCCGAGGCGTATCGGGGGCTGGCGGGGGTCATGTGTTTGTCCGGCGCGTCCACCGGTGGCGCGCCGGGTGGTACCCCGGGCATCAGAGCACCCGGACGAGAGCGACCGTCCAGGGGAGCGGGGAGCGCAGCTCCACGACATCCCCGAAATCCGCCAGCAGGTCGACCAGGTCCCGGCTTGACCAGTGGTGAAGGTGCCCAGGCGTGTTTCCCCACTGGGGCAGGTAGGCACCTCTGAGCATGTTGAGAGCGCGCCACAGCGGCTCGCGCGGCGCCGAGACGAGGAGATGGCGCTGAGCGACTCGTGTCATGTCCGCCAGCACCGCGCCCGGGTCGGACACGTGCTCCAGCGCCTGGGTGGCGGCCACCAGTTCGAACTCGTTCTCGGCGAACGGCAGCGCCTCGGCACTGGCCGCCAGGAACTCCAGGTTGGGGCGCCGGCGGCGGTCCCACTCCAGTCGGAGTCCAGGGTCCTCGAGGTCGATCCCCACCACCCTGCCGGGGGACATCCGCTCAGCCCAGGACTCGGTCAGCGTGCCCTCCCCGCAGCCCACGTCCAGAAGGGACTGGGGCCCGGCCAGGGCCAGCAGGTCGTCCACGGCCGCCCGGAACGAGCCCACCAGACGGCGCACCGCCGCATTTCTGGAGCCGTATTTGTCGAACGCGTTGCCGGTCGGGACGGCGGTCCCAGCCCCCGTCCGGGCCGGCGTCATACCTCCAGCGCCTCGCGGCCCGCGGAGGCAGCGTCGTGGCCCGCCGTGCCATCAGCGCCGCGCCTGCCCGCGCCGCCGGCCTCGTGGCCCACCGCGCCGTTGCCTCCGTCGCCGGGGGGCTCGCCTGCCCATCCCGGCTCGTAGTGCGAGGGTGCGATCCCCAGCTGAAGCTCTATCCGGCGCACTCGCTCGAACGTGCGCTGGGAGATCGTGCGCTGAGCGTCCAGGAGGTCGCCGATCACGCCCAGCGAGCCCAGGAGCATGGCACCGATGAACAGCACGGCTCCCGCGATCAGCGACTGGATGTGTCCGCGTCCCGCCGTGGAGGGATTCTCGATAAAGATGATCAGGAAGCGGATGAACAGGGCCAGGGCGCCCAGTCCCATCACGACGGCGCCGCCCCAGAACACCTTGAGCGGCTGGTACTGGGAGTAGAGCCGGAAGATCGACAGCGCGTTCCGGCGCACGTAGGTGCTGGTGGAGGGGAAGAGCCGAGACTCGCGCGTCCTGGGGTGGGTCCGGACGGGTACATGCTCCACGGCCACGAGCAGCTTCCCGGCCTGAATGATCGTCTCCAGGGTGTACGTGAAGCTGGACACGACCTGGAGCTGGAGGGCCGCCTCCCTGTTGTAGGCCCGGAAGCCCGAGGTGACATCTGACACGTCGGTGGAGGAGGCATGGCGCACGACCCAGGAACCGAAGCGCTGAAGCAGTCTGGTCAGGCCGGAGAAGTGCTCGTTGGCCCTGACCTGCCGGTCGCCGACCACCATGTCCGCGGCCCCACGCAGGATCGGCTCCACGAGCCTGGTCACGTCGGCTCCGTCGTACTGGTTGTCGGCGTCGGTGTTCACGATCACGTCGGCACCCAGCTTGAGCCCCGCATCGAGCCCGGCCTGGAAGGCCGCCGACAGACCCTTGTGATTGGTCAGCCTCACCACGTGGTCCACGCCATGGGCGCGGGCCACCTCCACCGTTCGGTCCGCTGAGCCGTCGTCGATGATCAGCCACTCGACGGCGTCAAATCCCTCCACCTCCCGCGGCAGTCCCGGCAGCGTGACCGGCAGCTGACCCTCTTCGTTGAAGCAGGGAATCTGAATGATCAACTTCATGAGCAAGCCGTGAGCCGGGGCGAGGGACCGCGCTGCCGGGAACACGGTACCGGGATACTCGGGGCGAGTAGATGAACCCGCCGACCCGCACCGAACCTGCGCCGCCGGCTGGGAGCGACTCGCCGCCGGCGTCCGATCAGGCTCCGATCGACACCCGTCCGTCTGGGAACACCGAAACGGCCGGTCGCGTTCGCCGAGCGATGCAACCCCCTGCCCTGGCACTGGGGGTGCTGCTCGTGCTCAGCCTGCTGCTCCGCCTGTGGGGCATCAGGCAGGGGCTGCCCTACAGCTACAACATCGACGAGGACACACACTTCGTCCCCATTGCGGTCGGCTTCTTCGGGCACGGGCTCAACCCGCATTACTTCCTGAATCCACCCGCCTACACGTACCTGCTGTTCGGCGTCTTCAGATTGTGGTTCGGTGGAACCGAGGCCGTTCGCTCCGCCTACGCGACGGATCCCACCGCGGTGTTCGTGGTGGCCAGGGTCGTTGCCGCCCTCCTGAGCACGGCCGCCGTGTGGCTGACATATCTGGCGGGGAAGCGGTTCTTCGGCCGGGGGCCCGGTCTGCTGGCGGCAGGGGTGCTCGGCGTGGGCTTCCTGCCCGTGTTCTACAGCCATCTGGCACTGGACGACGCGCCCGCCCTGGCGCCCGTGGCGCTGGCGCTGTACGGCAGCGCCAGGGTGCTCCGCCGGGGCCGGACCCTGGATTACGTCCTGGCCGGGGCGGGGGTCGGGCTGGCGGCGGCCACCAAGTACACCGCCGGGATAGCGCTGCTCTGTCTGCTCGGGGCGTTCGCCGCCGACGCGGCCAGGCGAAGTCCGCGGGAGACCCTGCGCGGTCTGGCCGTGGCCCTGCTGATCGCGCTGGCCGGGTTTGTGCTCGCCAACCCGTACGCCGTCCTGGACTCCGGCGATTTCTTACGTGGCCTCTCTCAGCAGGCCACCCTGGCCGGTGGCGGAGGGGCTCCGGCCAAGCTCGGGTTGAGCCACGAGAGCGGGCTCCTCTACTACCTGTGGACGTTCACCTGGGGGCTGGGATGGGTTCCCGCACTGGCCGGGCTTGCCGGGGCGCTCCTGCTCGTGCTCAGGCGGCATGCCGCTCTGGCGCTGACGCTGCTTCCGGGACCCGTTGTCTTTCTGATCTTCATGGGGCAGGAGCAGCGCTTCTTCGGGCGCTGGCTCATGCCCATCTTCCCGATCGTGGCCATTCTGGCCGGCTATGGCGTCGCGGAGGCGGTCCGCTGGGTGGGGAGAGGCCGCCGGAATCCGACCATCCTGGTGAGCGCGATCGCGGCGGCCGCACTGGTGGGCCAGAGCCTGGTGGCCGACATCCGCAATGACGGCGTCCTCTCCCGCCCGGATACCCGGAACCTCGCTCGGGCGTGGATGCTCAGGCATATCCCAGCCGGCTCGAAGGTGGTGATAGAGCCCGTCGTCCCTGACAACTGGGTGCAGGAGCCGCATCCCCCGGGGACCCCGGCGGTGCAGCGCTGGGTGCGCTACCCAACCTGGCAGACCAATCTGGGCAGAGACGGCCGTCCGCTCCCGGCCGGCCGGCACAGACAGGTGACCGTGGAGGAGTACGAGCGGTCGCTGTTCCCCTCGCTGGCATCGAACTACCCGGCCCGCGGGTACTGCTGGGTTCTCACCGGCTCGTTTCAGTCCGGACGGGCCTTCGCCCAGCCCGCCGCGGTTCCGGGTGCCATCGCGTACTACGCCGCGCTGGCCAGGCGGGGCAGGCTTGTCCACCACGTCAGTCCGTATGCCGCGGGCGCCCACCCGGTGCGGTTCAACTTCGACTGGTCGATCGACTACTACCCGGACGAGTACCGGCTACCTGGTCCTGACATCAGGATCTACCACCTGAATGGACCGCGGTGCGGCGGCCGCCGAAGCCCGCGTAGCCCGGCGTCCTGACAGCGCCGTGTCATCTCTTCCGATGTCCTGAAGGGCAGGCGTATGCTGAAAAAGCATGCCCGCGGAGACCGAGTTCGATCGCCTACACCTGGCCCGTGCGATAGGCCTGGCCGAGCAGGGGAGAGGCGCCGTCAGCCCCAATCCACTCGTCGGGGCGGTTCTGGGCCGCGGGGACGAGATCATCGCCGAGGGGTTTCACAGAGCGCTGGGCTCTCCCCACGCGGAGGTCGAGGCGATCAGGAGCGCCGGCGGGACCGACCTGCGGGGCGCCACTCTGTATGTCTCGTTGGAGCCGTGCTGCCATCAGGGACGGACGCCTCCGTGTACCGAAGCGATCCTGGAGGCAGGCATCGAACGAGTGGTGGTTGCCGCGGACGATCCCAGCGAGCATGCCTCCGGCCGAGGACTCGGCATCCTGCGCGACGAGGGCATCGAGATCGTGGTGGCCGACGGCGACCTGGCCGCCCGGGCCCGGCTTCAGAACCAGCCGTTCCGCAAACGCGCCCGCACGGGTAGGCCCTTCGTGCTCTTCAAGTCGGCCATGAGCCTGGACGGGAAGGTGGCCACCCGCACCGGGGACTCGAAGTGGATCTCCGGTGAGGCAAGCCGCGCGATGGCCCACCGCTGGCGGGCGGAGTGTGACGGCGTGGCCGTGGGAATCGGCACTGCTCTCCAGGATGATCCCCAGCTCACGGCGCGGGTGGAGGGCGTGATCCGCCAGCCCCGACGCATCGTGTTCGATTCCATGGCCCGGCTGCCGCTGAGCTCGCAGCTCGTGGCCGGCGCCAGGGATAATCCGCTCACGGTGGTCGTGTCCCGGGCCGCGCCCCGCAGCGCCACCGATGCCCTCGAGACCCACGGGGCGGAGATCGTCGTGGCCGCTGGGGAGAACGAGCCGGCGCGCGTCCGGTCGGCGCTGGATCAACTCGGGGCGGCTGGAATCACGTCGCTCCTGCTGGAGGGAGGGCCGCATCTGGCCGGTGCCTTCCTCGACGCAGAGGAGATCGACGAGATGCGGCTGTTCATCGCTCCGCTGGTGCTGGGCGGAAAGGGAGCCCGCAACCCCGTGGAGGGCGCGGGTGGCGAGCTCATCGGTGAGGCCCTGCACGCCCGGAGTCTGGAGTGCGAGCGGGTGGACGACGATCTGCTGGTCTCGGCCCGGATCAAGGAGTGGTGAGTGTTCACCGGACTCGTGCAGGAGCTGGGAACTGTCGAGGAGCTGGCCCGCACGGCGGATGGGGCGCAGGTCACCGTCTCCTCAGCGCTCGCCGGATCGCTCGGGGAGGGTGACTCGATAGCCGTCAACGGGGTGTGCCTGACGGCCGCGTCCGTGCGCGACCACCACTTCGTGGCCGAGGTCATGAACGCCACGCTGGAGCGAACCTCGCTGGGTGGGTTGGAGCCGGGCACCCAGGTCAACCTGGAGCTCCCACTGCGGGCCGGGGACAGGCTGGGTGGCCATTTCGTGCAGGGTCACGTGGATGGCGTGGGACGAGTCGTGGAGATCGCGCCGGACGGCTTCGCCCGCCGGCTGAGGATCCAGGCCGATCAGGACCTCCTCCGTTATGTGGTGGTAAAGGGATCGATAACAGTCGGTGGCGTTTCGCTCACGGTGACCGAGGCGGATGATCGATCGTTTACCGTTTCTCTCATACCTGAGACCCTGCAGCGCACCAACCTGGGGGCCGCCGAGGTCGGCAGCAACGTGAACCTGGAGGTGGATGTCCTGGCCAAGTACGTCGAGAAGCTGGCGGCCACCAGATGAGCAGCCGCGCCGAGGCGGCGTTTGCCACCGTGGAGGATGCCCTGGAGGACATTCGCCAGGGCAGGATGGTTGTCGTCGTCGACGATGAGAACCGTGAAAACGAGGGTGATCTCACGGTGGCGGCGCAATTCGTGACCCCGGAGACCATCAACTTCATGGCCAAGGAGGGGCGGGGACTCGTCTGTCTGGCCCTGACATCCGAGCGGTGCGACGAGCTGGGCCTGAACCTGATGGCGGCCAAGAACGAGTCGGCGTTCGAAACGGCGTTCACCGTGTCGATCGAGGCTCGCACCGGTGTGAGCACCGGGATCTCGGCTGCCGACCGGGCCCGGACAATCCAGGTGGCCATCGATCCCAGCACCAGCCCGCGCGAACTCGTCCAGCCCGGGCACGTGTTCCCGCTAAAGGCCAAGGAGGGGGGAGTGCTGGAGCGCGTGGGTCAGACCGAAGCCGCGGTTGACCTGGCTCGTCTCGCCGGACTGAACCCCGCCGGGGTGATCTGCGAGATCATGAACGACGACGGCACGATGGCCAGGGTTCCTGACCTGGACTCCTACTGCCGCCGCCACGGGCTGAAGATGATCACGGTCGCCGACCTGGTGGCCTACCGACGGCGCACCGAGAAGCTCGTCGAGCGCGTTGTCTCCACCCGTCTTCCCACCGCCTTCGGGGAGTTCTCAGCCGTCGGATACCGCTCGCTGGTCGATAACAAGCACCATGTGGCGCTGGTCAAGGGTGAGGTCGAGGGTGCCCAGGATGTGCTGGTGCGTGTGCACTCCGAGTGCCTGACCGGCGATGTATTCCACTCGCTGCGCTGTGACTGCGGGCAGCAGCTGGAGTCCGCCCTGGCCATGATCGAGCGAGAGGGCTGCGGGGTCCTGCTCTATCTGAGCCAGGAGGGGCGCGGGATCGGACTGCTGAACAAGCTGCGCGCCTACAAGCTCCAGGAGGAAGGTCTTGACACCGTCGATGCGAACCTCAGGCTGGGCCTGCCGGCGGACCTGCGTGACTACGGGATCGGGGCCCAGATCCTCACCGACCTCGGCCTGAGCTCGATCCGCATCCTGACCAACAACCCCAAGAAGATCTCCGGTCTGGCCGGGTACGGCCTGTCCGTGAGCGATCAGATCCCCATCCAGCACGTGGCCAATCCACATAACGAGGCCTACCTGCGCGCCAAGCGCGACCGTCTGGGGCACACCCTGCACCATCAGGGCCTGGGGTTGGACGAGGAGATGCTCCACGAGGAGCAGCTCCGCGGCGTCTTGCCGGCCCCCGCGGCCGACGAACCATCTGATGAGTGAACGCCGCGTGGCCCTGTGCGTGGCCACGTTCTATCCAGAGCTGGCGCAGCGTCTCCAGGATGGCGCCCGGGCCGCCCTGGCCGAGGCCGGCATCGAGGACGTCGACCGGTTCGAGGTCCCGGGAGCCTTCGAGCTTCCCCTGATTGCCAAGTACGCCGCATCCTCAGGCCGGTACGCGGTCGTCGTGTGCCTGGGCGCCGTGATCCGCGGGGAGACCGACCACTACGACTACGTGTGCGGCGAGGCGGCCCGCGGGATCGCCCAGGTTCAGCTTGAGACTGGCGTGCCCTGCGGATTCGGCGTCCTGACCGTGGACAGCATGGAGCAGGCGCTGGAGCGAGTTCAGGGCGGCTCCAAGCGGGACACTGGAGCCCATGCGACCGAGGCCGCTCTGGCCGCCCTGGAGGTCAAGGCCCAGCTCGCGGCGCCCCGGCGCGCCGCCCCGGCGTGAGTGTCTGAGAAGACCCCGGGATATACTCGCCCGCGATGTCCAAGGTCTGTCACGTGTGCGGAAAAGCTCCAGCGTTCGGGCACAGCCGCAGCCACTCGATGGTGGCCACCAAGCGGCGGTTCGAGCCGAACCTCCAGCGTGTCCGGATCATGGACTCCGGCACGCCCCGACGTGTCTACGTCTGCACCCGCTGTCTGAAGGCCGGCAAGGTAGTCAAGGCGGCCTAGGGCCGCCGCCGGACCGTTGTCCGACCCCAGCCTAGTCCGCTTCCGTGTGGTTGTGCAGGCGGCTCTCGACGCCCTGGAGGCGCGCCGGGAGGAGGTCAATGACCTCAACGTCTTTCCTGTGGCTGATGGCGACACCGGGGACAACATGGTGCTCACCCTGCGAGCCGTCCTCCAGGAGCTGGACCGGCTGAGCAGCGCCTCTGAGGAGCGAACGATCGACGACATCGGCCGAGAGGAGATCGTGGCCTCCGTGGCCCGGGCGGCGTTGCTGGGCGCCCGCGGCAACTCCGGGGTGATCCTGTCTCAGCTCATCCGCGGGGCGGCCGAGGAGCTGGCCAGCCGGCCGGGCGAGCTGGTCGATCCGGTTCTGATCGGGGCCGCGCTGGCCCGCGCGGCCGACCAGGCGTACGGGTCGGTGCGTGAGCCTGCCGAGGGCACGATCCTCACGGTGGTGCGGGAGATGGCGGTCCGGCTGGCCTCGGAGGTGGCCCACATGCCGGACGCCCGTCTGGGACCGGAGGCCACCGCCGAGGAGCAGGACAGGGTCATCGCCGAGGTCATCGAGCAGGCCCTGGAGGCCGGACAGGAGTCGGTCAAACGCGGTCCGGACCTGCTGCCGGTGCTCCGGGAGGCCGGTGTGGTCGATGCCGGCGGCTTCGCCGTCACGGTCCTCCTGGCCGGGATCATCGGGGCGCTGCGGGGAACCGTGCCGCCGACGATCGAGCACCAGGCAGCGGCGCGCATCACCCACCCGCAGCACTCCTCTGGCACGTACCGGTACTGCACCAACTTCGCCGTCACGGGCACCGACCTGGACGCTCGGACCTACCTGCGGGCACTTGAGGACCTGGGCGATTCGGTGCTCGTGGTGGGCGACCAGACGACGCTCAAGGTGCATGTCCACACCGACGAGCCCGATGCCGCCACCGGGCTGTTCAGCGCTGCCGGCACCGTCTCGCACCTGGACGTGGCCGACATGCACGAACAGGTGCGGATGCGCGACGAGCGGCTGGCCGCGCTCAACGGCACAGTGAGGAGCGGCGCACTGGCCGTGGCCAGCGGGCCCGGCATGCGCAGGCTGTTCGAGTCCTTCGGCGTGCGGGCACTGGACGGCGGGCCGACGTCAAATCCCTCCACGTACGAGCTGCTGGCCGCCATCCATGCCATCCCCGCCGAGGAGGTGGTGGTGCTGCCCAACAGTCCCAACGTGGTGATGGCAGCCGAGCGGGCGGCCGCGCTGTCGGACCGGGTGGTCAAGGTGGTGGCCTCGCGCTCACCTCAGGCCGGTCTGGCCGCCGCGGTGAGTCTTGACCCCGAGCGCGGTGCCGACGAGAACGCAGAGGCCATGCAGGCGGCGCTGGACAGGGTGCGCACGGGCGCCGTGGCCCCGGCGGCCCGAGACGATCCTCGGGGCCGCTTCCACCAGGGAGATGCCATCGGGTTCGTCGAGGAGGAGATGGTCGTGTGGGGCGAGCCGCGCGCCGCCCTGGGCGACGTGATCGAGCGGCTGGCCGCCGACGCCGAGCTGATCACCTGCCTGCGCGGGGTGGATGCGCCCCTGGACGACGACGCGGTGCATGCGCTGGCCCATGACGGGGTGGAGCTCGAGCTCTCAGAGGGCGGCCAGCGAAACTACTGGTGGTTGCTGTCCGCCGAATAGGTGGCGCCGCCGGTCCGATCATCATCTAGGCGTGGTACCCACCGCGTTTGCCTCCACGCATGAGCTCGCGCGCGACGAGCTCATGGCCGCCCCCGTGCATTGGCCGCGCCCCTCGCGGCTGGCCGAGCCGCTCGTCCTGACCGGAGGCAAGGCCCGGCACGCCGCGGACGTGCTCGGACTGCACACCGTCGGCGACCTGCTCGAGCACCTGCCCCGGGACCGCCGGGAGGCGCGGACGGTGTCTGAGCTCGTGCCTGGCGAGAGTGCCACGGTCGTGGTGGAGGTACGGAGCATCTCCTCGCGGTCGGTCCGCCGCCGGGGCATGCGCCCCATCGTGGAGGCCATGGTGGGGGATGGCACCGGGGCCATCAAGGCCACGTTCTTCAACCAGCCGTGGTTGGCCAAGGCGTACCCACCCGGGACCAGGCTCGTCCTGCACGGACGCTGCCAGGGGCGCACCCGGTTCGGCGTCCAGGCCCACGCCCGCACGCCGGAGGCCCCGGCCGGAGGCACCATCGGAGGCGAGGGAGCGGTGGGTGGGGCGGTCGCCCATTACCCGGCCACCGACGGCCTGTCCTCCACGCAGATCCTGGCCCAGGTGCGACAGCACACGTCCAGGCTTCGCGATATCCCTGAGCCGCTGCCGGCCCACATGCGCGCGGTTGAGCGTCTGCCCAACCGGACCGCGGCGCTGACGGCCGCGCATTTCCCGCGGGGTGCGGAGGAGGCGGAGATGGCCAGGGACCGGCTCGCCTTCGAGGAGCTGCTCCTGGCCCAGTTGGTGCTGCGCCGCCGCCGGCTCCTCCGTGAGCGGGCGAGCACCGCGCCGGTGCTGGACGGAGAGGCGAGCCTGACGACGCGCTGGCTGGCCGAGGGCCTCCCGTTCGAGCTCACCGACGATCAGCAGCGGGCGCTGGCTCAGATCGACCGCGACCTGGCCCGGCCCCGGCCGATGCAGCGTCTTCTCATGGGCGAGGTGGGGTCAGGCAAGACGGTGATCGCTCTGTACGCGCTGCTCCGGTCCGTGGAGCACGGCCTCCAGGGTGCGCTGATGGCGCCGACGGAGACGCTGGCCGAGCAGCATTTCCAGACCCTCCAGCTCCTCCTGGGATCGGAGCCCATCTCCATGGGCCTCTTGACGGGGTCAACTCCCGCTCGCCGGGCGGGAGAGCTGCGAGCCAAGCTGGCCAGCGGGGAGTTGGCGCTGGTGGTGGGCACCCATGCTCTGATTGAGGAGTCGGTTCAGTTCGCCCGGCTCGGGGTGGCGGTGGTCGACGAGCAGCACCGCTTCGGTGTGGCCCAGCGGGCGGCCCTTGATCGCAAGGGCGCTGCGGGTGAATCTCCACATCTTCTGCACATGACCGCCACGCCGATCCCCCGGACCCTGGCCCTGGCCGGGTACGGCGACCTGGAGTTCACGCTGCTTCGACAGCTGCCCAGGGGACGGCAGCCCGTGCAGACGTTCGTGTGCGGCACGCAGCGTGAGCGGGCACGCGCCTATGAGCGCCTGCGGGACGAGTTACGTCAGGGCCGCCAGGCGTTCGTGGTCTGTCCGCTGGTGGAGGAGTCAGAGGTGCTCCAGGCGCGGGCGGCCACGGTGGAGTTCGAGCGGTTGCGCTCCGGCGAGCTGCGGGACTTCCAGGTCGTACTGCTGCACGGACAGATGCGGCCTGCGGCCAAGCAGGCCGCGATGGCCTCCTTCGCATCGGGCGCCGCTGACGTGCTCGTGGCCACATCGGTGATCGAGGTGGGCATCGACGTGCCGAACGCCACCGTGATGCTGGTGGAGGACGCCGAGCGTTACGGCATCTCTCAGCTCCACCAGCTGCGCGGTCGCATCGGTCGGGGGCCGCACCCGTCCCTGTGTTTGCTGTTCGGCGAGAAGGGCTCGGCCCGCCTGCAGGCGGTGGCCGGTAACAGCGACGGCTTCAAACTGGCCGAGATCGATCTGCGCCTGCGGGGCGAGGGCGAGCTGGCCGGCACCCGGCAGCACGGCGTCGCCGGCTTCCGGGTCGCGGAGCTCCCCCGGGACGCCGAGCTGCTTGACCGCGCGGCCGACTGCGCCCGCGCCGTGGTGTCCAGCGATCCCGACCTTGAGCTGCCTGAGCACGCCCTGCTTGGCGACGCCCTGGAACATTCCCTGGGCGCGGAGGCCGCGGCGCCCATCAGAGCGTGAGCGCCGCGCCTGAGAGCCGTCTCCCCCGATGAGGGTCATCGGCGGGCGGTTTGGCGGACGCACCCTCACGGCCCCGCGGGGCCAGGCCACGCGGCCCACCCCGGAACGCGTGCGAGAGGCCGTGTTCTCGATCCTCGGCGACGTGGAGGGGACGACCGTCCTTGACCTGTTCGCGGGCTCGGGCGCGCTGGCCATCGAGGCGCTGTCTCGTGGCGCCCGGCTGGCCACGCTGGTGGACTCCTCGGCGACCGCCATCAGGGTCATCCGGCGCAACCTGGCCCCCCTCGGCGTGAGCGCTGAGATACGCCACCAGCGAGCCCTGCCCTTTCTCCGTGGCGCACGTGACTACGGACGTCAATACGATCTGGTGTTCCTGGACCCCCCATACAGCCAAGCGACGGCGCTTGGTCGGCACCTTTCACCGGCGTTGGTGCCGGTCCTTGCGCCGGGCGCTCGGGTCGTGGTCGAGAGTGACCGACGCGGACCGCTCAAGCTCGAGCTTCGCGCCACGACCGACGAGCGCCGTTACGGCGACACGCTGATCGAGATCTACCGCCTGCCCACCGACAACGACACCTGAGAGATTTCTTTGGCCCCTGATAACCGGATAGCCCTGTGTCCCGGGACGTTCGACCCGGTGACCAACGGGCACCTGGACGTGATCGGTCGCGCCTCAGCCATGTACGACACCGTCGTGGTGGCCGTGGTGAACCTGCCGTGGCGCAAGGGCAAGACGATCTTCAGCACCGAGGAGCGCGTGCACTTCCTGACCAACGCCACCCGCGGGTTGCCCAACATCTCAATCGAGCCCTTCAGCACGCTGCTGGTGGAGTTCGCCCGGGAGCGGGGGGCCATGACGATCGTCAAGGGACTGCGCGCGATATCCGACTTCGAGTACGAGCTGGAGATGAACCAGCTCAACCATATGCAGGCCCCCGAGATCGAATCCGTTTACCTGATGGCCTCGGCCAAGTACAGTTTCCTGAGCTCCAGCGGCGTCAAAGAGCTGGCCACCTTCGGTGGCGAGATCGACGAGCTGGTGCCGGCAGAGGTCGCGACCGCATTGAAGGAACGGCTACGCCGCTGACGAAACAGAGGTCCCGATGGATGTCCTTGTACTGATAGACAAGCTCGACGATCTGGTTCATAACGCCAAGCCCGTACCCCTGACGGATCAGGTGCGCGTGGACAAGGAGGAGATCTACGACATTCTGGACCAGATGAGGGCCACGATCCCTGAGGAGATCAAGCAGGCTCGCTGGATCGTCAAGGAGCGCCAGGAGATGCTCGCCGAGGCCAAGCGTGAGGCCGAGCGGATCATGCACGAGGCGCGTGAGCGCCAGGAGCGCATGGTCTCCCAGGAGGAGATCACCAAGCAGGCCGAGCGCGCCGCCGAGGACATCATCGAGGAGGCCCGGGCGCGCGAGCGTGAGATCCGTCTGGGCGCCGAGGACTACGCCGACGAGATCCTCAACACGCTTGAGGTCAACCTCTCCAAGTTCATCGCCGCGGTGCGGCGCGGGCGCGAGAGGCTGGCAGGCAAGGAAGAGCCGGCCGAAGTCGGTTAGGGCCGGGCGCATGCGCGCCCGCGTTGTTCGCCGGCCCCGGCAGGAGCGACCGCGCGGGCGCTCTCCGGCGCGTCTGTCGGCGGTGAATGGCGGTTCAGTCACACCCCTCGCGACGCAAACGCCAAACGTTG